>PBQB01000074.1 GCA_002724895.1 Flavobacteriales bacterium
TTTTTTTTATTTCTGAATTAGAAATAGAAAATTTTATTTTTGAAGATTCATTTAAAACTTTTTCAGGAAATTTTAGAGAAAAACCAAAATCTAATAAAATAGAATTTATATTAGAATTATGATCATTTTTTTCTCCAATTACTTTTATAACTTTTCCTACTGGATTTTTATATGAAGGATCCCAGCTTTCAACTCTCACTAAAACTTTTTTATTTAAGAAGGAATTTTTAATATTTTGCTTAGGTAAAAAAATATCAAAATAAACATTCTTGTCATCTGCTATTAAAAAATAATTAGAGGAAGACGAATCAATATAACCAACAAATTGATTTTTTTTTCTTTTTATTATAGAATTTATTATTCCAGAAAAAGAATTTTTCTTTTTAAAATAAAAAACATTAATACTGTCTCCAGGGAGAGCAAAAAGAGAGTTTTTTCTTTTTATAAAAACAGCAACTCCTTTTTGTTTAGGAAGAGAGACATAAACACCAGACTTATTAGAAGAAATAACGACAGAAGAAATAGAAATATTTTTTTTAGAAATAGAAAAAGAACCAGTATTAAATTCAATTAAAAAACCATCTTCTTTTAAAATATAAAGAATAGAAATCAATTCTTTTTTAATATTAGAATCAGAAATTTGTAAAATCTTAGCAAGTTGTTTGTAATTAAATTTTTTATTTGGAAATTTTTTAAAAATAGAAACTAAAGAATTTTTTATCTTAGTTTTCTTAAAAGCAGAGGAGAACATAATGATAGATTTTTTTTTGTTCTTCATTTTCGTAAAAGTAAACTTAATATATAAATGAAAAGAAAAAAGATAAGTTTAATGTTAATAATAACAATGTTAATATTTTCGTGTAAAACAAAAAAAATATTTAATGGAAATAAAGATTTAGATTGTCCTAATCATGAAAAAGAAGTGGAAATAAAAGATGAAAAAAAGAAAATAAAAAGAGGAAAGACAAAACTATTTAAAAAATAGATGAAACAAAAAAAAATAAAAATCGTAAAAAAAGTTACAAATAAAGTGTGGTAATCTTATTTGGTTAATATGAAAAAAGCCCAACAAAAATGTTGGGCTTTTTAATGCTCCCCCTCTAGGGCTCGAACCTAGGACCCTCTGATTAACAGTCAGATGCTCTAACCAACTGAGCTAAGGAGGAGTGTTATAAATAAGCTACAAAAATAACAGAAAGCTACAAATAATAAAATATATTTGTCAGAAAAAAAAATGAGTGTATTAGTAGTAGGAACAGTAGCATTTGATGCAATAGAAACCCCTTATGGAAAAACAGATAAAATAGTAGGAGGGGCAGCAACATATATTGGATTAGCCTCTTCTTATTTTATTAATAAGATAAATCTAGTTTCGGTAGTTGGAGAAGATTTTCCAAAACAAACAATTAATTTATTTAAGAAAAAAAATATTTGCACTAAAGGGTTACAAATAAAAGAAGCAGAAAAAACATTTTTTTGGTCTGGAAAATATCATGAAGATATGAATATTAGGGATACCTTGGAAACTCAATTAAATGTATTAGAAAATTTTGATCCAATTTTACCAGAAGAATATAAAAATTCTGAATATTTAATGTTAGGAAACTTGATGCCAAGTGTACAAAAAAAAGTTTTAAATCAAATGAAAAAAAGACCTAAATTAATAGTATTAGATACAATGAATTTCTGGATGGATCATTTTTTAGAGGAATTAGCAGAAGCAATAAAGGAAGTAGATGTTTTAACTATTAATGATGAAGAAGCAAAACAGCTATCAAAAGAAAAGAGTTTAATAAAGGCGGCAAAAAAAATTCTGAAAATGGGACCAAAATTTTTAATAATAAAAAAAGGAGAGCATGGAGCGTTATTATTAGAAAAAGATAAAATTTTTTATGCACCAGCACTACCATTAGAAGATGTTATTGATCCAACAGGAGCTGGAGATACATTTGCAGGAGGTTTTATTAGTTATATAGCAAAAAAAGATAAAATTGATTTTGAAACAATGAAAAAAGCAGTTATAAATGGATCTGTAATGGCGTCATTTTGTGTTCAAAAATTTGGAACAGAAAAATTAATTAAAGTTGATAAGGAAAAAATAGAAAAAAGAAGAAAACAATTTATGGAATTAGTAAAATTTTAAAATAAACTAGAATTTTTATTAATATAATTTTCATACCAAACATCTTGTTTTAATATTTTGCTGCTAGCAGCAGAAACAGCTAAAAAATCGCACCTTTCATTTTCTTTATTGTTAGAATGACCTTTAACCCAGGTAAACGACACAGAAAGAGTAGAGTAAACTTTTAAAAACCTTTTCCATAGATCGGCATTTTTCTTTTTTAAAAACCCATTTTTTTTCCATTTAAAAACCCATTTTTTTTCAACAGCATTAATTACATATTTTGAATCTGAAAAAACGGTGATTTTCGAAGACTTATTTTTTATAGCTTCTAATCCAACAATAACAGCAAGAAGTTCCATTCTGTTATTAGTTGTTAATTTATATCCNCAAGAAAATTCTTTTCTATGCGAACCGCTTAACAAAACTATACCGTAACCCCCTTTACCGGGGTTTCCTTTAGAAGAACCGTCCGTATAAATAGAAATATTCATTGATAAAGAGTTTTTTCTATTATTAAAGGAAAAAATTTATGCTCTAACAGTTGAATTTTTTTAGATAAGGAATAAGCTGTTTCGTTTGGCTGAATGGTACAAGATTTTTGAAAAAGAATTTCACCATCATCATATTTTTCGGTTACATAATGAATAGTAATTCCTGAAACGGACTCGTTACTTTTAATAACAGCATTATGAACATTTATTCCGTACATTCCTTTTCCTCCAAACTTTGGAAGTAAAGAGGGGTGAATGTTAATGATTTTGTTTTTGAAACAGTCAATTAAAACTAAAGGAACTTTTAGTAAAAAGCCAGCTAAAACAATTAAATCCGTTTTNTTTTTATTTAGAAGTAAAATTAAATCAGAGAGATTAGAAAAATTTTTGTCAGCAATAAAAAAAANANTAACACCTAACCTTCTTGCTCGATCAACAAAAAGAGAATTTTTTTTATTTGTAACAAAAAGAGAAACAGAAATGTTTTTTCTTAGAGAAAAATAAGAGAAAATATTTTCTGCATTCGAACCAGAACCAGAGCCAAAAATGACAATGTTTTTCATAAAAAAAGTTTTATCAAAAATAAAATAAACAACCAAATGTTAAAATAGAAAATGAGAAAGTTTGCAAATTCTTTAATTAATAGTTTTATTTGCATAATTAATAACCAAAAAAATAAAAAGTTATGTCAGAAGTAGAAGAAAAAGTTAAAGCAATTATAGTAGATAAGCTAGGGGTAGACGAAAGTGAGGTAACAAAAGAAGCAAGTTTCACAAATGATTTGGGTGCAGACTCATTAGATACAGTTGAACTTATAATGGAACTGGAAAAAGAATTTGACATTCAAATTCCAGATGATAAGGCAGAAGCAATAGCAACAGTAGGAGATGCCGTAACCTTTATATCTGAGACAGGNAAATAAAATGAAAGAAAGAAGAGTTGTTGTTACTGGCATAGGCTCTTTAACACCTATAGGAAATAACACTAAAGACTATTGGACAGCATTAAAAGAAGGGAAAAGCGGGGCCGCACCAATTACCCATTTTAATGCAGAGAATTTTAAAACTAAATTTGCTTGTGAAGTAAAGAATTTTGATCCAAAAGATTATTTAGATAGAAAAGAGGCAAGAAAACTAGACAAGTTTACTCAGTATGCAATGGTTGTTGCAGAAGAGGCAATGAAAATGTCTAAAATAGACAGAGAGAAAATTAATTTAGAAAAAGCAGGNGTTATTTGGGGCTCAGGTATTGGCGGAATGACAACATTCTATAATGGATGTGTTGATTTTGGAGTAGGAAANGGAACACCTAGATTTAATCCGTTTTTTATACCAAAACTTATTTCAGACATCCCAGCAGGACATATTTCTATAAAGTATAATTTTAAAGGTCCAAATTTCACCACAGTGTCAGCATGTGCATCGTCAACAAATGCAATTATAGATGCATTTAATTATATTAAATGGAATAAAGCAGATGTTTTTGTAACAGGAGGGTCAGAAGCAACAGTGTTGCAACCTGGAATAGGTGGTTTTAACGCGATGATGGCCCTATCTACAAGAAANGATGATCCTAAAACAGCATCAAGACCATTTGACAAAAATAGGGATGGTTTTGTAATGGGAGAAGGNGCAGGAGCGTTAATTTTGGAAGAACTTGAACACGCTCAAAAAAGAAATGCAAAAATATACGCAGAAGTGGTTGGCGCTGGACTAAGCGCAGACGCACACCACATTACAGCACCTCACCCTGAAGGAGAAGGGGCGATGAGTGTTATGAGGCAAGCTATAAAAGATGCTAAAATAAAAGAAACAGATGTTGACTATATAAATGTTCACGGAACATCTACACCTTTGGGCGATATAGCTGAAATAAAAGCAATAAAAAAATTATTTAAAAATCANGCATATAATTTAAATATAAGCTCAACAAAATCTATGACAGGACATCTCTTGGGNGCTGCGGGAATAATTGAATCTATAGCNTGTATAATGGCAATAAATGAAAACGTGATTCCGCCAACAATTAATCATAAAACCATAGACCCCGAAATTGACAAGAAACTAAATTTAACATTAAACAAAGCCCAAGAAAAAAAAGTTATTTATGCCATGTCAAACACATTTGGTTTTGGAGGGCACAATGCCTCAGTACTATTTAAAAAACATACATCATAGAAATCTTTAAAAAAATAAAAGAAAGTTTTTTTTTAAAAACAAATAAAAAAGAAAGCTTAGATGAGATTTTCGGTTTTAGTTACAACTCAAAAAACCTCTTAAGAAAAGCCTTACAACATAAATCAGTTAATAAAGAATACAACAACGAAAGATTAGAGTTTTTAGGAGATGCAATTTTAAATTTTTTAACAGCAGAACAGGTGTATTTAGAAAACAAACTAAACAAGGAAGGAGAGCTGTCCAAAAAAAGAGAAAAGATTGTTGAGAGAAAACATTTAAATTTAGTAGGAAAAAAATTAATAAGCCCAAAAAAAATAAGAACGAAATTAAAAAGAATACCCAATAGTATTTATGGAAATACTTTAGAAGCATTAATAGGGGCAATATATTTAGAAAAAGGACTAAAAGAAACAAAGAGTTTTGTAAAAAAACATATTTTTTCATCAGGCTTAACTACTAAAAAGGAAAAAAAAGATTATAAGGGAGAGTTGCAAAAAAAAGCACAGAAAGAAAAAAAGCAAATTAGATATAAACTATTAAAAGAGGAAGGGCCAGACCATAAAAAAAGNTTTTTAGTGTCGGTTNTATTAAATGAAAAAGAAAAAGGAAAAGGAAAAGGAAAAACAAAAAAGGAAGCTCAAAAAAGAGCGGCAGCAGAAGCATTAAAAAGAGTATTTTAGCAAAATGAAGAAAACATTATTTTTAGACGATATTGGNTTGCCAGAAATAAAAGTGTTAGCGATAAATAGTCACGCAAAAGCGTATAAGCTTTGTTGGAATATTAATAAAGAGCTAAAATTGAATTTTCAAAAATCAGAGTATAAAGAAATAACAACACAACAAAAATTTTTGCAATATAAGCACTATAATAATGATGAGGTTGAATATAATATAATTGCGAATAGGTCGCAAAGAGGATATTTTATACCAGACCAGAAAGGAGTTAATTATTTTTTAATAATAAATAAAAAGAAAACAGAATATCAAAAAAAAGAAATCATAGAAAAGCTCAGGGGCAACAAAGAAATATTATACGTAAGCGAAATAGAAATAAAAAAAAGTACTTATATAGAAAGATTTATTAATGACACGAAAAACTAAAATAATTGCAACAATAGGGCCGTCAACATCTTCAAAAGAGATGTTAAAAAGAATTATACAAAGAGGAGTTAATGTATGCAGACTAAACTTTTCACATATAGAGCATGAAAAGGCAAAAGAAATAATCTCTTTTATTAAAGAAATTAATCAAGAGTTACATGTTCACACCGCCATTTTAGCAGACTTACAAGGGCCAAAAATAAGAATAGGAGAACTAAACAATCCANTTAAGTTAAAAAGGGGAAAACAAATNGTTTTTACAACGAAAAAAAATGCAAAAAGAGTTTTTGTTAACTATAAGAATTTCGCAAAAGATGTAGGTGTTGGAGACAAGGTTTTGTTGGATGACGGAAAGATAATTTTAAAGGTTGTTGAAACAAATAAAAAAGATCTAGTAAGGCTTAACGTTGTTTTTGGAGGAAATTTAGAGTCAAAAAAAGGAATAAATCTGCCAAACACAGAAATTTCAATGCCCTGCTTAACTCTTAAAGACAAAAAGGATTTGGATTTTATACTAAAGGAAAAAATAGAATGGATAGGATTGTCTTTTGTTAGAGAAGCAGAAGACATCAATAAATTGAGAAGGATAATTAACAAAAAGAAAGCAACACATAAGATAATAGCAAAAATAGAAAAGCCACAAGCAATTAAAGAAATAGATAATATCGTGAATGTAACTGACGCCATAATGGTTGCAAGGGGGGATTTAGGAGTTGAGGTTCCTCCTCAAAAAGTNCCGGTTTATCAAAAAATGATTGTAGAAAAATGTATTAAAAACTCAAAGCCAGTTGTAATCGCTACACAAATGCTTGAAAGCATGACTACAAACCTTTCGGCTACAAGGGCAGAAGTAAATGATGTTGCGAACTCAGTAATAGATGGTGCAGATGCCGTTATGCTAAGTGGAGAAACTTCTGTAGGAAGGCATCCGCATAAAGCGGTTGATACAATGAGAAAGATAATTAGAGATATTGAGAAAAGCGAACACAGCATATCAAAAAGTAAAACCCCAGCAGAGCAAAAAAACAATAAAAGGTTAATTTCTGATGCTATTTGCTCAAACGCATGTGTTATAGCAGAAAGTGTAAAAGCAAAGGCGATAATTACCGCAACATATTCTGGTTACAACGCTATAAAAACATCTAGCTTTAGACCAACGGCGTTTATCTATGCCTTTACTAACAATCACACAATTTTAAACACACTTAGTCTTGTTTGGGGAGTTCAAGGGTTTTATTATGATAGAGGGGCAACAACGGATTTAACGATTGAAGAAACAAAAGAGTTTTTGATTAAAGAAAAATATATAAAAAAAGGAGATATAGTTGTAAATATTGCTAGTATGCCCGCAAAAGGAAAAGGCATGACAAATATGATGAAAGTGAGTAAAGCCAAGTAAATTAAAACCAACAATAAATGATAAATACAAAGTTATTAGCACAAATTTGTGAAGAGTCAGGGCCACCAGGAAGAGAGCAAAAAATTAGAGAGATTGTTNCAAAAGAACTGACTCAATATGTCGANAGCATAAAAACAGACAATTTAGGTAATTTAATTGTTTTGAAAAAGGGGAAAAAGAAAAAAAAAGTTATGATAGCTGCACATATGGATGAGATTGGCTTTATTGTGACACATATAGATGAAAGGGGTTTTGTATATTTTCACACTTTAGGAGGCTTTGATCCAAAAACTTTAACGGCACAAAGAGTAATCATTCATGGCAATCAAGATGTTTTAGGTGTTATGGGAAGCAAGCCGATTCATCTAATGACTCCGGAGGATAGAAAAAAACCACCAGCAATAAAAGATTACTTTATTGANACAGGAATGTCAGCACAAGAGTTAAAGCAAAAAATCNCCGTGGGAGACNCTATAACTAGAGAGCGAAAACTAGTAGAAATGGGAGAAAACCTAAACTGTAAGTCACTTGACAATAGAATATCGGTTTATATTCTTGTAGAAATGTTTAAAGAAATGAAGAAACCCCCTCCTTATGATGTGTATGGTGTTTTTACTGTTCAAGAAGAAGTAGGGATACGAGGAGCTAAAGTTGCTTCAATGGAGATAAATCCAGACTTTGGATTTGGTCTNGACACAACTATTGCATGGGACACGCCAGGAAGCACCGAACAAGAGAGAGTCTCCTCTTTAGGAGAAGGAGCATGTATAAAAATTATGGACTCTTCTACATTGTGTGATTATAGGATGGTTTCATATATGAAAGAAATAGCAAAAAAGAAAAAAATAAAGTATCAACTAGAAATTTTACCAGCNGGAGGAACAGACACAGCAGGAATACAAAGAATGAATCCTGGCGGAAGTATAGCCGGCGCAATTTCAATTCCTACAAGGCATATACACCAAGTAATAGAAATGGTTAACAAAAAAGACGTAAGAAACTCTATAGACTTGTTAAGATTCTGCGTTGAAAATATAGACAAGCATGACTGGTCTTTTAAGTAAATTGAAATTATATGATTAACGAGGAAAACTGCTTAAGAAAACGCAAATCATTTTCATAAAAAAGACGCAAATCATTAACCCCATATTTTAGCATAGCAATTCTCTCTATGCCCATTCCAAAAGCAAAACCAGAATATTTTTTTGAGTCTATATTGCAGTTTTCTAACACATAAGGATCAACCATACCACACCCCAAAATTTCAAGCCATCCCGTTCCTTTGGTAATTCTATAGTCTGTTTCAGAATTTAGACCCCAATAAATATCTACTTCCGCAGACGGTTCAGTAAATGGAAAGTATGATGGGCGAAGTCTCATTTTTGTTTTTTCGCCAAACATTTTTTTTACAAAATAAAATAAAGTTTGTTTTAAGTCAGCAAAAGAAACACCNTCATTTATATATAACCCCTCAACTTGATGAAAAAGGCAGTGTGACCTTGATGAGATAGACTCATTTCTATAAACCCTACCTGGAGATAGAATACGAATAGGTGGAGAGCTCTCAGACATATGTCTTACCTGAACAGAAGACGTGTGTGTACGNAATAAAACGTCAGGATTTGTTTGAATAAAAAATGTGTCTTGCATATCTCTTGCCGGATGCTCTTCAGGAAGGTTTAAAGCGGAAAAATTATGCCAGTCATCTTCAATTTCTGGGCCAAAAGAAATAGAGTACCCAAGAAAATTAAAAATAGAGCAGATTTGACGATTAACAATTTTAACTGGGTGTAGGCTTCCTAAATTAGAGGAAGACGCCGGCTTAGAAAGATCAAGGCTTACACTAGTTGTTTTTTCTAAAAAAGAGTCACTATATTTATAAATGACTCTTTCAACAGAGGACTTTAAAAGGTTTAAGTTTTTTCCTAAATGTTTTTTTTCTTCTTTAGGGGCAAGCTTAAAATCTGCAAAAAGAGAGTTTAAAACACCTTTTTTTCCTAAATAATTAATTCTAAACNNTTCTAATTCATCTTTAGATTTGGGAACAAAAAGGCTTACTTCNGATATGAGGTTTTTAATTTTTTTTAACATCTTAATAAAATACGTATATTTGCTAATCTATTAGACAAAGAAACAATAATTATGTCAAATAATATTTTAAAATCTATAATATTAAGNGTGGCTCTTGTCTTGTTTTTGCCATTTTATTCTTGTAAAAAAACAAAAGAAACAATAGGAATAGTTATTGTTAAAGATATAAACGGACAATTAATTAGTGGGGCTACAGTAACGTTACATCAAGACGGACAAATAAGTCCACAAGGAAACTTAACAGACCCATCAGTAAGAAGAACAGAAACAACAGACTCCAACGGAAGAGCTCAATTTATATATGATCTTGAAGCGGTGCTTAACATAAGTGTTACAAAGATAGATGGTAATGACCAGCTTTCTGGAACAGGAATAATCAGACTGTTAAGAGAAAAGACAGTTACACAGCAAGTAGAGATCAATTAAAAAAATTAAGGATNGCTTTTTTAATTAGGCTTTTTTGTTCAGAATCACTAAGGCTTTTTAGAGGTTTTAATTCTTTGTAGTGAGGCCAGCCATCTGAATCTATTTTTTCAAATGAAAAATAACCGTAAGGGATTAACAGCTTACATATAGCAACGTGTAAAACATTTACCTTTTCTTCCTTGTCAAAAGGCNTAATGCCTTGATTAACCTCTTGAATACCGATTAAATAAAGAATTCCTTTAAGAGATATCTCGCTATTAAATTGTTTTTCTAAACGAGAAATAAGGGCGTCCCAATCAGAAACATTTTTTTTCATAAGACAAATTTAAAGATTTAATATATTTACAGGGTGAATTATATTGACATTATTATTACAGTTTCTCTTTTCTATGGACTTGTTAAGGGTTTTTCAAACGGAATTGTTAAAGAAGTTACTGGTGTCTTGGGTTTTGTTTTGGGGGTTTATTTTGCCATTCATTTTTCAGTTTACATTCAACCTCAAGCACAAAAAATTTTAAACATTAATAATGAGTTTACGCCACTAATTTCTTTTATTGTGCTTTTTATAGTTAGTTTTTTTACAATTAAAATAATAGGCTCTTTTTTAGATGGAATTACACGTGTACTTTCTTTGGGTTTGTTAAGCAAGACAACAGGGGCCATTTTCGGTGCAATTAAAATTTTTATTCTTTTTTGTTTCTTGTTAGTCTTTGCAGAAGACCATCAAGTAATTGATGAGCAGAAAAATAAAAAAGCAATATTGTTGTCACCGATGATTAAAGCGGCAAGAATAATAATGCCAGAAATAAATAAGCAAAAAAACCAGTTGTTTGAAAAAATAGAATCTAAAACAGAAAGAGCTAAAGAGAAAATAGAAAAAATTAGTTTTGAATAGCAGAAATAGCAGGAAGAACAGAGCCTTCTAGATATTTTAGCATAGCCCCTCCACCTGTGGAAATATAAGAAATATTACTTTCAAAATTAAACCGTTTTATAGCAGAAATTGAGTCTCCTCCACCNACGATAGAGAAGGCACCATTATTAGTTGCTGATGCTACAGCTTTAGCAACCCCAACAGTACCTTTTGAAAATGCATCAATTTCAAAAACGCCCATAGGACCATTCCAAACAATAGTTTTTGATGAGGAAATAACATTTGTAAAACGCAACACGCTTTCAGGACCAACATCTAAACCCATGTATTCAGCATTTATTTTGTTGATTTTTGACATTTTTATAGTGGCGTTGTTTTTAGCGGCTTTTGCATTAACGGAGTCTACAGGCAATAATAAATTAACCCCGTTAAGTTTAGCATCAGAAAGAATTTTGGNGGCAAGCAAAACTTTATCTTTTTCTAAAATAGAACTGCCTACATCTCCTCCTAAAGCTTTTATAAATGTATAAGCCATACCACCCCCAATAATTAGATTGTCAACGTGTTGAATTAAGTTTTGTATTACCTCAATTTTACCAGAAATCTTTGCTCCACCAATAATTGCTGTAACAGGTCTTTTTTGAGATTGAAGAACTTTGTTTAGTTGATTAATTTCAGAAGAAAGTAAAAAGCCAAAACAAGAACGGTTATTAAAAAATTTTGGNAGGATTNCGTTCGACGCATGNTTTCTGTGTGCAACACCAAAAGCGTCGTTAATAAAAAAATCACCCAGTTCAGAAAGTTTTTTAGCAAAATCATAGTCAGCCTTTTTTTCTTCAGGATAGAATCGTAAGTTTTCTAACAAAAGAATGGAAGAGTTAGGCATTTTTGATATTAAAGACTTAGGGTTTTCTCCAACACAATCATTTGAAAAAAAAACGGGAACTTTTACGAGGCCTTTTAAATCAGACAAAACATGTTTCATAGAAAAGCATTCTTCATATTTGTTTTCTGGGCGGCCCAGGTGAGACATAACAATCGCTTTTCCGCCATCATTAACNACCTTTTTAATTGTTGGTAAAGCGGCAATTATTCTTGATGTGTCAGAAACCTCTAATGAAGAGTTTAAAGGAACATTAAAATCAACACGTATTAGCACTCGCTTGCCCTCAAAACAGAAAGAATTAATTTTTTTCATGCTGCAAAAATAAAATAAATTAAAAAGATAGACTTAATTTATTTAAATTTGACAGAAATAATTCATGATGTTATTTAAGGATATTTTACATAACAAGGATGCAAAAAAGCACTTAGTTCAAAGGTCAAATGATGCTCGGGTAAGNCACGCCCAGTTATTTTCTGGTAATAAAAATGCTCCAAAGTTAGCACTTGCACTAGCATATGCGCAATATTTAAACTGCGAAGANAGTTTGGGTGATGATTCTTGCAATAAATGTAAGTCNTGCTTAAAGTTTAATAAATTAGCACATCCAGATCTTCATGTTGTTTTTCCAATTTCAAAAAACAAGAAGGCTGGCCAAGTTTCTAGTAATGACTTTTTGGAAGATTGGCGGGGAGCTATTAAAAAAAATAAAGAACTTACTCTTGACGATTGGAGTAACATCATGGTTCACGCTAATAAAAACAGTCAACAATTAAAAATTCACAAATCAGAATCGGATTTAATAAAAAACAAGTTGAGATTTAAAAACTATGAAGCAAAGTATAGAATAGTTTTAATATGGATCGCTGAATTAATGAATTTAGAAGCGTCAAACAAACTTTTAAAGATCATAGAGGAGCCACCCCCGGGAACGGTTTTTTTGCTAATAACGGAAGACAAAACAAGAGTTTTGGAAACAATAAGGTCTAGAACCCAAGAGGTTGTTTGTGTAGTTTCAGAAAAGAATAGAAATATTATACCGAAAGAAAAAGAAGCTAGCACCAATGACAAAAAAGCGACAAAAATCGAAACCGAAGAGTCTCTTCTTAAACAAGACAGAAACAATAGGTTTTTAGACCTTTTTATTCACTGGATGAGAGGGGTTTATAAAAAAGACATGTTATCAATTATTAATTTAATGGATGAGCTCACAAACCTTAACAAAAGTCAACAAAAATTGTTTTATACCTACACCATTAGTATCATTAGAGATTGTTTAATTTTGAACTTTAAAGCACCAGAGCTGTTGAGAATGAATGAAAAAGAAAATAAATTTGTAAATAATTTTTCGCAATTTATAGACATTAAGAGTGGAAAGAAAATAGCAATGCTTTTAGAAGAGACAGTAAATGCTATAAGTAGAAACGCGAACACAAAAATTTTATTTTTAGATCTGTCTTTACAACTATTTCCGTTATTAAAAAAAATTAAAGTTTAAGCTTATGAGTTGTAACAATTGTAATACGTGTAATGTTTCAGAAAAAAGAGGTTGCGGGACAAGTTCTGTTTTTGACTGGTTGTATCAAATTGAAAATCCCGCGACAAGCAATAAAGATTTAGTAGAAGTTCAATTTAAGGCGGACAGAAAGGGCTATTATGTAAATGGCGATAAAGTACAGTTTTCGGTAGGAGATGTAGTAGTAGCTCAGGGTGAAAAGATAGGGCATGATATAGGAAGGGTTTCTATGAAGGGTGAGTTAGTAGCGTTACAGCTTAAAAGGAAGAAAATTACAAACAAAAACAACCTAAGAAAAATTTATAGAAGAGCAACGGAAAAAGATTTGACAATATGGGAAAAGGCAATTGATAAAGAGAGAGATGTTTTAAAAAAAGCAAAGGAAATGATTTTTAAGCATAATTTAGACATGAAGCTTTCTGACGTAGAGATTCAGGCAGACAATAAAAAGGCAACATTTTATTATACTTCAGAAAAAAGAGTAGACTTTAGAGAGTTGATTAAAAGTTTCTCTAGAGAATTTCAGGTAAAAATTGAAATGAAACAAATAGGTGTAAGGCAAGAGGCGGCAAAGATAGGAGGGATTGGCTCATGTGGTAGAGAGTTATGTTGTTCTACATGGATGACAGATTTCCCCACGGTTACAACTTCAGCGGTAAGGTACCAACAATTAGCGATTAATCCTGATAAAATTTCGGGACAGTGTGGGCGTTTAAAATGCTGTTTAAATTTTGAGCTTGAGGCTTACACTGAAGAACTAAAGCAATTCCCAAGCATTAAAAGAAAATTAAAATTTAAGAAAGGAGATGCAAAGTGTTTTAAATTGGATGTTTTTAAAAAAACAATGCAATATTATTACTTGGGAAGTCCTTCAGAAATTGTTGAGATTCATCTTGATAATGTTAACAGGGTTATTAAACTAAATGAAGAAGGGGTAGTACCAGAAAAAATGGAAAGCTATATACTTACAAATGAAGAAAAGAGCGAAAACAAAAACATTTTAAATGAAGGAAGTTTAGAAAGGTTTGATAAAGAGAAGAAGAAACGGAAAAGAAAATGAAAACAATAAGGATATGCGTTATAAGTTTTGTGTTATTGAGCTTTTTATCATGTAATAGTGATAAGGTTGTTTTTCAAAATTACAAGGCCTTCAACAAAAACCAATGGCATGCAGATAGCGTGGTAAAATTCAGTTTTTTAAATACCGATACTCTTAGCCAGCATGAAATAGAGTTAAAAATAAGACACACAGTTGATTATGAATACCGAAATTTATTTCTATTCTATCAAAATGATATTAAAACAGACACACTAGAGGTTTTGTTAGCAGATAAAAGAGGAAAGTGGTATGGAAAGGGGATTGGAGACATAAGAGAAGTAAGTGTAATTGTAGAGAGGCAAAAATTCAATAATAAAAAAGAAATAAAATATGTTTTAGAGCAAGCGATGAGGTACGGAAAAAAAGAAAAAATAATTAGACTACAAAACTTGAATTCTATAGGCCTCAGAATTATAAAGAAAAATAAATGAACAGTATAAAAATTAAAATATTATGGCTTGTAATACTGAGCCCGTTTATAACACTTTTTTTTATGGTTCAGCTTGCTATTTTTGGGTTTTTTGGGGAACTTCCAACATTTGAACAACTAGAGAATCCAAGCAATAATTTAGCAACAGAAATTATTTCGGAGGATGGAGAAGTTCTTGGAAAATATTTTTTTGAAAATAGAAGTAAAGTGAGATTTCATGAGTTACCACAAAACTTAATTGACGCGCTTCTAGCTACAGAAGATATTAGGTTTCGAAGCCATTCAGGAATTGATTTTAGAGCGCTAATGAGAGCGTCGTATGGGGCGGCATTAGGTGCCAAAAACTCAGGGGGAGCAAGCACCATAACACAACAATTGGCAAAAATGTTGTTCACAGAAAAACCAAGCTCAGGAATAGAAAGAGTGTTACAAAAAATGAAAGAGTGGATTATTTCTGCTCAGCTTGAAAAAAGATATACGAAGGATGAAATAATAACAATGTATTTAAATCGATTTGATTGGGTTAATAATGCTGTTGGGATTAAATCAGCTTCTAAAATTTACTTTAATAAAGAACCCAAGAGTTTAAATGTTTCAGAATCAGCAATGCTAGTTGGCATGCTAAAGAATCCGGCATTGTATAATCCAAATCGAAGATTAGACCAGACAACAAATAGAAGAAATGTTGTGTTAAACCAAATGGAAAAGTATAACTTTATTTCCAAAGAAAAAAGAGACTCGCTAAAGTCACAAAAAATCAAGCTCAATTTTAGAAAAGAGAGTCACAATCAAGGGCTTGCGCCATACTTTAGAGAATATTTGCGGTCAGAACTAAAAAAATGGTGTTCTAATAATAAAAATCAGAAAGGAGAAAATTATAATTTATACACTGACGGATTAAAAGTATACACAACAATTAATTCAAAATTGCAAAGATTTGCAGAAGAAGCTGTTGGGGTACACATGTCCGAATTACAAAAAACATTTTATGACCATTGGAAGGGCTACACAAATGCCCCATTTCCAAAGGAATTTGAAAAAGAACAAATAGATGAAATAATTTTTCAAGCTATTCGTCGCTCAGAGAGATATAAAAAATTAAAAAATGTTGGAAAAAGTGAAAAAGAGATAATAAAATCATTTAACAAGAAAGTGCCAATGACCTTATTTTCATGGGACGGTGAGATAGACACTGTCTTAACACCAATTGATTCAATTAGATATAACAAATATTTTATTCACACAGGAATGATGAGTATGGACCCGGAAACAGGACATGTAAAGGCGTATGTTGGCGGAATTAATTATAAGCATTTTAAATATGATCATGTGGTCGTAGGCAAGAGGCAAGTAGGCTCAACATTTAAACCATTTTTATATTCATTGGCAATCCAAGAAGGTTATACTCCGTGCTTTGAAATACCAAATGTTCCTGTTGTATTTGATAAAAAAAGATGGGGTTTAGAGAAGGATTGGACCCCAAAAAATTCAGGAGATGAATTTAATGAGCTGTCTCTAACACTAAAGTTTGGCTTGGCAAACTCGATTAATTCAATCACGGCATATATAATGAAACAATTTGGGCCAGAAGCAGTAGTTGATCTTGCAAAAAAAATAGGAGTTAAATCAAAAATATTAGCAGTTCCATCCTTGTGTCTTGGGACGTTTGACCTTTCAGTGTATGAAATGGTTGGAGCGTACTCAACTTTTGTTAATAAAGGAGTTTGGATAGAGCCTATATTTGTAACGAAAATAGAAGATAAAAATGGTGTTGTATTAGAAGAGTTTATTCCAAAAACACAAGAAGCCATGAGCAAAGAAACGTCAGAAATTATGGTTAGACTTTTACAAGGGGTTGTAGACGGGGTTTATAGTCCTCAAGTAGGGCAAAAAAAAGGAACAGGAGTAAGATTGAGATACAAGTATAACTTTAAAAATGAAATTGGAGGAAAGACAGGAACTACGCAAAATCAATCAGACGGCTGGTTTATTGGCATTACACCTCAATTGGTTACTGGAGTGTGGTCAGGCTGTGAAGACAGAAGCGCTCATTTTAGAGACATAAGGTATGGTCAAGGAGCCAATATGGCGCTACCAGTTTTTGCTGAATTTATGCAAAGAGCTTATGCAGATACCCAAAGCATAAAAAATCCAGCTAAAAAATTTGAAATATCTAAAGCTGTTGATTTAAAGCTAGATTGTGGAGAATCAATACAAAATTATATTAGTAATGATGAAGAATTTTAATTATGATAAATAAACAAGTAAACAATATAAAAGAAGCTGTTAAAGGAGTTAAAAGCGGAATGACAATTATGTTTGGCGGCTTTGGCCTTTGTGGAATTCCTGAAAACAGTATATTGCAATTTTCTAAAATGGAGATATTTCGTTTAACCTGCATATCAAACAATGCTGGAATTGACGATTTTGGATTAGGCTTGTTATTAAAAAGGAGGCAGATAAAAAAAATGATTTCTTCATACGTGGGAGAAAATGCTGAGTTTGAAAAGCAAATGTTAAGTGGAGAGTTAGAGGTAGATTTAATACCACAGGGTACTCTTGCAGAAAAGTGTAGAGCAGGAGGTGCGGGGATACCAGCCTTTTATACACCAGCTGGATATGGGACCGAGATACAGGAAGATAAAGAGGTAAGGATTTATAATGGAAAGCCTCATATTTTAGAAGAAGCGCTTTCAGCAGATTTTGCTTTTGTAAAAGCATGGAAAGGAGATCCGGCAGGTAATTTAATTTTTAAAGGAACCGCAAGAAACTTTAATCCTGCAATGGCTATGGCGGGTAAAATAACTGTGGCAGAAGTAGAAGAAATGTTACCCGCAGGAGAGCTTCACCCAAATGAAGTACATTTGCCAGGAATTTTTGTGCAAAGAATTGTGTTGGGACAAAACTATGAAAAAAGAATAGAACAAAAAACAACAATATAATATGGCAATAAGCAAAGAGCAAATAGCACAAAGAATAGCAAAAGAGCTCAAAAACAATACATATGTAAACTTAGGAATAGGCATTCCTACATTAGTAGCAAATTTTGTTCCAAAAGGAATAAACGTTGAGTTTCAATCAGAAAATGGTGTTTTAGGAATGGGCCCGTTTCCAAAAGAAAATGAAATAGACCCAGACATGATAAATGCAGGAAAACAAACTATCACTACACTTCCAGGAGCGGCAATCTTTGATTCGACATTATCTTTTGCTATGATTAGAGGGAAACATATTGGATTAACTGTTTTAGGAGCTATGGAAGTTTCCCAAAGTGGAGATATTGCGAATTGGAAAATTCCTGGCAAAATGGTTAAAGGAATGGGTGGCGCAATGGATCTTGTAGCGTCTGCTGATAATATTATTGTTGCCATGATGCACACTAACAAAAAAGGAAAAAGCAAACTTTTAAAAAAATGTAGTTTACCCATTACAGGAGTAAAGTGTGTTAAAAAAATAGTTACAAACCTAGCAGTAATTGATGTTACGCCACAGGGATTTTTACTTTTAGAAAGGGCGCCAGGAGTTAGCGTAGAAGAAATCAAGTCAGCAACTCAAGGAAAATTAATTGTTAAAAGTCAAACTCCTGAAATGAACATATAAAACCTAACTAACATCTATGCCTTTTTCGCTTAGATTTTTTTTAATGTCTTCTAGTTTTCCTTCAGGAATTGCGTCAATTAATTTCTTTGTGTATTGAGTTTTAGGGTTATTATAAATTTGATCAGCATCTCCCATTTCTTCAACCTTTCCATTTTGCATTACGACCATTCGATCACTCATATATTTAACAACAGAAAGATCATGAGAAATAAAAATGTATGTTAACCCAAATTCATCTTTTAATTCATTAAGTAAATTAAGAACTTGAGCTTGAACAGAAACATCAAGAGCAGAAACAGATTCATCACAAATAATAAACTTAGGGTTTACAGCTAGAGCTCGAGCAATACCAATTCTTTGCCTTTGTCCTCCGGAGAATTCGTGTGGATACCTATAAAAATGAGATGGGTCTAAACTCACCCTAGACAAAAGCTCTTCCACTCTCGCCTTGCGCTCTTCATCATTTTTTAAAATATTATGAACCTTCATAGGTTCCATTATTGCGTTTCCAATAGTCATTCTTGGATTCAATGAAGAATAGGGGTCTTGAAAAATGATTTGCACCTCTTTTCTAAAGTCGCGCAACTGTTTAGCATTCATTTTAGAGACATTTTTTTCATTATAAATCATGACTCCATCAGTGGGCTCTTCTAGTCGCATTATGGTTCTCCCAATAGTAGTTTTTCCGCAACCGGATTCTCCGACTAAACCTAAAGTTTCGCCAGGAAAAACATCAAAACTAACATTATTAACAGCTTTAACATAATCTGTTATGCCACCAAAAAAACCATTTCTAATAGGAAAAAAAGTTTTTAGGTTTTTAAT
>PBQB01000075.1 GCA_002724895.1 Flavobacteriales bacterium
GAAACACTTGTTGTTGCTGGAGAATTAATTTGCTCCTTATGCAAAGAACATAATGTGCCTATTATTCCCGTAGACTCAGAGCACTCTGCAATATTTCAATGTCTTAATGGTGAAGAGTCTCTTGCAGTGGAAAAATTTTATTTAACTGCTTCTGGAGGGCCTTTTAGGGGCTTCTCTAAAAAACAGTTAACGCGTGTGAGCAAGAAAGATGCGCTGAAACACCCAAACTGGGATATGGGAAAAAAAATAAGCATTGATTCTGCAACATTAATGAATAAAGGGCTTGAAGTTATTGAGGCTAGGTGGCTTTTTAACATTAATCCTGATCAAATTAGTGTAGTTGTTCATCCTCAATCTGTAATCCATTCCGCAGTCCAATTTGTCGACAGCTCGGTAATAGCCCAAATGGGTATCCCCTGCATGAAAACCCCAATTCAATATGCGCTTGGTTTTCCTAATCGAATAAAAAACTCATTTGCTAGATTTTCTTTTTTTGACTTTCCAAACTTAACTTTCGAAAAACCAAATTTAGAAACATTTAAAAACCTTGAGCTTTCTTTTTTAGCTCTTAAACAGGGGGGTAATGTTCCTTGTATTTTAAATGCTGCAAATGAAGTTGCTGTAGAGGCTTTTTTAAAAGAACAAATTAGTTTTTTAAATATGCCTGAATTAATTGCTAATTGCATGCAAAAAATTACTTTTGTAAAAAGTCCAAGTTTAGATGATTATATACAAACAAATAATGAAACCCGTAAATTTGCAAAAAGCCTGATCTAATGGATATTGTAATTAAAGCCTCTCAATTGTTAATGAGCCTATCGATATTGGTTGTTTTGCATGAGCTTGGACATTTTATTCCTGCAAAACTTTTTAAAACTAAAGTGGAAAAGTTTTATCTTTTTTTTGACCCCTGGTTTTCTGTCCTAAAAAAGAAAATAGGAGACACTGAGTATGGGGTTGGGTGGTTGCCTTTAGGGGGTTATGTTAAAATTGCTGGAATGATTGACGAGTCAATGGACAAAGATCAAATGAAAAAAGCTCCTGAAACATGGGAGTTTAGAGCAAAACCTGCCTGGCAAAGATTAATTATAATGGTTGGAGGTGTAGCTGTTAATTTACTTTTAGGCGTTTTTATTTATTCTCTAACCCTTTTCGTTTACGGGGATAAATACTTACCCAATGACAGTTTGAATGATGGTGTTTGGTGTACTGAAAAAATGGCCGAAAACCTAGGTTTTAAAACTGGAGATAAAATTGTTTCTGCTGACGGAAAAAAAATAGAGCGGTTTACGGATGTACTAGAAAAAATTATTGTTTCTGATGTCATTACGGTTGAAAGAGGTGGGGAAAGGGTTAACCTATATATGCCTGAAAACGTTGTTGATCAGTTTTTAAATGCCACCAACAAGGTAATTTTAATGCCTAGAATCCCAACTGTTATTTCGGGTTTTTCTGAAAATTCCAATGCAAAAAAAGCTGGTCTTTTAAAGAACGACATCATAATTGGAATGAACGGTGTTCGTTATAAATATTTTGATCAATTTAAATTAGCATTAGAAGATTATCGTGGAAAAAATGTTGACTTGATTGTCGAGCGATCTAACGAAGAAATTACTCTTTCTTGCTTGGTTTCAAGCGAGGGGAAGCTTGGTTTCGTTCCTGGCCTCTTTTCTTTTTCCCAACTTGAAGAGTTTAATACATACACGTTTGCTTCTCAAAATTTTTCCCTCTTGCAGTCTTTTCCTGCTGGATACAAAAAAGCTAAAAAGAAGCTTCTAAGCTATATTGATCAATTTAAACTAATACTTAATCCAAATACTGGTGCATATAAAGGTATGGGCGGGTTTGGTGCTATCGGCTCTTTGTTCCCGGCAACCTGGAACTGGGAAGCTTTTTGGAACCTAACTGCATTTCTTTCATTAATGCTTGCTTTTATGAATTTATTACCAATTCCCGCTTTAGACGGAGGGCACGTTATGTTTTTGTTGTACGAAATAATTTTTGGGAAACCAGCTCCAGAAAAATTTATGGAATATGCTCAAGCTGTTGGGATGTTTTTATTGCTTGCCCTGGTCGTATATGCAAATGCAAATGATATTTTTAGACTTTTATAAATGCTTTTAGCCCTTTCTACATATCACTACATTATAATTTTTTCTCTTACTATTATCATTTCATATCTATTTAATGTCTATTCAAAAAAAACAGGGATCCCTTCTGTTCTTTTGCTTATTGGTCTTGGTATCGTTATTAATTATTGCCTTCGTTTTATGGGTATAGAAAAGCCCAACCTTTTTCCCATACTAGAAGTTCTTGGCGTAGTAGGTTTAATTTTGATTGTTTTAGAGGCTGCTTTGGACTTAGAGCTGGTGAAAAACAAAATGCCTCTAATTACAAAATCTTTTCTTGTTGCTTTAATTGGTTTAATTGGCACTTCATATGTATGTGCTCTTTCTTTTTGTTACCTACTTGATGTAAGCCTTATAAACGCCTTGTTATATACTATACCTCTTTCTATTCTTAGTTCTGCGATTATTCTTCCAAGTATAGAAGACTTAAGCGAAGAAAAGAAAGAGTTTATGATATATGAAAGCACTATTTCTGATATTCTAGGTATCGTTGCTTTTTACAGCGTCTTGACCTTAAGTCAGGCTTCTGAAGGCAGTAGTGTTTATGGGGAAATGTTTGGTAATTTGTTTTTAACAATTATTTTTTCTGTTTTCTTATCATATATAATAATTTATGCTTTTCAAAATATTAGAGGTCATGTTAAACTTTTTCTAATTATTGCAATTTTGTTATTAATTTATGCAATTGGCAAGCTATTTCACCTCTCTTCTTTAATTATGATTTTAGTTTTTGGTTTAATTTTAAATAATTATAGATTGTTTTTTAAACGGTTTTCTTCAATAGTGAGCTTTGATTCTCTACAAAACATTTTGTATGATTTTAAAACAATTACCGCTGAGTCTGCATTTGTTGTTAGAACCTTCTTTTTTATTGTTTTTGGGTGGTCCGCCTACTTAGGCTCACTTTTAAGCCTAAAAGTTATTGGTCTTGGTCTTCTTACTCTTTTGATTATATATGTAATTCGGTGTATTGTATTGTTTTTATTTAGTGGAAAAAATATTTTTCCTCAGCTCTTTGTTGCCCCAAGAGGATTAATTACTATTCTTTTGTTCTTTTCTATTCCTCAACAACTAAGCCTTGGCCCTGAGCTTCAAGGAACTCTTTTGTTTGTAATTTTAGTTAGTTGTTTAATTATGTCTTGGGGATTAATTTCTAGAAAAAACTCATTAAGCAATAATGTCGAAGNTGTTACNAACGAAGAAATCTCAAAAGANCCTGAAAACAATATTTCTAAATCGGATGAAAAAGAAGAAAANATAGAAGCNNCTGATAAAGAAAAAGAAAATATAGATAATATTTAAACTANTAACGTTTTCTTTCTTAANTTTGTTTTATAAATAAAGAATATGATTGATATAAAAAACNCTCTTAACACTTTAGGTNTAAAAGATTTAAACAACGGAACTTCTGTTGGATCCCTTTCTTTTGGTAGTGGAAAAAAAATAGACTCATTCTCTCCTGTAGATGGAAGCTTAATTGGTTGTGTAACAACAACAACAAAAGAAGAATATGAAAAAGTTATCGAGATCGCAACTTCTGCTTTTAAAACGTGGAGGCTAATTCCTGCTCCTAAAAGAGGAGAAATTGTGCGACAATACGGAGAAAAATTACGTAAGTACAAGCGTTCTCTTGGAGAATTAGTTTCTTTCGAAATGGGAAAGTCTCTTCAAGAAGGTCTTGGCGAAGTGCAAGAAATGATAGACATCTGTGATTTTGCTGTTGGCCTTTCTAGACAGCTTCATGGACTAACTATGCATTCCGAAAGGCCTGGTCATCGAATGTATGAACAATACCATCCATTAGGAGTTGTTGGCATAATCTCTGCTTTTAATTTTCCTGTCGCTGTTTGGAACTGGAATACTGCTTTGGCTTGGATTTGTGGGGACACTTGTGTTTGGAAATCTTCAGAAAAAACTCCTCTTTGCAGTATTGCTTGTCAAAATATATGGAATGAAGTCGCTACCGAAAACAATTTACCTGATGGTATTTCTTGTATTATAAATGGTGATTATTCTGTTGGAGAAATGATGACAGCAGATAACAGAATACCTTTAATTTCTGCAACAGGATCAACAAGAATGGGCAGAATTGTTGGAACAAAAGTTGCAGAACGTTTTGGAAAATCTCTATTAGAGCTTGGTGGAAATAATGCTATTATTATAACTCCTGAAGCAGATCTAGAAATTACTATCATCGGCTCTTTATTTGGAGCGGTTGGAACATGTGGACAAAGGTGTACCTCAACCAGAAGATTAATAGTTCATGATTCTTTATATGAAGATGTAAAAACAAAACTTGTTAATGCCTATAAACAATTGAAAATTGGAAACCCTTTAGATGAGTCCAATCATGTTGGGCCCCTGATTGATAAAGATGCTGTTAAAATGTATTTAAATGCAATTAAAAAAGCAAAAGAAGAGGGGGGAACAGTTCTTGTAGAAGGAAAGGTTTTAAATGGAAGTGGTTACGAAAGTGGTTGTTACGTTAAGCCTGTTATAATTGAGGCTAAAAATGACTTTGAAATTGTTCAAAACGAAACTTTTGCTCCAATTTTATATTTAATGTCTTACACTGATTTGGAAGAGGCTATAGAAATGCAAAATAATGTTGCTCAAGGGCTTTCGTCTGCTATAATGACAAAAAATTTAAGAGAGGCTGAAGCTTTTCTATCTTGCTCAGGAAGTGATTGTGGTATTGCTAATGTAAACATTGGAACAAGTGGGGCTGAAATTGGTGGTGCGTTTGGTGGAGAAAAAGAAACTGGCGGAGGAAGAGAAAGTGGTAGCGATGCATGGAAAATATATATGAGAAGACAAACTAATACTATAAACTACACCAGTGAACTTCCTCTTGCTCAGGGTATAAAGTTTGATCTATAGCTTTTTGTACATAAAATAGTGCGGTCCTATATCTGAAATATTAAATTCTTCTCCTATTGAAGAAAAACCTGTTTTTTTATAAAATTCTACTGCTATTAATCTAGCATTACACCATAAAAAATCTCCTTTTCTTTTTTTAATTTCTTCTATAGCTTTGCTCATTATTTTTTTTCCATACCCTTTTTTTCTGTGTTCTTCTAATGTTGCCATTCCCCTTAGTCTATATGCCTTTTTAGAGCTTATTAAGCTACTTTGTTCTGGGTAAAATGTTGCACAACTTACAAGTTCATTCTCTTTCATAAAAGCTAAATGAAACGTATCTATACAATTGTCTCTTTGATAGGTTGTTGTTGAAAAAGGTTTTCCTTGTCGAAGAACTTTATGTCGTAAAATTCTAATTTGCTGTGCAGAAACCTTTTTTATTTTCATTTTAATTTTATTCTTTCATCTTTGTTTGCTAACTCCCAAGCGGTTAAAAATATTAATTTTGTTATTCTCTCAATCTTATAATAATCTATTTTTTCTACAGTATCTGTTGCTTTGTGATAGTCATCATGAACGCCATTAAAGTAAAATATTACGGGTATGTTGTTTTTTGCAAAATTGTAATGATCTG
>PBQB01000076.1 GCA_002724895.1 Flavobacteriales bacterium
AAGTATCTAAATTCTCCAGAGTCGCCTATTTATTATAAAAGTAAACTTCTATATGGTATATTTCAAGCCAAGCAACATATAGCAAAAGAAAACAATTGTTATATAGTTGAAGGTTATACTGATGTAATAAGTATGCATATGAAAAATGTTAAAAATGTGGTTGCTGCATCAGGAACCGCTCTAGGAAATTATCAGTTAAGATTAATAAATAGAATAACAGAAAACATAACTTTATTATTTGATGGCGACTCCGCAGGAATAAATGCAACAAATAAAACTATTGATCTGGCATTGAATGAAGGAATGAATATAAATATTGTTCAATTTCCAAATAATGAAGATCCTGATTCATTGTCAAAGAAATTATCTAAACATGATTTCCAAAAATTTCTTTCAGAAAATTCTGTAAATTTTGTTGAATATAAAATAACTTTAGCAAAGTTTCAAAGTCTAAATGACCCCAAAGAAATTATTAGTAAAAAACGAAATATCTTTAAGTCCATTTCATATATTCCTGATTCATTAATTAGAGCTGAATATTGCAAAAAATACTTTTCTCAATTAGGAGTAAGTGAAGAAGTTATGTTACAAGAAGTTTCAAATATTAAAAAAGCAACCAATAGCGCTAAATTTCAAACAGATATAGAAAAAGAAAACAATATAATAACACAAAAAGATAACAAAACCAATATCCTTTATAATTTGGAAAAAGAACTAATTAGATTATTGTTAAACTATGCTAACAATACTTTTTTTATTAATGAAAGAAAAATTTCAGTTGCAGAAATGATAATTACTGATTTAGATTTTGATCAAATAAAATTTTCTTTTAATATTTTTAACCAGATATATAATGAGGTAAAAACCTCATTTTTAAACTCAAACTATATTGATTTAAAACATTTTATAAACCATTCTGATGAGGATATAAACAAAATCTCTATTGATTTAATAAGTGAAAAGCATTCGATTAGTAATAATTGGAAAGAAAAACATAAAATTTTCACTCTGATGGAAAGTGAAAAAATGAAAAANACAACTGAAAAAGCTATACTTTCACTAAAGAAATGTCATGTTGATATAAAAATNAAAGAACTTCAAAAATTAATAACNGAAGGTTNTTCTGAATCTTCTGTTTTAAATCAACTAAGTGAGTTAACAAANGTGAAAACANAAATATCGAAAAGTTTAGGNAGAAATGTCGGATGATTTTTTGTGATATTTATAGCTTAATATCTTGAATTATTAATTGTAATCTTATGTTTCCNTTCCAGATATTTTGATCAATTGTATAACAAATTTGATAGTTTTCTGANTTTTTTATTTTTTCATACATATCAGCTTTAAAAAATGCTAAAGCATTAAGATTAACTTCTTNTAAATATATTTTAAGATGTTCCTTGTTTTTTCCAATTTTATTTATNCTTGACTTTAAACTATCGACTTTACTTACAAAAACTGGCTTTCTATTAAGAGGTCCAAATGGCTCAAACTGATTGATTATTCTATATAATTTATTGTTTATATCACTTAATTTTATTATTTCATCTATTTTTATCTTAGGAGTCAAGTGCTCTAAAGATATGGATTCGGANACAATTTCCTCAAACTTATNAATGAATTTATTGATATTTACTTTTAAAATACTAAGCCCAGCAGCATACTTATGACCGCCAAACGANTCAAATAAATCGCTACATTTTTTCATCTTTTCATAAATATTGTATTCTTTAACAGATCGAGCTGAACCAGTTAAAACACCTTCTTTTTCAGAAAAAATAATTGTTGGCTTATAGTATTTCTCAACTATTTTGGAAGCTACTATTCCAACTACACCCTTGTGCCAATTTTGAGAATACAAGACAATTGTTTTTTTGGAATCATCAATTTTTTTTATTGCTTCATTAAAGATNTTCTGTTCAATTTCTTTTCTTTCATTATTGTGTTTTTCTATCAAAACAGTTAATCTTTTTGCATCGTTTATATCTTTTTCAATTAATAATTCAACTGCTTTTCTTGCATGAAAAATTCTTCCCGCGGCATTTATTCTTGGTGCTATTCCAAAAATAAGATCTGAAGTTGATAATGTCGTGTTTTTAAACGAGCTTGACAGAGCTTTTACTCCAATTGATGGAGATTGATTTATTTTTTGTAATCCATAAAAAGCTAAAATTCTATTTTCATCATTTAATGGAACAATATCAGCAACTATACTAATAACAACAAACTCTAAATATTTTGAAATTGCATCAAAACTTATATTTTTATTAATTGAAAAAGCATGAATTAACTTAAAACCAACACCACATCCAGACAATTCTTTATATGGATATGTACATTTTTTTTGTTTTGGATTTAGAATTGCTGTTGCATTTGGGAGTACCGCAGATGGATTGTGATGATCACATATTATAACATCAATTTCATGTTTGTTTGCATATTGAACTTGTTGAACAGCGTTAATACCACAGTCTAAAGTAATAATTAATTTTACATCTTTTGATTTTGCATAATCAATTCCTTTTAATGAAAGGCCATACCCTTCATTNTATCTACAAGGAATATACCAGTCTATAAAATCATGTTGATTTCTTAAAAATAAGACCAGCATAGCGACTGAAGTNGTACCATCAACATCATAGTCTCCATAAATTAAAATTTTTTCGTTCTTACTTATTGCGCTATTTATTCTGTCTATTGCTAGTCTCATGTCCTTCATTAAAAAAGGGTCATGAATGTCATTTATTTTTGGTCTAAAAAATAATTTTGCTTCATCATAATTTGTTATTCCACGAAGAATTAATAGTTTGGCAATTATATAGCTTACGTTTAATGATTTTGATAAATCCTCAATCTTTTTGCTTTCAACTTCCTCTACAACCCATTCTGTTTTCATTTTTTTTGCATTACTTTAGTTTGTATTATTATTGAATATTTGTGTACTAAAGCAAAAAACTCAGAAATCATTTCTTCATCTAATTCCATAGCTGAGGCAATTTGCTTACGTGATCTTAAAATTTCAAACCACCTTTCTAATTGAAAAATCGTTAATTCATTTTCAATTTTAAACTTTCCTATTTTTTCAACAACACATTTTCTTTTNCTTAACAATTCTATAATTTCTTCATCNAAAACATCTATTTTATTTCTTAGTTCTAATAATTGTAACTTAAACTCTTTGTTTCTTAAGCTAGCATTTCTGATAATCAATTTATTAACTATTTGACTTAATTTTTTAGGCTTTACTTGCTGATCTGGATCGCTTAAAGCATTATTTGGATTATTGTGTGTTTCTATCATTAGNCCATCAAAGTTAAGATCCATTGCTGTTTGAGAAACAGTTGGNATTAAAGCTCTTTTACCTGTGATATGTGATGGGTCACATATTATTGGGATGTTTTTTGAAATCTCTCGTAATCTAATTGGNACTTCCCATTTTGGATCATTTCTAAAAGTTAACTTATCATAGCTATAAAATCCTCTGTGTATTGCCGCAATTTTTGAAATACCAACTTTATTTAACCTTTCAATAGCACCAATCCATAAGCCTAAATCTGGGTGAATTGGGTTTTTCACTAAAACAGGAATATTAACTCCTTTTAAAGAGTTTGCAATTTCTTGAACATAAAATGGATTTACTGTNGTTCTTGCNCCAATCCATAAAACATCTATATTTTTCTTTAAACATANTTCCACATGCTTTGGAGTTGCAACCTCTGTTGCAACCAGCATTGAAGTTTCTTGTTTAACTTTTTCTAACCAAACCAGTCCTTTTTCTCCAATTCCTTCAAAAGANTTAGGACTTGTCCTTGGCTTCCATATACCAGCTCTAAAAACATCTGCTNCACCTTTAATAGAATTAGCTATATNTAAAACCTGTTCTTGTGATTCAGCACTGCATGGTCCTGCAATTAAAAAAGGTTTTTTATTTATCCANTTTTGATTTTTCATTTTTTTCCGCTTACAATAATAACAAGCTCNCCTTTTATTTTTNCCTTTGAAAAGTNNAATATTACTTCATCAATTCTNCCTCTAATATTTTCTTCATAAATTTTTGAAATTTCTCTAGAAANAACAATATNCCTTTGCGACCCAAAAATTATTAAAAATTGATCTAAAGTTTTCAATATTCTATGTGGAGATTCATAAAAAATCATAGTTCTTTTTTCATCAACAAGTTCATTTAGTCTCTTATTCCTTCCCTTTCTAGTTGGTAAGAAACCTTCAAAGACAAATCTATCACATGAAATACCTGAATTAACTAAAGCAGGCACAAATGCTGTAGCTCCTGGTAAACATTCAACTTGAATCTTATGTTTTATACATTCTCTTACTAACAAAAAGCCAGGGTCAGAAATGCTTGGTGTGCCTGCATCAGAAACTATAGCGAAGACTTCTCCTTTTTTTATCTTTTTAATAATTTGAGCATAAATCTTATGCTCGTTGAAACTATGATAAGCAATTGTTTTTTTGTTGAATCTATAGTGATTAAACAACTTTTTTGTTATTCGCGTATCTTCTACTAAAACTATATCAACCTCCTTTAAGACACGAAGCGCTCTAAAAGTTATATCTTCTAAATTACCGATTGGTGTTGGAACTAAAAATAATTTGCTCATTTTACAAATCTATATAAATAGTGGATAAAACTTAAAACTTGGAGAAAATCTTATTGTCGGAGCTGGAAAGTGAATATAATCAATCCAATAAATCAGTTTTTTTAGAATTGGGTTATTACATTTTCTAAATAATTTTGAAATGTTATAGTCTACCGCCAAGTACCACTCGTTTTGCCCTCCTATTTTTTTTCCTTCATTATTTATTTTTTGACTATCATCTAAACCAAAACCTATCGCTATATTCATCCAACTAGGAAAAATTGAATTCTTAAGATATTTGTTAATATCAATGGTCATCCAATAAGTTTGGTTTGGATAATCATCCTGCCAATACATATTGGTTACTCTATTTCCTTTTTCTTTTTCTAATTTTAAATAAGTATCTGAATGCCTGTAATATGAAAACTTAAAGTTAATAGGATTTAGAAAAGAGTTATAATGTTTAATTACAGGCCAAAAAGAACCTAGTGTACCACATCCTAAATCCCATTTACTAAAACCCCAGTATGGTGCATAAGCATCTTTTAATTCTATTCCTAATTGTAACATTGTTCCAAAACAAGCTCCAAAAAGCAAAGATTTTTTATGATTAACGCCTACCCAACTTAAAGATGATGAAAATATCTCAGAGGCATGTAATCCTCCAAGAAAATGGCCTGCTTTATCCACATTTAATGCGTATCTTAAGTCAGGTCCGTTATCAAAATGAAAGTTGCTTTCCTGTTCTGACCACCAGTTTTTTTTTGCATATAAATAGGACGCTGTTAGCCCAACGCTTACTCCTGCACTTACAATAATTATTCGTTTTTTGTCTAATTTATACGAGCTGTATAAAAACTCAGTATTTGCTAATGTAGAAAAAGAAAAAAAACAGCAAATCGTGAAAACAAACAATCCTTTAAAACTCATTGAAATGATATTGGTTTTTATACTTTTGTTAGCAAACATAATTAAAAGAGATATAATTAGTTGATATTTTAGAATTGTATATGCAAAATAATATTAATGTTAATGGTATAGAAGTTGTTTGCGGATCCATGTTTTCGGGGAAAACTGAAGAATTGTTAAAACGATTATCCAGAGCTCAACTAGCCAAATTAAATGTTGTAGTTTTTAAACCAATTATTGACTCAAGATATGATAAAAATAATATTGTTTCTCATAATAAAAACAAGATGAATTGTATAGCAATTCAAAATGCAGATGAAATTTTGTCTTACATTAAAAATATTGATGTTATTGGGATTGATGAAGCTCAATTTTTTGATGTTAATTTGATTAATGTGTGTAATATGATAGCAAATAAAGGTAAGCGAGTTATTATTGCTGGTTTAGACATGGATTTTTTAGGTGCTCCTTTTGGTATAATGCCAACTCTTTTAGCAATTGCCGAAAGGATTACAAAATTAAATGCGATATGCTTTGAATGTGGTGATTTGGCAAATTATTCATTTAGGAAAAATAAAAAGAAAAATCTAATAGAAATAGGCGATACTAAAGAATATCAAGCATTATGTAGGCTATGTTTTCAAAAAAAAATATCAAAAAATGCATAACCACAACGAAACAATATTATATGTAGACTTAAATAAGTTAAAGCATAATTTCAATTTTTTTAAATCTAAACTGCGTAAATCAACAAAAATTATTTGTGTTGTAAAGGCATATGCGTATGGCCATGGAGATATTAGAATTTCTAAAGCCCTTGAAAAATTAAATATCTACGGTTTATGGGTAACTGACTTTGAAGAAGGAGTTGTTTTAAGAAAGTCAGGGGTTCGTTCAAGAATAATAGTTGCAAATCCTGGCATAAAAAGTTATGAGCAAATTCTGAAATATAATCTTGATATAGTTATTTATAATAAAACTCTACTGGATCTTTATTGTTCAAAAAAAAAACCTGTTAATGTTCATATAAAACTTAATACTGGCATGAATCGATATGGTTTTAATTCTCACGAAATAACTAGCGTTTGTGAAAAATTAAATAGTTCTCCTCATCTAAATGTCCTTTCAGTATGCTCACATTTAGCCTGTGCTGATAAAAAAGACCTTAAAGATTTCACATTAAATCAGTTAAAAAAATTTTCATCTATTTCTAAAGTTTTCGAAAAAAAGATAGACAAAAAACTATTAAAACACATACTTAATTCAAGCGGTGTTCTTAACTATTCAAGTTTTCAAATGGATATGGTGAGAATTGGTATAGGTCTATATGGTAGTATGAAAAATGAAAATTTATTGCCAATCAGTTCGTTAAGCAGTGTTATAACCCAAACTAGAATAATTGAAAAAGGGGATTTTGTAGGATACGGATTTAGTTTTTGTTCTAACAAAAAAATGCAAATTTCAATTGTCCCAGTTGGGTATGCTGATGGATTAAATCGAAAATTAAGTAATGGTGTAGGGAAAGTTATTATTAATGGTCGAATCTGTAAAATAGTTGGAAAAATAAGTATGGGGACGTTTGCCATTGACACCTCTGAAGTTAATGTTAGTGAGGGGCAAAAAATCGAAGTGTTTGGAGATAGTTTGAGCGTCTATTCAATTGCTAGAAGCCTAAACACCATTCCTTATGAGATTTACTCTACATTAAATCGTAGAATCAAACGAATTTATCTTTGAATTTGCAACTAATAATGAGTAAAAAAACGCAAAAAATGAGACTCCTGCCTGTCTTTCTAAAAATGATTCAGTAATAAAACTCAAAACAATTAATAATAAAAAAAAGATCTCAAAATAATTTTTTGTTAAAAAAAAGTTTTTAATAGGAAAAAACAATATAAAGATTAATAATGAAATACCTATAATACCTATAGTAGCAAAAGTTTGTAAATATTGATTGTGATAATTATATTGTTGAGCTATATAAAACTTACTCCTATCACTCTTTTTTTCTAATAATTGCAAGGCATAATTTTGCAGAAATGTATTAGTTTTTATTCCTTCTAATTTTGCTTTTCTAGTTAACTTTTCAATTCTTTTTTTATCTTTCTTTAAAATATTTATCTGTTTTAATAACATCTCATTTTTTGAATTCTCATTTACAATATACTTTTCCATTTTAGTTAATAAGTTTTTTTTCGCATCACCTACTCCTGTTCCAATTATAATGTTTTGTTTTATTACATTTAACGCTTCTCTCCAAAGGTCCTTTCTTGCTAGATCTACTTTTTCTCCAACATCTAAAATCATAGATACTTGAGATATGGTTTGTTTGTACCTATAGTTAAGTGCACTTGGTGCACTTATAATTTGTCCTACTATTAATAAATAGATGGTTGTAATTAACAAACCCGCCCAGGTTTTTTGCTTTTTATAATATTTATAAATGAAAAAGACTGAAACAAAAAAAATCATAATTAAAATCTGCATTCTTGATGCAAGCAACAAGACAAATAGCATTTGTATTGCAATAATAACTATAGCATATTTATTAGTTTTTTTATTATTTAAATTAATATAAAACAAAATAAGTATTGAAAAACATGTAAATAAAGATTGGTATGCGGTATGCATGTTTATAGTTAAATTGGAATAATAAAAAACATTTAAATCTAGTGTTGAAAAATAATTGGGTAAAGCTTTAAAAAAACAGTAAAAATTAATAGCTAGGCTCGAATAAGCAAAGCTTAATAAAATATAATTATACTGTTTTTTGTCTTTTAATTTTATAGTCCCCAAGATCAATGGTAAAATTAAAAGCGGTGATTTTAATATTAAATCTACTTTAGCAAAATCTTTTTCTAAAGACCAAAAAAAACTTAAACAATAAAAAAAATAAAATAAAACCAATACCATCAATTCTTTGTTCAGATTAACTCTTGTTATTTTTTTTAACCCCTGATGAAAAAAAAGCCAATACAAAAACAATAATATTATGCCAATTTTATAAATTACTATTTGTAATGATATTCCAATTGAAATAATTAATAACAGTATGAAATAAAGGTTAGATGAAATGTCTTTATGTGTAAAACTCATTATTTAGTGCCTGAAATAATATTCTCATACTCTTGTTTATCATTAAGGATCTCTATGGCCCGTTTAACATCTTTATCAAATTCTAGCGAGCTTTTTATTCTTCCCTTCTGATAAGTGTATCTACTTACAATTTCTTCGGTTAAAATTTCACAAACTTTTTGCTTGTTTTTTTCAAGGTCATCTTTTTTATTTAGTTTTAATTTATCTAACAAAGATTGGTAATCCGAGGCTATTTCTTCAAAATATTTTTCGTTCTTAGCCTTCTCTTTAAAGTCTTCCAAACTTTCTTCTGTCTTTGTTTTATAATCATACTTTTTATCTGAAATATAGTCCTTAAAACTTAAATAATTTGTCTCATCAAATATAAAGTTGTTTGTAATATTTTCGTGTTTATGTCTAAACTCTGTTGCAAAATCAAAAAATAATCTTTCTCTATATAATGATAATATTATATTTGAAACACTTTCTTTATCTACAATTATATCAGGCTCAATTCCTCCACCGTCATATACTTTTCTTCCATTTCTAGTTCTGAATTCTGTTTTTAATGAGTCTGGAACTTTTCCAATACTACCATCATCATTCCTGTTATTATAATTTACAGACTGAATACATCTACCACTTGGAATATAATATTTAGCAACTGTTAACTTTAATTGTGCATTATAAGAAAGCTTTCTTGTTTGCTGAACCAATCCTTTGCCAAAACTTCTTTGGCCTATTACAACGCCTCTGTCTAAATCTTGTATGGCTCCTGAAACAATTTCAGAAGCAGATGCTGATGCAGAGTTAATTAATACAACTAACGGAACATCTGTATCAAGGGGTTGATTTTTTGCATAATATGTTTTCTCCCATGACTTTATTTTTCCTTTAGTTTTAACAACTTCTTCTCCTTTTGGAACAAATAAGTTAACCATATCAACTGATTCATTTAATAGTCCTCCCGGATTATTTCGCAAATCTAAAATAAGCCCTTTTAAATTTTTTTCGTCTTTAAGTTTTTGAATTGCATTCTTTAAATCGTTAGAACATCCTCTAGTAAAACTTCTTAATTTAACATATCCGACATCTTCACTTAAATATGAAAAGTAAGGCACACTT
>PBQB01000077.1 GCA_002724895.1 Flavobacteriales bacterium
ATCACAAACTCATTATTACGGTGTAAAAATTTCAACTGGATTAAACACACCAGATATACATGGAACATTATTATGTATTTGGGGCATCTTAATGATTTTGGATGCTAACGATAAACTTGAAAGTAACTTTAAAATAATCAAACCATGATAGATAGATTAAATTTATTTGAAAAAAAAGTTTTTTCTCTAATTACAAATATTTTTTTGTTCTATATGTTTTTTGCTTTTATATTCTCTCGTTCATTTGTAGGGATTTATATTTTTGATTTTAGAATCGGAGAATTAATTGTTGGTCTTACGCTTATTATCTTTATCTATTCATTAATATTCGATTTCCAAAATAATAGACTAAAAGTATTTGATAAAAATTTTAGAAAAATTTGGATTTTGATTTTTTTCAGTTTTTTGCTGATTGCTTTCTATTCAAATTCTAATTTTTTTTCAACCTACACTTATAAATCTAGCTCTTATATCTGGACTATTTCGGCATTTATATTGGGTGTTAATTCAAAAAAAATTAACTTAAGCATAAAACAACTAGCATTGTTTGAAGTCATTTTATTAAGTATATTTTTTATATCAATTTATGATTTTCCAAATATTTTAATTGATTTTTTTGTTAAATACTCAGACAAATATGAACCACATAAAGGTTCAGATTTGGGTTTATTTTTTATTATTGTCAATCTTTTAATTAACAAATCTTTAAAATACAACAGAACTTCACTAAATATCTTTATTTTAAATTTGGGTTTTTTTTCACCACTTATTCTTTATAGAAGTCGTGGTGCGTTTATCGGGGTCGTTATATTTGTTTTATACCAATTTTTACTGTTTAATAAAAACAAAGTCATAGTAAGTATTAAAACTATACCAATGTTCGTAATATTTTTATTTATAGCAACTTATTCAACTGTCGTCTCACAGGTGAAAGATTTTCCAGAAGAAGTATCTGCTGAGGTAATTTCAGAATCTTATGCATCCCTTGGCCAGTATAGGCTTCAGCATTACCAAGAAGAATACCCCATACTTTACTATGAAAATGGTAGATTTTTTTCTGGGGATGGAAATCTAAACTGGCGTCTAGATATGTGGCAAGACCAAATTGAATTTATGGTAGATCAAAACTTAGTTATTTTTGGTTCAGGATACAAAGACAAGTTGTATGTATTCGAGACAAATAACACAGGATATGGCAATGACAGAACAGGTCTAGATAATACTAATGAAAATATTCATAATTTTTTTATCCAGATCTTCAGCAGAGGGGGATTATTACAGTTATTTATTTATATTTATTTATTTTTTAATATTTACAAAACCTACTTTCAAAATACTTCAAAAAGAGACATTCTCTTCTACCTTTTACCTTTAATTTGGATTTCTCTTTTTGATAGTTCAATGGAAAACGCCCACTTTCCAATTATTTTCTATTATTTCTTAGGAAACTTTTATTTTTTAAATAAAAGTGACTATAGCTAAGAACAAGTATACAATTTTCATTATGAAAAGAGCATTTGTAACAGGTATAACAGGTCAAGATGGATTCTACCTAAGTAAACTTCTACTAGAAAAAGGTTATGAAGTAAGTGGAACGATAAGACGTTCCTCAACTTTTAACACTACAAGGATAGACTCACTTATATCTGATTATAAAAATACAGAACAATTTAAACTTTATTATTCTGATTTGCTTGATTCATCCTCAATTAATTCATTGATACAAAAAATTAAACCTCATGAAGTTTATAATTTAGCTGCTCAGTCACATGTGGCAGTTTCTTTTAAAAATCCACATTTCTCAGTATTAACAAGTACTTCTGGTTCACTCAGTTTACTTGATGCTGTAAAGAATTTAGACAGTAATATAAAATATTATCAAGCTTCTTCTTCTGAAATGTTTGGAGGAGTTGGAAGTGAATCATTAAATGAAACATCTCTATTTATTCCTAAAAGTCCATATGCTGCAGGTAAACTATTCGCTCATAATATTACAAGAATTTATAGAGAGTCATATGATATGTTTTGTTCAAACGGTATATTGTTTAATCATGAATCTCCTCTAAGGGGTGAAACTTTCGTAACACGTAAAATATCAAGAGCTGTTGGAAGAATTTATCATAAGATTCAGAACAAATTGACACTTGGAAATTTGGACGCAGTTAGAGATTGGGGTTTTGCTGGTGATTATGTTAATGCTATGTGGATGATTCTTCAACATGACAAACCAGATGATTGGGTAATTGCAACCGGAGAAGCATACAGTGTTAAAGATTTTGCTAGAGAAGCCTTCAAAGTAGTAGATCTAGATTGGGAAGACTATGTCTTATCTGACAAAAAATATGAACGGCCAAATGAAGTTCACCATCTTTTAGGAGATCCTACGAAAGCCAAAAACGAGCTTAAATGGAAACCAGAAACAAGCTTTAAAGACCTAGTAAAGATGATGGTAGAAAGTGATCTTTTATTAGCGGAGCAGGAAAAGGTCCTGCTTGACAAGAAATTGATTAAACCAACTTGGGATAATTCGTAATCTTATATTTGTTTAGATAAAAACCAATTATAAGATTTTTTTAAACCCTCTTCCAATGTTGTAATAGGCTTCCAACCATAACTATTTATAAGAGAACTGTCTAAGAGTTTTCTTGGATTTCCATCTGGTTTTGAAGAGTCAAATATAAGATCTCCATGAAATTTCAGAGTATCTTTAATTATTTTTGCTAAATTAAAGATGCTTATCTCTTTACCGCTACCAATATTTAATAGGGATTCTTGAATATTGTTTTCAATTATAAACTTTATCGATAAAGCAAGATCGTCAACATATAAAAATTCTCTGAGTGGTTTTCCAGATCCCCAAATGGAGAAAGATTTACCTGAAGTAATTTTTGTATCATGCATTCTTCTAATCATTCCAGGTATTACATGACTTGATTCAACTGAAAAATTGTCATTTGGACCATAAAGATTTGTGGGCATCAAGTTTGTTATTGAGTGACCATGTTGTATTTTTAGTGAATTACCTAACTCAATTGCGGTTAATTTTGCCATTGCATATGGAGAGTTAGTTGGTTCAAGAGTTCCCTGCATAATACTACTTTCAGATATTGGGTTTGGAGAATCTAATGGATATATACAACTACTTCCAAGATTAATAATTTTAATAGTATTGTATGGAATACAAGATTCCAATATGTTTAAATTAATCTTTAAATTTTCAATTAGAAACTCTGATCGCAAGGTATTATTTGCATGAATTCCTCCAACTTTTGCAGCAGCATTGATTATATAATCAGGTTTGTATTCTGAAATTAATTTTGATGTTTCATCAAAATTAAAAAGATCTGTATCTTTTCTGGTAGAAAAAAAACTATCTTTAAATATACTGCTATTTTCAAAAATTCTTTTCAATGAGCTACCAACAAGCCCGTTACTCCCGAAAACTAATAATTTCATAATATTTTCCTCTAAATTAGACTAAACGCTTGTCCTTTTTAATTGCAAAGTAGAATATAAATAGGTAATTCATGAAAGATGAGAAATATAAAAGCGAATCACTTTTAAGTAGGTTTAAAAAAACATAAATTGCAAGATAAACAAATATATCAGGACCATTTTTCAATCGAGTATAAATATTTGTAATTAAATAAATTAAAACTATAGATAAATTTAAAATTCCTACAAACAATAAGTAGCTTAAAATACTTGAATGAGGCAGTAAAAAACTATAAGTTGGATTTATATATATCTCTCCATAGAGCTGACCAAAATTGTTTACACCAGATCCAAAAATTAATTCTTGAAATTCAGGATCATATCTAGATATGAATATACCCCACAATTCAGATCTATTTACAAAAAATCCGACTATGCTAATAAATCCAATTAAGCCATAAATTATTTTATTTGAATCTCTTGCTTCAACCAAATAATTCAAAGATGAAGAAAGTGTTTCACCAGATGAATAAAAAACTCCTTGATTTACAAGACTGTCTTTTAAAAAATCAATCGAATATGAAAAATTATTTAATCCAACTAATATCACAAAAGTCACGAATATGATTCCGACCATAACATAATTAATAGATTTTAGTTTCACCTTTTCTTTGTATAAAAAGATAAATAAGCAAATAAATATTGAAAGCAAAGCTGCTCTATTATTTGATACAAAAAGCCCAATAAAAGATATTCCAATTAAGAGCAAGTCGATCTTTTTAAATATTATTTGATTTTTTAGATAAAGTATTAGGTACAACAACAATCCTAGACCAAAAAATTCACCTATAGTTTCCGCACTTGGAAATTGTCCTCTCCAGGCTAGTCTCTCTCCCCATTCATTGACTCCAAATAAATTTGATCTATTAATTCCATATTTATTTAAACCAAAGTAATAATAATTAAGAAAATTAACAACTGGCATGGAGGAGCCCAAATATCCTAAAAATAAAATTAATACGGAGCAAGAAAGTATATTTTTCAGATAAGTAGCAACATCAAATTTTTCAATATGTTCAAAAATATACAATGAACCATTAATTATGAAACCCAATAGTAGACCATAAGCCAAGACTGAAGAACCAGAAAACAAAGAACTTGTAAAACCTCTTATCTTATCCGGATCAACATAAAAATTTTTAAAATAAGCGTTATTTGTCCATAAAAATAAAAGAAAAAAATAGTAATATTTGGATATCCAAAATTTATCATTTTTTAAAAATCTATAAATTCCTAATACAACAAACCCAGTAATAAAAAAATTAAAGTTTGTTCCACTAATTACTCCAATTAATAAGTATAAAAAAGGAAGAAATATTATAAATGTTTTTAGCCTTGTAGTTAAAAAATAAGAGCTTACAATGCAGATAAATAAAATCAAAATAAAAAGTTGTATAAAGTATTGCATACTTTCAAAATCAAAAAAATAAACGTTTTTTACATAAAACCTTTCTTCTATGTAAACAGTCCAAGTTAATAAAAGAGCACTAGATAAAAGTGATAATAGAAATTTTAAATTAAAAAAATATTCGTTACTTTTTTTAAATAATGATATTAAAAATCCCCAAATTAAAGTTAGGTAAACGAGATTTAAAAAAGTATTAGTACCAACAGAAATATAAAATTCATCATTAATTTGATCAATTCCAGTTATTAATCCAAAACATTTCATTAATGAATAGTCGTTAAATTTAACCTTGTAGTGATCTTGATATATAACGTTTGGATTTTCTATTAAAAATTTAATAATTGATATTTCACAAGTATTTATTTCATAAAATCTGAGGTCGGAGGTTATCTTTTCAGGTTTAATATCTGATGTGATTCCCATGATAAACCATGGAAGCAAAATAATTATTATTAGAAAAACAAACTTAAATATCAGTTTTTGATTAATTTTCAACTTTAGGTCTTCTTCTTTTAATTATGAAATTTAAAAAGATTACACTAAAAAGTGAAAAAAATAAAAAAGAATTTATCCAACCAAGGTAAATTATTTCATTTTTACCAGGAAAGTAATCCCACGTACCATTAACATAATGTTCACATTCAATAAAAGAATTAACCAAAACTGTATTTCCATCACTGTCAAAAAGCCTCACCTGATCAAATAATGGATCATTTATAAATACGAAGTTTGGATCATTACCTATTTGAGGTGTTACATGATTTTCAGGATAATCTCCACATAAAAATACAACATCTTTGTTTTTCATTGTTATTTCATATTAACATTTATCAGCTATTGAAATTATTTTGTTCATTTTTTAAAAAAAATATTAATGCTTTATGCAAATCTATAACTTAAAATAATTGTGTGTGTGGATATATAGGAAAAATTTCAAACCTCCAAATTAATAATGACTCTCTTGAAAACAATAATAAAAGAATTATCTGTCGAGGTCCTGATGAAACAATTAACATAAACAGTACTTTTTCAAGTTTGTTTAAAAATGATGATCAATTAAATTTTAATTTTATTTTTAACAGATTATCAATTGTAGATCTTGGGAAAAATGCATCCCAGCCAATGATCAACAAAGAAAAAAATACAATACTAATGTTTAATGGCGAGATTTATAACCATAGAGAGTTAAGAAAAAAGCTGGAGCAGGATGGAATTAAGTTTTACAGTGATCACTCTGATTCCGAAGTAGTCTTAAATGGATTAACCTACTTTGGGAACACATTCATAGAGAAACTAATTGGTCAGTTTTCAATCGCATTTTACAGAAGTGATGTAAAAAATTTAACATTAATAAGAGATAGAGTCGGTCAAAAACCTCTATTTTACAGTAATTTGAATAATGAGATAGTTTTTGGTTCTAATTTAATAAGCGTATCTAGAGAGTCTAAATTAAACAATGTTGATAAAAATTCTTTAAATGATTTTTTAAACTACGGAGTTGTTCCGTCTTCAAATACTATATTTGAGAAAGTTTACAAATTAATGCCCGGTGAGATTATAAATATAGATCTTAAGAATATAGATTCTAGAAAAACAAGTTCAATTTACTGGTCTTTCGATAAATTTAACTCTAATCATAAATTTGATGAGGATCATTTTTATGATCTTGTTTCCAATTCAATAAATATACGGGAAGAAGCTGATGTAAAAGTAGCAAATTTTTTGTCCGGTGGTTTAGATTCATCATTCATTGTTAAAAATATGTACGACAGAGGAAAAAATATAAATTCATACTCCGTAGTTTTAAATGATAAAAAGTATGATGAGAGAAAGTGGTCTCGGAAAGTTTCAAATAAATATAACACTAACCACATTGAAATAGAAATAGGTTTAGATGATATTGAAAAATATGTTCTTGATTCAATACTTGCATTTGATGAACCCTATGCAGACCCATCTACCATTCCATCATTTATAATTTCAAATCTTATTTCAAAAAATTTTAAGACTGCAATTTCAGGTGACGGTGGGGATGAGTTAGTTGGAGGGTACAAAAGAACTCATAAACTTTTGCAAAGTAGAAATTCATTAAAAAATTTATATAAATTTCTTAACAAAATTTATCCCAACCATCTAGGAACTGGTAACAATTTTTTAAAACATTCAAGGGATTTAAAAGAGGCAACAGCATCTTTTTTTTCTGATAAAAATTTTATCAATTTTTTAGGCTTAGATGACAATTTTACTTTTGAAGATAAATATTATAAAAATTTAAATAGTGATTACAAAACCCTCTTAAATGTTGAGTATTCTTTTTATCTATCAGAAATGATGATGCTCAAAGTAGATAGAACTTCAATGAGTAACTCTCTAGAAGTAAGATCACCTTTTGTTGATCATAGACTTATAGAATATGTTTTCTCAACTGAACCGAGCTACTTACTGAGCAATAATAAAAAATCCTTATTTAAAAATTATTTAGCAAATGACTTTGATAGTTCTTTTCTAAACAGAAGAAAACAAGGATTCGTATTTAATTTAGAAGACTGGGTTTATCAGAATCAAAATTTAATTCTTGAAACTATTCTTGATGTGAATCTATTTTCACTTTTTGATCATAAAAAAATATTTAATTTATTTAAATTTAAAACTCGTATTAATGCTCTTAGGATATGGAAATTATTTCTAATTAGTAAGTATGTTGATCTAAACAGTTAAAGAAAGATAGTCTTCGTACTCTAAATTTGTCAATTTTTCAATTGAGTTATTTTTGTATACAGAATTTTTAGCTGAAATAGATATTTCTTTTAGGTCCCCTCTTTCTATTTTTGAAATAAAAAAGGAAAATAAGGAGTTTCTTTCTAATGAAAAGATAAAACCGTTTTGCTCATTCATTATTATCTCTTTATGATTTTTAATATCGCTCGCAAACACAATACACCCCGCGGACATTGCTTCTAAAGTGCTTTTTGGGTTTCCTTCAAATTTAGATGCAGATAAATAATATCTATAATTTGGAAGCAAATTCATTATTTCATCATTATCTAAATTTCCAAGAAAATTGACTTTCGTATTTAAATTGATAGCCAATTTTTCTAATTCTTTTTGTAAACTTCCCTCACCAATTAAGTCGATTTCATATTCTGTATTTTGAAATTCTGAAATTATAAATTCATAATTTTTTTGTTCAACTAAGCGACCTATACAAATTATTTTATTTTCTAATCTTTTTTCAAAATCATAATATTCAATTTTCTCAACCCAGTTTGGTCTAATCCCCACTTTGTCATATTGAAAATTAAAATTATTTTTAAGAAAATTGAAGTCACAGACACTACTTACCGTGTATAGGTTTGAGAATTTTAGTGTAAATAATGTAAGATACTTATACAAAGCTTTGACAAAAGTTGTTTTATTTTCTTTTATACTAAATTCGTACATGTCATATCCCGTTCTAGTTATTAATGGTTTTTTCAAAAGAAACTTTAGAATAATTGAAATCCATGATCCATTAAGTTGATTTTGCTTTATTAGATCAATGTTTGAGAACTCATTTTTAAAATAAAATGGAATTAAGAAAGACTTCAAATAATTTATTAATGTAAATTTAGATTTTGTTAATTTTTCAAATACAGATATTATCTGAATGTTATCATCTACAATCTTAATTTCATCTTGTAGAGGATCATCAAAGGTTAAGAATACAAATTCAATACCTTTATCAGTTAATAATTTGTAATTTTTAAGCTCTTTATTTAACGTTCCAGACTCTTTCCAGGTTCGTAAAGAATAGTTATAAGTAAAAACGACAAGAATCTTCATAGTGATATTTTAATAAGTAAATTATTAATATTTTACCCTTAAACCATAATGCTAAAATATAAAAATTTAAACAACTAACATAAGCCTATGGCAAGCATTATTGATTTACCTGATTTTATGTTCATGGACAAGAAAAAAAAATATTCCAAAATGTCTAAGGTATATTTAACATTTTTTGGACTATTTGTAGGCGCTATCCACAAAAAAACAAGTAAAAGTTTTTTTTGTAATATATTAAATTTATTATTTCCTGGAGATGGAAGAATATTTTATAGTGAAAATTTATACGGAAAAAAAATATGGAATAATGAAAAATTTTATTTTCCAAATAAAAGAATTGATAGGATAATTATTGATCACAAAAGACACTTTCAGTTTCTATTTGACACTTATTGTCTTGATTCAATAAATTTTGAAGAGCAAGATACAATTATTGATTGTGGTGCAAATGTAGGTGAATTAGCTATTTCTCTACAAGTAAACAATATCTTTTGTAACTATATTGGTTTCGAACCAGATCCAGAATCTTTTAAAGCATTAAAAAAGAATGTTTCCCCTTACAATTATTTAATATACAAACTTGCTTTGTCTAATAAAGAAGAAAAAATGAAACTGTATTTGAATACAGATGGAGCCGATAGTTCACTGATATATTTTGGTACTGATAATTCAATAAATGTAGAAACAAAAATGTTAGATAGTTTTAATTACGACAAAATTAAACTATTAAAAATTGAAGCAGAGGGAGCAGAGCTAGAGGTTCTAAAAGGATCCATAAAGACTATAAAAAAAACAGAATATATAACTGTAGACTACGGTCCAGAGAGAGGAGTAGATAGTGTTCCTACAACTGCAGAAATAATTAATTTTTTATATGAAAACAATTTTAGAATATTAAAAGTTTCAAAACATAGACAAGTAGGTTTATTCAAAAATTTTGCTATTTAAATTTAGATTGTTTATTCTTCCGTCTAATAATAATTCTTTCTTACCTTTCAAAAAATTTTTTAGTGCAAATTTCGATTTTGTTTTAAGACCAAATGCGCTGAAACCAAACTGACTATCATCTAAGTTTCTAAGTTTTTCAATTATATATTTTGGATGATCATTTATTTTTATTTTATTTGTATGAGTATGATATTTTTTTTCAATTTCATTAAACCAAGCCTTGAACGCTTCTTCCTCAGTACTACCACCCCTAGTCCCATATGAATTAAAATAACTTTTCCACGCTCTCGCAAACCTTGCTCTATCCGATGCGATAATTTCTTTTGTTCTAAACATCGACTCGTATTGATAAACAGGTATATTCAAATTTGGTAATTTATTTACAGGTAATAATTTATTATTCAATGTTGCAAGGCATAAATCACCACCTCCGTTTAATTTTATATTCGGAAAGCGTCGTTTATTTAATGCGATGCATAATCTAGTTTTCATTTGAAATCTGTCAGGAGTAAAAAATTGATATTGTGGAAAAACAACAGCAGGAAAATTTTCGAATTTTTTTAATAAAGGACGCAGCACATCAATATATTTTTCGTGAAAGAGATAGTCTATATCCATTCTTATAGCCCAGTCACCGGTAGATTCATCCAAGCCCTGTTGAAAAGTTTTCCCAATTAAATCCCATTTAAACTCAAATGGCCAATCTTTCCCAGTTACTATGATCTCATCTGCATAGTC
>PBQB01000078.1 GCA_002724895.1 Flavobacteriales bacterium
AAAATTCTCTTCATGAATACCAATTTTAAATCTAGCAATTGATTTAGCAACTAAATATTTGATTGGTATTACATTACTATCACATAAATTAATCAAAATATCATATTCTTTTTTGACAAAATTGTCAATGATATAACTTTCTGGTTTGTAATACCAATTTAAGTCTTTTTGATAAAAAAAATCATATTGTAGTTTAGGAGTATGACAATATGATAATTCTTTAGAGTTAACGAAACCTAGTGCTTTTACATCTTTTTTTAGTTCAAAAAAATATGATACAAATGGTTGTATGTTTTGAATATTTTGTTCAGAAGTAGCATCATATAATATACCAATTGATCTAGCGTTTTCTAAGTTGCAAACAGATTTAAATCTTTGGTTTTTTTTTAAATCTCTTTTAAATGCCCAATGGCCAACTTTCATTTTTATTTTGTCAATTAATTGCACTAGATTATTTTCAATAAAAATTCTTCTTCGGTTAATATCTTAATGCTTAAATTGTTAGCTTTATTTTTCTTAGAAGGTCCCATATTTTTACCTGCTATTACAAAAGTAGTGTTTTTTGATATACTACTTGAGTTTTTACCTCCATGTTCTTCGATAATTTTTTTTAATTCATTTCTAGAAAACCTTTCAAAGGTACCTGAGATTACAATATTTTCACCTTTTAATTTATTTGATACGTTAACTAACTTTTTATCAATTTCAAATTTTAATTTTTTACTTATGAGATTATTTATTAGTAGTATATTATTTTGATTTTGAAAATATTCATATATGCTATTTGCAATTTTTTCACCTATTTCTTCAATTTCTAATAAATCTTCAACTTTAGAATTAATAATTGCGTTAATGTTTTTTAATTCTTTTGTGATAATCTTTGATGTGTTTACACCTACATATCTGATTCCAAGTGCAAATATTACTTTTTCAAAGCTTCTTTCTTTAGATTTTTTTATTGCATCTAAAATATTTTCAGCTGACTTTTTACCTAATCCTTCTAGCTTTTCAAGATCATCGAATTTTAGTTCATATAAATCATTTAAGTTAATTAGCAGGTTTTTTTTTATCAAAAGATTTATTGTTTCACTTCCTAAACCATCAATATTCATTGCTTCTCTACTAATAAAATGTTCAAATTTCCCTTTAATTTGAGGATGACAATAGTTAGTGTTTGGACAATAATGCTTTGCATCATTTTCTAGTCTAATTAAAGTTGTATTACAAGATGGACATGTTTCTGTAAATATTGTTGGTTTACAAAATAAAGTTCTTTCATTAAAATTTACACCTGTTATTTTAGGAATTATCTCACCACCTTTTTCAACATAAACTATGTCTCCAATTCTCACATCTAATTTATTTATTTGATCTAAATTATGTAGTGATGCTCTTTGAACTATAGTTCCTGCTATTTTAATTGGTTCTAGAATTGCTACTGGTGTTATTGCCCCTGTTCTACCGACTTGATAAATAATGTCTTTTAATTTAGTAGATACTTGATCTGGCTTAAATTTAAAGGCAATTGCCCATTTTGGAATTTTTGATGTAAATCCAATTTCTTTTTGTAATGATATATCATCTACTTTAATTACAATTCCATCAATATCGTAAGGAAGTTTATTTTTTTTCTTTTCAAATTTAGTTAGATAATTAATTACATCATTAATATTATTATGTATACTAATTGTATCAGGAATTTTGAATCCCCATTCTTTTGCCTTGTTTAAGTTTTTGTAATGGCTGTTGGATGGTAATTCCTCGCTGAGTATTTGAAATAAAAAGCAGTCAAGTGGTCTTTTTGCTACTTCCTTACTATCTAAAAGTTTTATGCTTCCTGAAGCTGTATTTCTAGCATTTGAGTAAGTTGATAAATTTTTATTTTTTCTAGAAAGATTCATTTTTTTAAAATCAGATTTAGAAATAAAAATTTCTCCTCTTATTTCAAAAAAATTAGGAAATGTGCCGGAAAGTTTTAAAGGGATACTTTTTATTGTTTTGATATTTGTAGTTACATCATCTCCTTCAATCCCGTTTCCCCTAGTTAGAGCTGATGATAATTCTCCATTTTTATATGTTAGACTAATTGATACCCCATCATATTTATATTCACATATATATCTAAAGTTATGATTAACAGTTTTTTGTATCCTTTTGTCAAAATCAATTAAATCATTTTTGGTATATGAATTAGCAAGGGATAACATTTTGTACCTATGGGGTTTTGTTTTGAATTCATTAAGAACATCCCCTCCTATCCTATTTGTTGGTGAATTTGAATCATAAAATTGTGGATATTTATTTTCAATATCTTGAAGCTCATTTAAAAGTTGGTCAAATTCAAAGTCAGAAATTAAAGGTTTGTCTAAAACATAATATGCATGATTATGTTTATTTATTTTTTTTCTTAGGTAATCTATTCTGTCTTTAATTAACATTTACTTTTTATATGGTAAGTGTGAATCGTGAAGTATTAACTTAAGGCAATTATTAATTTTTTGAAGAACTATAGTAAATTCCACTTTTAGTTTAGGATCAACTTCATTATCAAAATAGTAATTTCCCATACATATTGCACAAGAATCTGTTATTTCTATACCAATATTTTCCCAAATAATTTTTTTCCAACCTTTTATAGCAAATCCACTGTCTTCATTGTATTTTATATTATTACCTATAAAATAAGAAATAGCCCCCTCTTTGTCTAGTCTAAACTGTGGGTTTGTTGCTAGTGTTGGTTTAAACAAAACTTTTTTTTCATCATATGCATAAAGATTGTCCACAAATCTTACTGTTTCATTAATATAATCAGATTTTTCTTGGTACTTTTTACTTATCTTAATAATACCATTTGCCCAATTATTTTGAAATTCAATAACCTCTTTATTAGATATCATAGTTTTTTAATCAAAAATAATTATTTCAAAGTAGCTTTTATCATTCTATCTCTATCATTTATGTCTTTTTTTAACTTGATATTAACATATCCATAATCTTTTAATATCTTCATAACTTCTTCAGAATAATTTTCATTAATTTCAAAATATATTTTACCATTTCTGTTTAATATTTTTTTGGCTTTTTTAGCAATTATTTTATAAAATATAAAGGGATTATTATCATCAACAAAAATTGCAATTTCAGGTTCATAATCAATTACATTTTTATTCATATGTTTTTTTTCTTTTTTTAAAACATATGGGGGATTACTAACTACTATATCTACTTTATTGCTTATATTTTCTGTTAATATATCAATATTTAAAAAGTTTATACTAACACCATGAAACTCAGCATTTTTTTTTGCTAATTTGATAGAAGTATTTGATATGTCTATTGCATGAACATTTACATTTTTATTTTTTGCAATCGAAATAGCAATACAACCACTTCCTGTTCCAATGTCGATCATTGATTTAAATTCATCTTTTAGTATCCATTTTACTAACTCTTCAGTTTCAGGTCTTGGAATTAAAACACTTGAATTAACCTTAAATTTTAAATCAAAAAAAACACATTCTTCTAAAATATATTGAATAGGTTTATTTTTTTTTAATTGGCTAACGATTCGCTTTATTTTTTTTCTCTGATGTAAACTAATTTTTTGATTTTGATTTATAATAAAGTTTGCTCGATCGTACCCAAACAAATTATTTATTGTAATATATGCCCAGTTAAATATTTCTCTAGAGTTAGAAATACCTGCTAATTCATTTTTGAAAAATAAGATAATATCTCCTAACTTTTGCATTTTACAAATTTATCCAATTTAGTATTTTTGTTAAATGATTAATCATAGTTTTTTTTTAAATAAATGTATAGAGTTAGCTAAAAATGGTATCGGATATGTTTCTCCAAATCCGTTGGTAGGATGTATTATAGTTTATAATGATAAAATTATTGGTCAAGGATATCATGAAAATTATGGTGGTTCGCATGCAGAAGTTAATGCTATTAACAATGTTAAGGAAAAAAAATTATTAAGAAATTCTACCTTATATGTAAACTTGGAGCCATGCTCACATTTTGGAAAAACCCCTCCTTGTTGTGATCTAATTATTAAATATAAGATTCCAAAAGTAGTAATAGGATGTAAAGATACATTTAGTCTTGTAAATGGTCAGGGGATTGAAAGAATGAAAAACGCAGGAATTGAAGTGATTGAGGAAGTTCTTCTAGAAGAAAGTGTTTACTTAAATAGAAGATTTTTTACATTTAATGATAAAAAAAGACCATATATAATCATTAAATATGCAAAAAGTATAGATGGATTTATAGCTCCTACTAATCAAAAGGAACCATTTTGGATGACCTCAGAATTTTCTAAAAAATTAGTACATAAATGGAGAGCAGATGAAGATGCAATTCTTGTAGGAAGAAAAACTTGTCATGTCGATAATCCACAATTAAATGTACGTTTTTGTAAAGGAGAAAACCCTAAGAGAATAATAATTGATCCTTTTTTAAAATTAAATAAAAAATTAAAAATTTTTAATAGTAATTCTCATACTTTTATTTTTAATTTTTTGTCAAATAAATTACTAAGAGGATCTACGTTTGTCAAACTAGATAAAAATAATTTTTTAAGCGAATTACTAGACTATTTGTATAAAATTAAAATACAATCTATAATAATTGAAGGTGGTGCCTACACCATTAATTCATTTTTGGAAGCTGATTACTGGGATGAGGCTAGGATCTTTACTTCTCCTATTAAATTAAAGTCAGGTATATATTCTCCAATTGTTAATGGAACTACTTTTTCAGAATCCAATATAGGTAATGACAAACTAGATATAATATTAAATAATGATTAATATTGTTATTACAATACTATTGTTTAATGTTTTGATAGTACTATTTAAACTTTTTGCAAAATTAAAAATTGATAATTTACAAGCCCTTACAATTAATTATTTAACTGTTGCTTTTTTTTGTTTTTTATATTCAGATAAAAAAATGACACTAACTGAAATAGTTAATGAAGAATGGTTTTATTATTCTATAATTCTTGGTTTTTTATTTATTTCAACATTTTATTTTTTTGCATATAGTAGTCAAAAAACAGGTGTTGCAGTTACTACTATTTCAAATAAAGTTTCGGTCATTATTCCTGTTGCATTTGCATTAGTTTTATACCCTACAAGCAATATTTCTATTGTAAAGTTTTTTGGTTTTTTTCTTGCAATAATTGGAATATATTTTAGTGTTTTCTCAAACAATATTTCTATTAAAAAAAAATATGTTTGGATTATTCTTTTTATTTTTTTTGGTCAGGGGATTTTGGATGTAATATTCAATCATGTGGTTCAAACTTTTCTTAAAAAAATTAGTTTTTATTTTCTTACGATTCTCTTTATTAATGCTTTTTGTTTTGGAGTTTTTTTTGTATTGATGAGACATTTTAATAATGTTGCTAGTATAAAGTTAAATAATTTATTTTTTGGTATAATTTTTGCTTTACCAAATCTTTTTTCAATAATATATTTTATTAAAGCTTTAAATGAATTAAATAGTGCAGTTGTATATTCTATAGTTAATGTTGGAATAGTGGTGACAACGAGCTTAATAGGCGTGTTATTTTACAATGAAAAACTTACCAAGACAAACTGGTTAGGAATAATTATTAGTTCATTAGCTATATGTTTGTTAATATAGATGTTATTTTCAGATAAATACAAAGAAATACAATCCTCTCATGAGGCACGCTATATTAAAAGATCTAGTTTATTTATTTCTTTATCTTTTAGGGTTTACTCTTTAGAAAACATTAAAAAACATTTATTTGATGTAAAAAAAAAATATAAGAAAGCTACTCATTATTGCTATGCCTATATTTTAAATGCTGATAAATCATTCTTTAAATATGATGACGATGGAGAACCCTCTTCTACTGCTGGGAAACAAATTCTCAATCAATTATATTCTTATGATCTTACTAATATTTTAGTAATTGTTGTTAGGTATTATGGAGGAAAAAAGTTAGGAATCACTGGATTAATTAAATCTTATAAAAAAGCTACTATAGAAGTGCTAATTAAATCAGAAATTGTTACTAAGTATATTAAAGAAAATTTTCAGATTGAATTTACATATAGTCAAATAAATAATATTATGAATGTAGTTAAAAAAAATGATCTAGAAATAATTGAAAGTAATTTTGATTTGAATTGTAAACTTATATTTGCAGTAGTTAGATCAAATAGTGAAAAAGTATGCAATGAGTTTATTACCAAACTTAATATAGTGCCAAAGTATTTAAATTAAATAACATGCAATTATTAGAAAAATTATGTAACGTTCATGCTCCATCAGGTGATGAAAGTCAAATGACTTCATTTTTGTTGAATTATATTAATGAAAATAAATCTAAATGGTTAGTTAAACCTAAGCTTATATATGGTGAACAATTTCATGATAGTGTAATTTTAGTTTTTGGAAAACCAAGAACAGCGGTTTTTTCCCATATTGATTCGATAGGATTTTCTGTTGGTTATAATAATGAAATTATTAAAATAGGTGGTCCTAATGTTACTGAAGGTGATTGTTTAGTAGGTCAAGATTCTCAAGGTTATGTTGAAGGTAATATTTATAAAGATAAGAGTGCTATTTTTATAAAATTTAATAGAAAAATTGATAGAGGAACTACATTAACTTTTAAAGTTAATTTTCGAGAGACTAATGATTATATTCAATCTGCATATTTAGATAATAGATTGGGAGTTTATAATTGTTTACAAATAGCAAAGAATTTAAAAGATGGTATTATTGTATTTTCTACATATGAAGAACATGGTGGTGGATCTGTTGGGTTTTTGGGTAAGTATATTTATGAAACATATAATGTCAGACAAGCATTAATCTCTGATATTACTTGGATAACATCTGGAGTTTTTCATGGAAAAGGTTGTGCTATATCTATGAGAGACAGTGGGATACCTAGAAGATCTTATGTCAATAGAATATTAAAGTTACTATCAAAGTCTAAAATTGATTATCAAATTGAAGTTGAAAGTGCTGGGGGAAGTGATGGTAATCAATTGCAAAAATCTTCATATCCTTGGGACTGGTGTTTTGTTGGAGCTGCTGAAGATAATGTTCATAGTCCGAATGAAAAAGTGCACAAAAAAGATATTAAATCGATGTATAAAGTATATAATTACCTGCTTCCAAGACTATAGTTAATTTATAATATAAAATATCTATTTATAAAAATTAAAATCTATTACGCTGCCATCTACGTATATAGAGTCTTCATATATAGATAAATCAAGATTATATTTATAAATTACATTAGGATTATCTAAATCGTTCATGTATAGCATGTCATAATAGACAAATGATGTGTCAGATGTACTAACTTGTTCTAGCTTTGGTCGTAGGATATTTGATCTTATATTTAAAAGAGTATTAGGAATATAATTATTTACACTCATAGAGTAAATCGCATTATCATCTGTAAAATATAATATATTGCCATTATAATTTTTAACTAAATTAGATGCATTAAATATTCCTGAAAGAGTTGTAGTATTATATACAGCATTAGTATATTGGTTAATTTCTGTGATAGATGATTCTGTGTTGTTAGCAGTTGATCCAGTAATGTTTACTCCTCCAGATAATACTATGACTCTATCATTAATAACAGCAGAATTAGGATTATCTCCTACTAACATATTTCCAGAAAAATTAGCAATAGGTACAATCCCATCTACAAAATCAATTGAAATTACAGTAGAATCTTTATTTATTGATTCTTCCATTCCACTATTCATTACAAATGATCTAAATGAATTACTTATTAAAAAAGTTGGTTTTGTACTGTCTCCAGTTTCAATTGTACTAATTATATCCAAAGCGGCTAAGTCCACTTCTCTAACTTTAGAAATATCTTTGTCAGCAACCAATATTCTATTTCCATAAACAAAATCAAAATCTACTGGATTATTAAATCTATTTATAGAGCCTAAATCTTCAAATGTTTTTGCATCTACGACGGTTATCTGATTATCATTAATAAAACAACCTATATCTCCACTAAATTTAATTTTTTTAAGATTAAATGTACTTTTATTATTAACCTTATTATAAATTCCTGATTCTACTTGAGCTCCATTGAAGAAACTTATTCCTTGATTAGTTAAAATATACATTCCAGCTCCATAGTCTTCAGAAAAACTTGACTCTTCTTCTTTTTTGCATGAAAAAAATAAAAAAATCATCAATATGTAAATGCACCTACTCATAGTCAAACAAAAATATTAAATTTAATATGGTTGAGTATTAAAATTAATTTATAATTTAATGTAATATCAATTTTTTATGTAAAATTCCATAATTATTTTCAATCCTCAATAAGTATATTCCTTTAGAGTAATTGTTTAGATTAATTGATATATCAAATTGTTTTTCATTATTATATATATCTCTCTTATATACATATTCTCCAATAGAATTAGTAATTGTTAAATTAATTTCTTTGCTTTTTTTGGAAACAAAGTTAATTTTGAAATAACTATTTGAAGGATTAGGATAGATATTGATATTTTCAATATCTATATTTTCTGTATTTGTAGATATCCAATCAACATTAAAATATGAAGTGTCACTTTTGCACCCATAACGATCTGTAGTTATTAACCAATAATTACCATCATTAGAAGGGGTTATTTCTTCTGTTGTATCTCCAGTACTCCATAATAATGAGTAATTAGTAATATTTATATTTGCTACAAGATTATATCCACTTTGTAGTATTTGAGATATAGGTGTAGTATTAAAGATTACTTCATTTGTTAATGTACTATCACAATTATTTATAGAAATTAAATAATTTGTATACACACCAGAATTATAATAGGTATTATTACCAATAGTAATGCTATCTCCTTCACATAAAAAAGTTGTATCATAAAATGAATAGATCGGGTTTATTGTTAAATTTAATACATTAGTATCTATACAGCCCATAGAATTTGTGTCAATATATTCATAAGTACCTGAGTTGTGATAGTCTAATCCTGATAAAGGCCAATTGTAAGAACCACAAGCTGTAAAATTTGTATATATATTATTAGAATAATTGATTGTCAAATTAAGCGTATGTATACTATCACATCCTATAGAGTTATTAAATGTATTTGTATAACTACCTGTTGAATCATATACTACTCCGTTCCACACATAGCTATCACAAACAGTGGTATCAGTAAATCCTGTAGATGAATTTGTTATAGTTAGGTTAAGTGTATGTATACTATCGCATCCAAAAATATTGGTATAAGTATTTGAATATATTCCACTTATTGTGTAAACAACTCCATCCCATGTATATGAATCACAAGTAGTAACAATGCTTTCTTCGTTATCTGAGTTAATATTTAAATGAAGAGTATGTATACTATCACAACCAAAACTATTAGTGTAAGTATTAAAATATGTACCACTAGAACTATAAACTATACTATCCCAAGAAAAACTGTTACATGTAGAAACAATTGATGTACCTGTAGAATTATCATACATAGATTGATTGATGAGTACCGAGTCTATTACAACGCACCCATTAACATGAGTTATTTCAACTGAGCTCCAACCTACAGGTAAATTGTTGTTGGTTTTAGTTGTTATTCCATTTTCCCATAAATATGTACATCCTGAAAACATACATGGACAACCAGATGAACCTAAAGTTGCAATTCCATTTGAATCATTTGGACATGTTGGTTGAGTTATACCTCCAAATGCAATAACAAAAGGATCAGTTAAATTAATAGTTCTATATTCATAACATCCCAAAGAATCTGTTACGTATACCCAATAAACATCAGCACTTAAATTATGAATTGAATTGGATATATTTTGATTAGACCATAAAAAAGTAAAAGGTGGTAAGCCATTACTTAAATTTAAACCAATACTTCCATCAGAATAACCGTTACAAGAAGGGTGGACTTTGTTGATGTTTGTAATAACTGAATTGTTTCCACAGTTAATAAGTTGATTATTATAAATACCATTTTGGTAAGTTCCTAAATAACTTCCCCATGAAATACCCGAATTAGGTAAAATTGATGATAATTCTTTTCGATACATTGTAATTCCCTTCCAACCCATTGGATTTAAGCTGTCTTTTTTAACAGTATAAACTAAATCAATATGACCATCATTGTCAATATCAGTTATTAATGGAGTTGAACTTATATTTACTCCTGTCCTACTTTGATCAATAGAAGTAATTGTATTAGTAGTAAAATCTATTGACTCAACACGACTTTTAAAAAATCCATTATCTAGGTATGTTGCTAGTATTACTGCTTCATCTCTACCATCATTATTTAGATCAACAGCATTAGCAGAAGCATAATTAATTGTTCCTAAACTATCAATAAACTTGATTGTTCCATCACTACCATCTAACATGACTTGAAAAAAGTCAGAGTATGATGGTGCTATTCCATTAAAAAGAATTAAAAAAACATCTGGAGTCAAATCACCTGTAAAATTTCCAATTACTGGTTGAGCACTAGACTCAGTTCCTTGTAAATTAAATGTCCAAATTTGCGTGAAATTTTGACCAGAAATTTTTGTTATTTTTCCTCCAAAAGATTGTATAATTATGTTATAGTGTCCCAAATCACTTTTATAGATAGATGGTGGAGCAATATATCCTTTGTCATTATCAGATTCTAAAAGAATAGAAGATGAAATATCTCCTAGTAACAAATCATTTAATTTAACAGCATAAAAATTACCACCAATATTTTCACCTCCTGTACCGTATAGTATCCATTTTTCGCCATTATTTTGTAAATCTGCAATGATTGGAGAACAATATGTTTCAGCACTATCAGGAACAACTGATTTTACAATTAGATTACCTGTTAATGAACTAATAATCATTAGGTGCCCAGGAGGTCTATTTTGTTGCCATGCAGGTGCTGAATGATCTCCTCCATTACTTATTATCAAATCGTTTAATGAATCTCCATCTACATCATCAATAAATTGAGGATTATAAAAATTATAAAGCCCACTATCTGCTGGGTTACTATTATAAGGAAAGTATTCCCATATTAATGCACCGTTAAATCCATCTATTGCAATTAGCTGAGCAGATCTACCGCTAATAAAAACATCATTTATCCCATCATTATTTATATCTTGAAAAATAGCACTTCCAAATATCTCATCATTAGATTCTCTTTTCCATAATAATGTTCCGTCTAATCCATTGTACGCCATTATCCCATTAGTACTGAATGTGCTATCTGTACCTCCTCCAATAACAATATCTAGTATTCCATCTCCATTTAAATCGCTTCCTCTAGCAGATGATAATGTTGCAATAGAGTCAGTAAATGTTGACCAACTTTGTGAAAATAAATTTGAATTGCAATAAAATATTATAAATAAAAAATATATTTTTTTCATAATTGATTTTTATTAGGTAAAATTATAAAAAAAAGTAATTAAAAACTCATTTAAATTAATATTTGAATATGATTGAACATTAACGAATATAGAATAAAATAATTAATTTTGAACAAAAAATAAAAATGAAAAAAATATATCTTTCTTTAATATGTTCATTTACTTTTTTATTATCAGCAAACATGACTTTACAAGCTATTACAAGTGATAAATTACAAGTAAAAAATGATTCAAGTTCAATTTATAATGGTTTAAAATTTAGAAGTATAGGGCCAGCATTAATGTCAGGTAGAATTTCTGATATAATCATTCACCCAAATAATGAAAATATATGGTATGTTACTGCTGGTTCTGGTGGAGTTTGGAGAACTGAAAATGCTGGAACAACATGGAAATCAGTTTTTGACAGTGAAGGAACTTTTTCAATCGGATGTATAACTATGGATCCACAAAACACAAATATTCTTTGGGTTGGTACTGGTGAGAATGTTGGTGGTAGACATGTTGCTTACGGTGATGGTATTTACAAAAGTGAAGATGGAGGAAAGACATGGAAGAATATGGGACTTAAAAAATCTGAACATATTTCTAAAATTGTTATCCATCCAACAAATAGCAATATAATTTGGGTTGCCTCTCAAGGACCTTTATGGAGTAAAGGTGGAGAAAGAGGGGTATATAAATCAATAGATGGAGGTAAAAATTGGAAAAGAACTCTCGGAGATAATAAGTGGGTTGGTGCTACAGATTTATTAATAGATTTTAGAAATCCTTCTGTTTTATACGCAGCCACTTGGCAAAGACATAGGACAGTAGCTGGATATATGGGAGGTGGTCCTGGAACTGGAATATACAAATCTACAGATGGCGGTGAAAAATGGAATCATCTAACTAAAGGATTACCAAATTCAAATATGGGAAAGATAGGACTTGCAATGTCATATCAAAATGCGGATATTATTTATGCTGCTATAGAATTAAACAGAAGAACTGGAGGTGTTTTTAAAAGTATTGATCAAGGTGCAAGTTGGCAAAAAATGAGTGATGCTGTTGCTGGTGGAACAGGTCCACATTATTATCAAGAGTTATTTACTTCACCACATAATTTTGATGAGTTATATCTTGTAGATAATTATATGCAAGTTTCATTTGACGGAGGTAAAACTTTTTCTAGAATGAATGAAAATGAAAAGCATGTTGATAATCATGCCATTGCTTTTAAAAAAAATGATCCTAATTATTTATTAATTGGTTGTGATGGAGGTTTATATGAAACTTTTGACAAAACTAAAAATTGGAAGTTTATTGATAATCTTCCTATAACACAATTTTATAAAATTGCAGTTGATGATGCTTTACCTTTTTATAATGTATATGGTGGAACACAAGATAATAATACTCAAGGAGGTCCTTCAAGAACTGATAATATTCATGGGATTAGAAATTCTGATTGGTTTGTAGTTCTTGGTGGAGATGGTCATCAGCCAGCTACTGAACCAGGAAATCCAAATATTGTATATGCACAATGGCAAAGGGGAAATCTTAATCGACATGATAGAATAACTGGAGAAAATGTTAACATTAAACCTCAACCAGCTTATGGAGAAAAATATGAAAGATTTAATTGGGACTCTCCTATTTTAGTCAGTCCTCATAATTCAACAAGATTATACTTTGCATCTCAAAGAGTATGGAAGTCTGAAGATAGAGGTGATTCATGGACTCCTATTTCTAATGATTTAACTAATAATATTTCAAGAGTTTCAACTTCTTTTTTTGGTAAGAATCAAAAATGGGATAATGCATGGGATTTGTATGCTATGTCTAATTATAGTACCATTACTTCTTTAGCTGAATCACCAGTAAAAGAAGGTCTAATTTATGCAGGAACCGATGACGGAGTTATACAAGTTACTGAAGATGGAGGTAAAAAATGGAGGAAAATAGATTTTAATAAATTGAATGAATTACCTAAAACTGCATTTGTCAATGATATTAAGGCCGATAATTTTGATGAAAATA
>PBQB01000079.1 GCA_002724895.1 Flavobacteriales bacterium
AAAAATAAAGAGAGGATTTTCGGGTGGACAGTTGTATGGAATTTCACACTATGCAGCTCTTAAAAGTGTAGAACACTTTTTTCCAATGAGGGCAAATTTAGATGGATATTTAGATTATTTCGTAATTCAAAAAAGATACGGTAGTTTAGGTTTAAAAAATTGCTATGCTTCTACAGAAAATCTTGGTCTTAATGGCTCAGTAGAAGGAAAATTTGAAACTAGTTTACGAAAATATTTTTTAAATGATAAACAATAAACTTAAAGAATTACTCAGTGCATATAAGTTACAAATCTTGCTTGTATTTTTCTTTGCGCATCAAATTTTTTATACTTTAAAAATTGGTACATGGTGGGACGAACCATTCAATCACATGGCGGCAAAATTAACAATTGCAAAAGTTAAATTTTTTATATTTGGAATAAAAACTAATGAATACAGATATGACTTTAGTGATCATGAATTCTTTGGGATGCTATATCAGCTACAGGTTTACTTTTTTACTAGGCTAAATTTTTTACACGATTTGTTTAATATTGGTTATTTTAATAATAAAGAACATTTTACATTCTTTTTGAGACATGTTTATTTAGCTTTTTATACAGTTTTAGGATTATACATTATCTATTTATTATTATCTAAAATTGATTCTGATCGTCTTGGATTTAATTATGTATTGTTACTTCTATTTTTACCGTCAATAAATGGCTATGCCCTATTTGATGATAAAGATGTTCCATATGCTCTTCACTTATTTATTGCGTTTTTGCTTTATTTATACTTTTTTAAACATTTTGAACTTAATAAAAAGAGTAACTTTGGTTTAATATTTTTAACTGGTCTGTCTTTTGGAATGTTATTGCTGATTAGGTTTAATGGGATTGCGTTTTTAATTATTTTACTGGTTTCGATAAATCTAATTAATTATAAAAACTTAATAAATAAGGATTTTATAAAAGCAAATTTAATGATTGGTTTTTTGTCATTACTGACTTTTGTGATAGGCACTGTTCAAGGATGGAATGAGTATATTAAATATTTAAAAAATTTATATTGGCAACAATTTAAAGTTTCTACGTGGAGTGGAACAACTATTGTAAACGGTGAGGTTTTCGAAAAAAGTGGAGATTCTACATATTTGCTAAAAATGTTTTTTTATAAATTACCAATACCTTATTTATTCATGTTCTTTATATGTATAGTTTTATTCAAAAAATTTAAAAATAATTATTTATTTTTCTCGTGTTTGAATTTTTTGATTTTATTTTCAATAAGTTATGTTTTGTTTAAGCCTGCAGCATATAGTTACGAAAGGCAGTACTTGTTTCTCTTTTTCTTTTTAAATTTGATTGCCTCATTTTTTCTTAATTTAATAAAATCAGAAAAAATTTACAAAATAGTATTATTTTTGTTCATTTTATTCGTAACATATACTCAATATGGGCTGGGTGAATATAAATATACTTATTTAAACGAATTTGTAAATGAAGAAGAAATTTCAATAATCAATGATGAGTGTTTTGAGAAAGAAAATTGTGGTAACTGGTCTACGGATCATTTATCAGTATCAGGATTGGAAATGTTAAATATGATTTCAAACAATAAATCTCCGATACTTTCTTGCGCTCCTTTTCATACAATATCTATTTTTAATCAGAGTAATCAAAATGTTAATTTTAATGAAAAGTATTCCTTTAAATCTGGAAGAAATATAGCTGACTATACTCTTTATCCTGATTATGTGGTTTCATCGAAAAGTGATTTGCAAATTTATACTAACAAAGGATTATTTAGTGATTTATTAAATAGAAATAGCACTAATTCATTTTCAATCCTTACAGAGCACCATCTTACGCCAAAAGGTAATAACTGTATTGACTACCTTAAACAAGAAGGTTTTAAATTTAAATGTGATTTAGTAGATGAAGTCTATGTAAAACTACGAGGAAAAAAAGTAAATATAAGTTATTTGCTAAATTGTAAACTTAATTAATAAGGTTTGAATAAATTTCTATAGATTCCCATTAATTGAATTTATAAAACTTACTATTTGTATATGTTTTTTGATTTTTCTTGATAATTGATTCATAAAAATTCCAAGCTAAAACTAAAAAATTGTATTTTTTTAACCTATCTAATTGATTAGAACTAACTATTTTAATTTTTGTTCCTGGTATAAACTTGTTAATTTTTAGAGGATTATCTTCAACTACCATTTTTATGTCTTTATCTGATAGTTTCAAATAATTCAACAATGTCGTCGCTTTGGCTGGTGCACCATAACCTATAACACTGTTGTTTGTTTCTTTTAGTTTTTTCAACAAATTAATTAAATTGTTTTTTTTCAATAAGATGTCGTCACGATATTTAAAATAAGTATCAATCTTATTGATTCCAAAATCTTTTTCTTTTTTTCTATATTTATTTATGCTTTTATCAATATTCTTATTTTGATCTTTTGTGCAATAAACCCTTATAGATCCTCCATGTGTGTCTACTTCCTCTATTTTATAAACTATCATTTCATGATGTTTAAAAAACTCTTCTATTGAAAAAAGTGACCAATAATTGACATGTTCATGATAAATATTATCCACTATTCCAAGTTTCATATTTGCAACTAAATACTGAACTTCAAAAATAAATGTACCTTTTTCATCGAGCAAACTTTCAACATTAGTAGCGATGTCATGCAAATTATCACTGTGCGCAAAAACATTAAATGCTGTCACTAGATTTGCTTTACCAAAATCTTTTAAAATTTTATTAACAATATTTTTATTGAAATAGGCATTTATAGTTTTCAAATTTTTTTTGTTAGCGATATCTGCAATATTCTTTGCTGGTTCAACTCCCAAACAATTAACCGAGAGCTCCTGGAGAGGTTCTAAAAAAATTCCATCGTTACTGCCTATATCCACTACAAATGAATTTTTATCAATCAGATTTTCTTTGTTAAGTTTTTTTACTAGTGTATGAAAATGTTTCTTAAACGAATCTGTAGTTGAAGATAAGTATAGATATTTATCAAACATTATTTTGGGAGGAACCACAACACTAAGTTGACAATTAAAACATTCTTTACATACGAACATTTCCAAAGGGAAAATATCAAATTTTTCATTTTTTGTATCTAATAAATTATTTGCCAAAGGAGAATTACCCAGTGAAACAACTAGTTCTAAATTTTTACTGTTACAACATCTGCAAGTATGTTTATAGTTTTTAATTAAAAATTCAGCCATTTTATTGTCAACAAGTTTATGTTGAAGAGTGTGTGTGATACCATAATTTTCATGTTCCCTTCCTCCGTTTACAAGATTCAACAAAATTGAATCTTCTAAAAAAACCATTGTGTGTGCAACATTTGGTTTAATAATCGATAATTCACCTTCATTTATAATTCTTGTTTCCACTACCGACGAGTCATCTAGTAAATTTTTTGTAATACTTATATATTTTCCCTTAATTAGAAGACATTTTTGGGTCTGAATAGGATGATAGTGATTTCCCCTTATTGATCCTTTCTTTGAATCAACATAGCCAATTGATGTAATTTCTTCATCAAAATAAAAGTTAGTAATTAATCCTCTATAATCAACAAATGAATCTTTACCTTGAACTATGTATTCATTTTTATACTCAATATCATTAAATTTCCAATACTCAATCATTTCAGATAATGAGTTTTCTAAATTGTAGAGAAATTCAAATCCTTCTTTTAGAATTTTTTTATTTGAAAGTGTATACCCTAGATTTGGTATTGGGTCATCTGATGTAACTAGTTTAAGGCTATCACTGTATTTCTTGCATAAAGTTGCTACTTTTTTAACATTGACATTTTCACTAACACAATTAAATATACTTTTTGATATTTCATTATTTTCAGCAACAAATTGCATACATCTTGCAACGTCCTGAACAGAAACTAAACTTTTTAATTGTTTTCCACCAGAAAACAATTTAATTGAACCATTTTGTGATGCAATTTTAGCAAACAAATTTGGCATAACATTTAGCCGGGTAGAGTCTGATGAAAGACCGTGGACTGAGCCAAGCCTCAAGATAACATAGTTTTTGTTGGAGAGTTTTAAATCTTGCTCTGTCTGGAACTTACCTTTTGCATATTCAAGAACGGGGACCGGCGGTTTACTTTCTTTAATATTTTTTTCAATATCTTTTAGGCCTTCATAAACAACATGAGTTGATGGGAAAATAATTTTGGTATAATCTTCTGAAAATTTAATTATATTTTTCGAACCCTCAACACCAACTTTCTGAATTAATTTTTCTTTTTTATTGCTTTTTTCAAGATTTGTTTGTGGTACATCTGTTATTCCAGCTAAATGAAAAACTAGATCTGTATCTTTTAATATTGTTCTTAATAAGTCTTTATTTAAAATATCACATTGAATAAATTTAATACCCCAATTATTTAGACGATTTACCCTTTCGGAGTAAAACTGTTTGTCAATAGCCACTATTTCGTATTGATGTGAAAATCCAGAATAGATTTTGCATAGCTCTGTACCTATGTAACCCAAAGCACCAGTGATTACAATTTTTTTCATTATTTTTACATATTAACCAAAAAAAATTTTGAATTAACAAATATTATTAAGATAAAAATTAACTAAAAAAAGTTAGCTAAATTATTTTTTATTTTTTAAATCTTAAAAAAATTTTCCCTCTATCTAATTAGTATTGATAAATATGAAACAAATTATTGCGAATTATTTTATGACTAAAAAACAATTCTTTTACCTTTTTGGTTATATATTTTTAAGAAAATATTCTTTTAAAAAAATTAAAAAAATGAGTATCCCTATGGGGTGGGGTAACGCAATTTGCACTTCTCAGGTGACTGTTCCATTAGAAAGAGTTTATGCAAATTTAAAAACCAAAACTGGATTAAATAGATCAAAAATTACTGATACCCCTCATTTTAATTACCTAGCTCAAACAAAAGAAGAAAATATTATTACTTACGAAGATTATATAACTTCTTATTTTCCTCAAGAAAATTTGAAAGAAAAAATTGATAACTTCAATAATCTTGAAACTCTAGTCACTAGTTCACCTGAAAAATTTTTTATATTAGTTAAAAAAGAACTAGTTATGTTTACAGATAAAGAGTTTAAAATTATAGACGGCCTACATAGAGCTTCAATTTTAAAATATTCAAAAAATAATTATGCTAAGTGTTTAATTGTTGATGAAATCAAGAGTTAAACTACTCTTGCTTTAAAAGGAATATACTCATTTCCATTAATTAACCAGCCTATCATTGCAAAAACTCTATGCTTACCGCTAGTGACATCATTATTGGTAATTTCAATAGGATTAGAATCTAGAAATGTTTTTATTTCATCAGGATTCATTTTTTCTAAGGATTGATAATATTTTTTTGAATAAAGATTATAACTATTATCACTAACGATATAGGTATTTGCATTTTGATAACTCGTGACATTTTTTCTAAAACTAAAGAGAACATTGTATATAAAATAGTTGTTTCCCGAATTCCAAAATTTCTTATTATGACTAATTGGTTCCTCAAATGGCGTAGAGTTGTCTGATTCAACAATATTGTTGATTATTTTATTCAAGTTATCGTTGCTTAAGTATTTAAGAATTGTCTTAACTTTTATATGTTTTTTACTATCGGTAACTAAAGCTAAATGTTTTTTTCTGAGAATCCAATTGATTGAATTTTTTGGTTCAATATTCAAATTGAGGAATGTTTTATAGTTAATTTCAACTTGTTTACTTATATCAGCTTTGCTTACTGATAGTCTTTTAATCAATAAATACTGTATGGCTAATTTGTAGTATCTTAGATATCTCCGCCTTATAAACATAAAGGCTCTTTTATATAAGATATTAAAATTCTTCAGAACAATTAGAGTAATGTATTCATTTTGATTGTAATAAAATTCACCCATATTATTAACCTTTGATTTTTGAAAGATCTTAAAAATGAACTGATTTACAAAATATAAATTTATCAATCTATTTTGTCTGAAAAGAGTCAGTTTATTTTTTCTATACTCAATAATTTCAAATTCACTTTTTTTAAATATATCGATTAGTTTTAGCAGATTTTGTTTATCTAATTTAAAATTATCTGCAAAACTATTTTCTATTAACTGAGAGTTGTTGATAATACCCAGAGCTGTATCTTTAGTGCATTTAAATTCAATGTTGTTTTCTTCTAATAATGATTTCAAGTAACTTATATTTTGATTACGAAACTGAATAGATTTATTGTGACCCTTTAAATGCCAAAAATCAAAGTACAAAAATCTATCGATTTCATCCCATTTGGAAAAATATTTCATTATTGGCTATTCTTGTTATGAGTCTTTATGATAACTTTTATTCACAAATTAAGAAATAAGGTTTTAAAAAAATTTCTAATCACAGTACATAAAGAACACATTGAACATTTAAGTATGAAAGAAAAATACAAATTCGGCATTTTCATCAAAAAATACACTGCCATTGAAAATACATTTTAAATATGAATCAGCATTTAGGATACTTGTATGATAAAAAAAATTAAATTTTTTAAATATTTATTAAAACAACAAGAAACTTATTTATCTAATCAAAATCTTCCTAAACATAAAAAAATTGACAAATCTTTAGGAAGTCAAAAAGGGCAGGTTGAATTTCTAATTAATAATTTTTTTAACTATGAAAAAAATGGTTTAAAAAAAAATGGTTACTTTGTGGATTTAGCATGTGCTGATGGAATTAAATACAACAATACTTATTTTCTAGAAAAGTATCTCAACTGGACTGGAATTTTAATTGAACCAAATCCAAAATTTAAAGATAGTATTGAAAAATATAGAATATCAAATTATGTAAATTATTGCATTGGTCAAAATAATACAGATATTGTTGATTTTAGAATAGATAATAAAATGCTAGGTGGAATTGTTGGTGAGAGTTTTGACAACAACACAAGAAACCGCAATAAAGAACTTGCTTCTTATGAAACAATAACCCTTCAAACAAGAACTTTGGAGTCAGTACTGCATGAATTTAATGCTCCAAAGATAATTGATTATCTAAGCTTGGATGTTGAAGGTGCTGAAGAATTTATATTAAAAAATTTTAACTTTAAGAAATATAAATTTAAATTTTTAACAATAGAAAGACCGTCTGCTGATTTAGATATAAAGTTAGATTCTGAAGATTATGCTCAAGTACACCATTCAGGAATGGATGTATTCTATAGTCACAGAGAATTTCTTGACGAAATAAATTTTAACCCTAAGTTATTGTTTAAAATTACACCACAAAAATAATATAAATTTATTTACTTTTACCCATCAACAAATTTCCATAAATGTATAGAGGCTATTGTTCTAAATGGTGACCATTTTGCTGCGTAATCATCGTAAGTATCCCAATTACTATCAAGATTTATCATTCCAGACCTTTTCATTGCCAATCTCAATCCAGCGTCTTTAGATGTAAAAATATCTAGTTTTCCCACACAGAATATTTCAAACATATTTAATGACCATGGACCAATTCCAAAAATTTTAAGTAAAGTATCTCTTAAGTCATCATCATTTAAATTTGCTAAATCTTCGAAACTTTCGCTTATAAAAAGTTCTGAAATTTCTTTAATTGTTTTTGCTTTATTAGTATTTAAACCTAATTTTTTAATATCATCAATATTGAGATTTTTAAAATATTTTTCATCTAAAAATTCACAATTGAATTTTTTTCTTATGTTTTCAAAAATTGAATCTGCTGCTTTTGTAGATATAAATTGTGAAGTCACAATCCAAACTAGAGAGTCAAATTGGTTTTTTCTGTTTGGCTTAAAAGGTATATGTCCATTTGCATCAATTATTTTTTTTAGTTTTTTATCCCTTTGTCTTAAATATTCTTCTTTTCTTGAAAATTTCAATTTAAAAATAATGCTTAAAGAAGTTTAAAATATTGAAACAAACGATAAATTG
>PBQB01000080.1 GCA_002724895.1 Flavobacteriales bacterium
ATATCAATAAGTAATTTGCAAGAACAAATGAGAAAAATTTACTGGTTCTGATTAACAAATACATTATTAATAATCTTAAATAATTATTTCAATAACTTATCTTTTAACTAAATAATTTATCTTTAAAGTCATGAATATTGATACTTTCATAAATATCATTATTATCCTGCTTTACTTCATTACCTTGTATTACAAGCACTTTCGAAAGAATATAACTATATTTTTTTAACTGATTTTCATTTAAGTCTGACACGTTTGAAATATATATAAGTTTTTGATTTTTTTTAATTACTTTTTTTATTTTTTTTATTTGTTCTAAGTTACTACAAATTAAATATTCAGCATTTTTATATGTTCTTGAAGTATGATTTAAATTCTTTGAGGTCCAACTCACAAAAAATTTTTCAACTTCTAAGTTTTTGTTTATTGGCCAAAAATATATTTTCTTTGGGTCATTGTGAATTGTTATTCCAAATATTTTAAAAGTTTTTGTTATTAAATTATTTAGTCCATTTTTATAAATTAACATCGTTAATATTGATTGATCTTGACGATGATTTTTTCTAGAACTATTTTTTGGAGCAATAATATCCTGATTTAGTGATAATTGTGCCCATTCCTCTAAAAAATCTTTTCCATATTTTTTTTCTGGATTAATACCAACCATTCCACTTGCAAAATTATTTTTATTTAAATATTTTTTTGGGAAATTAATTTTCTCAATAGATTCATTATGAGTCCATTCAAATATTTTCCCAACACTACTAGCCACATAAATCCCTTTGACATTCAAAATTATTCTTATGAGTCTAAGTTTCTTATTTATTTTGCATCCTGCATCGAGCCACAAAACATTTGTTTTATATTCGGTAATACAATCTTTAATTATTTGGGGTTTCCACGCATAGGAACCAACTTTTCCATCTTTATCTTTTTTTGAAACGAAATCAGGATAAGAATTAAAATCAAAATTTTTATATATTATTTTTGGAAAATTAGATTTAAGTTCATCTTTTTGATTATTATTTAATCCAATATCATAAAAAATTAAAGTAGAATTTTTTTCAAACATCTCGAGAGTATAAAAAAGATTTTGGACACTATAAAAATGGGACTCATCCGCAGCAGAAACAATTGTTAACTTTTTATTTTTTGTAGTAAATAAATTTAAAAAAACAAATATAAGAATTAAAACCAAGTCATTTACTAACTCAGGAAGTGATCTGATAATTATTATTTTTATTGCTTTTAATTTTGGAGAATTCGATAATTTATTCATTATATCTCTCTTTTAAGTCACTAAAGACTAGGAAAGCAGAGATAGATAATAGTAGAATCAAGATGAAAATTTTGTGTAATTCAATCCCAGAAGCTTTATCAAGTAAAATTTGAATATCTTCATTATAAATTGGAAGTGAAAGTTTTGACATAAACTCATTAAATTCAGAAATGTTTAAAAATTGCAAAATCAAATAAAATAAAATAAATCCCAGAATACTTTGTGCAAATATTTTCAAGTACGATTGAAATTCTAATATTGACTCAAGGAGTCCGTAAAGATAATTAGGTTGAGTAAACTTTGTTATTTTGCCAAAAGCATTTTCTACATACTCTAAAGAGAGTTGAGTAGACTTTGTAGTTTCAAAGAAGATTGTAGATATTATTGAAAAAATTGAAAAAATGATCAAATACCTTTGATGAATTTTTGAATTATTTATATTTAATAAATAAACTAACAATCCAAGGGGAGCCAAATTGAAAGTATACCTAAAGCCATAAGAAGAACCCGTTGATCGCCAAATCATAACAAGAGCGAATATTTGAAGAAAACTTATAAGTATTAATATATAAGAAATTTTTGTACTCTTTGTATTTTTTATATTAAGTGTTTCTTTAAATGAAATATAAAAACCATAAAAAATTATTGGAGCAAACCAAAATAATCCAAATTCTTGTGAAAATAAAAGAATTAATAAGTTTTTAAAATTACTTGATAAAAACGAAAAAACTGAAGGACTTTCAGCAATATATCTTTCCATAGTTCCTGATGTGTTATAAACAAATTCTGGATTTATTGTTATAACCCCATAAATTAAATAAGAATGTAGTAAAAATAATCCAATCGAGATTATTGACGAAAAGATAAACAGTTTGTCAGATTTTAGATTTATTTTTTTTACATCAGAAGTCTTTATGATTATTAGTGGAATGATTAAGGTATATAGATTAACCCATCTTGTAACTAATGAAAGACAAACACTAAGAGGAATAGCAAAGCTATAAATATTTGAATTTGATTTTGTATACATAATTGAAAAATATATTACCAAAGACAAAGTAAAAACTTCATACACATGGGACATGCTGTATCTCTCAAAAGCATAATAACCAACACCTGATCCTAAAATAAATATATAAACAGTTAATGGATTTATTTTTATCCCCAGTTCTCTTGCTATTTTGTTCCACAAAATACATGTAAAAATTAAATAAAATACGGAGCTAAAAGAATAAAAAATTAATTTATAGTTAAACAGATCACTGCTGTTAAATAGCTTATCAAACAAATTTCCAATAAACAAAAAAGGAGCAGAAAGAAGACCACTTCCAAAGAAGGCTGAAGGTGCAGGTTTGTTGTTATAGTTGAAACGCTTAAATTCATTTCCAAGAAATTGGTTAGAATAGTCAAAATCAAAGTCAATAATTAAAGTTTCAGCATGTGCGTAGTAGTCATGATCGTCTTTGCAACAATATATACCTGTATCAAGACGGTAGTCTGTTTTAACAAAGATTGAAATAATAAAAATGATTATTAAAAATTTAAAAGTTTTAGTTTTCATATAATTTCGAATTTATCTTCATAAACTCTTTTTTCATATGCTTGTGAATAGTAAAAGCAAAAAGAAGATATAACGAATAAAAGTATGGTTAGAAATAACCAGCTTGCTTTTGAACCTTTGAGGTATTCTAAGTTAATAAGAATTAGTTTTGAACCACTATAAGTTGTTGATATTGTAAAAATCAAAAAGAAAACATCAAAAATTCCCGAAATTTGTAAATTAGAATATCTAAATTTACTAAGAATTTTTCTAATATAACTGATAATTGAAAAATAAAACAATTTCATAAACATTATTGAGGGTCTTAATTTACTTTTTTCATCACTGTATTTGATTGTATTTTTAATTTGTCCATTTTTAAAATTATCAGAAAGAATGTTCTTATTCATAAAAATATTTAGATAAAATGGATATCCGTATTTGTAAAATATTTTTGGAAGAGAAAAATTTTCTAAGCTTTGTTTAGAAAATAAAAATAATCCATTTAAAGGATCATTGATCTTCCAATTACCAGTTGAAATTTTAATAAACAATGATGCTAATGCATTTCCAACGTATCTGATTGTTGGTATTTCACCTTCAATACCACTTTCCCAAAATCTATCACACTTCACAAAGTCGTAGTCATTTTTTGACAGGGAAATTAGTCTCTTTATATCACTTAATTTAAATTGTCCGTCACCGTCAATTTTAATTAAATTATTACAACTAGAATTTTTGAATTCATTAATACCTATTTCAAGAGATTTGCCAGCTCCAAGATTTTTTTGATTGTTAATAATTTTAAGATTATCGTATGTCAAATTCTCAAGGATATCTTTTGTATCGTCTGTACTCCCATCATTAACAACAATTACTAATTCAAATAGAGAAATAACTTCTGTTACGTTTTTCTCGATAAATTTACTTTCGTTGTGAGCAAGAATTAGGCATGCGTTCATACTTTTATCTTAATTACTTTTTTATTAATTATTTCTTACAATTATTTGAGTAACAAATAAAGCTATCATGCTTAAAAATCTCTCTACAAATGAAGTAATAATTACAAGGTCGAAACCAATCTTGTGAATATTGTTGAAAGAAATAATCAGACCTTCTTTTATTCCAATATTTCCTGGAGTTAAATTAACAATATTTACAAATGACCCTAAAAAATTGTAAGAGATTGACGAATAAAATGAATCAATATTTGATAAATTAATTACGATCAAATACACAATAATTGATGAGCTTAAAAAAAACAGAATGTTATTTATTTGAATTATTAAATTATTTTTAGATATTAGTTTTTTAGATAATCCAGTATTTATTTTTTTAAAATACGGTAACTTTTGAATACTAAATGTTGTAAACACAAGACCAAAAAAAATCAAAAACATAATTATTAAATTATTTAAAATAGTTTTTTGATTTCCAAGAAATGAATATATTAAAAAAATTAGAAATATTGGTATTAAATTAAATATTGAATAAAAGGTTGTGATAAACAAATATTCATTTATTTTTATATCATATTTTTCTTTTAAATATGATAGTTTGTAACCACTTCCAAGTTTTAAAGGAGACGATAAGTTACCTAATGTGTTCCTTACTGTAAGTTTTGTTGATTCAATATTCTTTAAATTAATCCCAATATTTTTTAAAATATAAATATTCAAATTAGATAAAAGATATATATTTATAAATTTTAATGACAATAATATTGCAATTGTTTGAATGTTAAAGTTTGAAAAGTTTTTAAATTGCTCAAAATTTTTAAATATAAAATAACCAAAATATAAAAGACTAGAAACTAAAACTGTTACTTTAAGAAAATTAACTACCTTACTACTTATATTCATTTATAAACTTAATACAAATCTTACAATGACAGGATCAAAATTTATATCGTTAACTTTATAAGCTGAATTATATTTAGAAAATTTATCTGATACTTTCTCATAATCTATCTTAAATCCATTTTTTTCTATTAATTTTTTGAATTTATCTATATCCATTAATCTTCTATAGTGATCTGTTTTCTTGTACTTTTTTTCATCAATATTTGTTCTTGATTCAATAAAAATATTTTTAATTATATTTTTACTTAGCCAATTCATAAGATTCTCTTCTTCTGCTTCATTTATACTATGGAGAACAAATCTGCAATATCCATAATCAAATTTCTCTTTTTTAAGATTACTGAAATCAGAAATTTCAAAATTTAAATAACTATTTTCAAATGGTTTTAAGTTTTTGATTGCAACGGAACTTTGATCTATCCCTAAAGTTCGAATTTTGTTTTCTGCAAAATATATACTATCCCTTCCATTACCACAACCTAAATCAATGATCGTTTGATTAGGAGTCATTTTATTTAAAACAAATTTTGCAAATGTAGAGCTATCAAAAGGTTTTTGAATTTTTGTATAGTAACTTTCCCAATAACTTTTATCCATAAGCTTTATTTTTTGTTGAAATGTATCTTTTTTATTTATTTATCCTTTTATATATGAAATTCAACAAAACAAATCCTCTACACATTCTAATTTATATATATGGAAGTTTTATTTTTTATTTTGTTTATTTGATTTCTAAAGTTTTTGCCTTTCCAACAGAAAATAATATTGTTCTATATGGGCATAAGTATTATGGAAACCTAAAGAGTCTTTATGAAAATTTAGATATAAAAGATTATTCAAAATTTTTTATTACTCTTGACTATAAAAATTATAAAAAATTAAAAAATCAATCTATTGACGTGCTTTATGGATTA
>PBQB01000081.1 GCA_002724895.1 Flavobacteriales bacterium
CCCAGAAATTGGACTAATTCCTCAACTTATTGATAGATTTAGTCAGAGATTTAATAAACTTTTTTTTATGTCTTTTTTTAGATATTGTATCTAAGGAACACTGTATTTCTAATATTTTTCTTTTAGCTAAAAGTGCATATGGATATACTTTTTTAACTTTTCTTTTTAAAATTAAATATTTTATTCTTTCTTCATTATTTTTAAAAGATAACACTTCAACTTCAGGAATTGAAGAGGATAAAATTGTTTCAGTTTCAAGAATTTTTAAGTCTAATATTTTTAAATTTTTTTGAGCATACAGATTAAATGTCAAAAAAGAAAAAAAAATAATTAAAAATTTCATAAGTAAATACAAAATTAATATACAAATGGTAATTATTAAATATTTTCAAAATTATCTTACTTTTTTAATAAAAAAATAAATGCTATATATATTTTTGAAATATGATTAAAAGAGTTGAAATAAAGATATCTCCTAAATTAGTTTTATCAAAAGATGAAATAAAAAATAAGATATCTAATACATTTAACATTAAAAAATCACGAATTAATCATATAGAAATAATAAAAAAATCTATAGATGCCAGAAGTAAAAACATAAAGTATAATTTAATTATTGATATTTATATTGATGAAAAATTTATTGAAAAAACAAAAATTATTAGATATAAGAATGTTCAAAATTCTAAGAAAGTATTTATAATTGGTGCTGGACCAGCAGGACTGTTTGCTGCATTAAAACTTATAGAAAGAGGTATAAAACCTATAATATTTGAAAGAGGTAAAAAAATCAGAGATAGAAGAAGAGATATAGCACAGCTAACAAATAATCACATTGTAAATGTAGATTCTAATTATTGTTTTGGAGAAGGAGGAGCTGGCACATTTTCAGATGGAAAATTATATACAAGAAGCAAAAAAAAAGGTGATATAATGAATATTTTAGATATTCTCATTCAACATGGAGCAGATAGAAATATTAAAATAGATGCTCATCCACACATTGGAACTAATAAATTACCAAAAATAATTACATCTATTAGAGATACAATTATAAATTTTGGAGGAGAAATTAATTTTAATAGTAAGCTTACAAATATTAAAATAACTAATAATAAAATACATAGTATAGAAATTAATAAAAATAAAATAATTAAGGTTTCAAAATTAATCTTAGCAACTGGTCATTCTGCAAGGGATATTTTTAAATTATTACATAAAAAAGAGATAAAAATAGAAGCAAAAGAATTTGCACTTGGGGTTAGAATTGAACATAAGCAAAAATTAATAGATCAAATACAATATAAATGCAAAGAAAGAAGTGAATATTTACCTCCTTCTCAATATTCAATTAAAAAACAAATTAATGGAAGAGGAATATTTTCTTTTTGTATGTGTCCTGGAGGAATAATTGCACCTTGTGCTACAGAAGAAGGACAGGTTGTTACTAATGGTTGGTCACCATCTAAAAGAGATTATCCAAGTTCAAATTCGGGAATAGTAGTAGAAATTAAAACTGAAGATCTTAAGAAATTTAAAAAATATGGTCCTTTAGCAGGTGTTTATTTTCAAGAAGAAATTGAAAGAAAAGCATGTATACTAGCTGGAGGAAGTCAAAAAGTTCCAGCACAAAGACTACTAGATTTTATTGATAATAAGTTATCAGAAAATATCCCATTAACTTCATATATTCCAGGAACAACATCTGTAAAGATTACCGAGTTATTTCCAGCTTTTATTAACAATACTTTAAAAAATGGTTTTATAAAATTTGGTAAAAAAATGAAAGGATACTTAACTAATGATGCAATTATACATGCACCAGAAACCAGAACATCTTCTCCTGTTAGAATTCCAAGAAATAAAAATACACTTGAACATGAAGAAATAAGTGGTATATATCCTTGTGGAGAAGGCGCAGGATATGCAGGAGGAATAGTTTCGGCAGCAATTGATGGGGAAAGATGCGCAAATAAATGTTAATGCTATCTTATTTCAGCATTTAACTTTTGACAAAAAGCTTGAATTAACTTGTCCATGATTTTATCAACATACTTGTCTGTTAGTGTTCCCTTTGAATCATTCATTAAAAATGAGATGGCATAAGATTTTTTTTCCTTTGGTAAATTCTCTCCTTCATACACATCAAAAAGATCAACATTTTTCAAAATTTTATTATTGATACTAAAGGCTATTTTTTTAATTTCCTCAAATGTTATAGACTTATTAATTAACAATGATAAATCTCTTCTTATTGACGGAAACTTATCTATATCATTAACTTTTATTGAATTAGATATATATTTTTCAATATGATCGAAATTAAATTCGGCATAAAATACATCTAATTTAATTCCAAAAGATTGCAATATATTAGATTTAATAATTCCAAATGAAACTAAAAGATTATTATTTTTAAAATAGTTTAATCCATAAGAGAAATGTGAATCAACATTATTATTAGAACTGAAATTGTAAATACCAATTGATAATAAAATATTTTCTACATATTTTTTTAAAAAGAAAAAATCTACTTTCTTACTTACATTGTTCCAATTATTATGATTTTCATTTCCAGTTATTAGTATTTGCAATTTATTTTTTTCCAAATATTGATCATTGACTTTATGATATGTCTTACCAAATTCAAAAAACTTTAAATCAAGATTTCTTCGATTATGGTTATGGGCAATATTTTCTAAACCACCAAAAAGTAAAGTTTGCCTCATAACATCTAAATCGTTAGAAAGCGGATTCAAAATAATTACATTTTGTGATTCATTAATATTATCAATTAGCTTATTATAACTAGATTTAGTTAATGAATTATTCATTATTTCGTTGAATCCATTAAAAGATAAAAGATTTGCAATCTTGTTACTTATATCAATTTTCTCATCTTGATTAGGAAGACAATTGTGCATTTCTAAAGGAACTGGAACAGAATTATAGCCATATATTCTTAGAACTTCTTCAATTACATCAACTTCTCTAAAAACATCATGTTTAAACGGAGGTACCAATAAATCTAATCCATTCTTCTTTTCCTTTACAATTTCTATTGATAAATCTGATAAAATATTTTTAACTCTATTTCTATCTATTTTCTCACCAATTAAACTATCCATGTTAGAATAATTTAATTCAACTGAAAAGTGATTAATTTTTTTTGGATAAATGTCAGATATTTCAGACGAGATATCACCACCACATATCTCCTGAATTAACAATGCTGCACGCTTAAGTGAATAAATAGTAATATTTGGATCACATCCTCTTTCATATCTAAATGAAGCATCAGTAAAAAGTGTATGTCTTTTGGAAGTCTTTCTAACTGAAATAGGGTCAAAATAAGCAGATTCTAAAAAAATATGAGAAGTATTATTTGATACCCCTGACTCAGCACCACCAAATACACCAGCAATACAAAGCGGTTTTTTAGAATCACATATCATTAGGTCATCAGAAGAAATAACACGTTTTTCATTATCTAATGTCGTAAAACTTGTTTTATCATTTATTGTTTTAACAATTATTTTTTCTTCAATTTTTTCTAAATCAAAAGCATGTAAAGGTTGACCAGTTTCATGAAGAACAAAATTTGTAATATCAACAACATTATTAATAGTCGCAATTCCAATAGCATTTAGCTTTTCTTTAATCCAATTTGGAGATTCTTTAACACAAACATTAGAAATAGTAACACTAGAATATCTTGGGCATAGTTTGCTATTAGTTACTTCAACAGATACAGGAAATTTAGTATTATCAACAACAAACTTATCAACTAAAGGCTTACAAATAGACATGTTTGCACCTTTATAATTCAGATAAGCTTTGATATCACGAGCAACTCCTAAATGAGACATTGCATCTGTTCTGTTTGGAGTTAAACCAATATCAAATACTGTATCGGATGATAAATTAAAATGTTCTGAAGCAATAGTACCATTGCTTACATTACTTTTAATAATCATAATACCATGGTCGTCATCACCTAGTCTTAACTCCTTTTCTGAACATATCATACCAAATGAATGCTCACCTCTTATTTTACCTTTCTTTATTTTAAATTTTTTATCACCATCATACAGCCAAGTTCCAACAGTTGCCACAGGAACTTTTAGACCTTTAGCAACATTAGGTGCACCACAAACAATTTGCAAAACATTATCATTTCCTATATCAACTTTTGTTAAATTTAATTTATCAGCATTAGGATGCTTACACATTGATATAATCTCGCCAATTACAACACCTTTTAAACCACCTTTAATAGATTCTACTTCTTCAATTTTTTCAACTTCTAAGCCAATATTTGTTAAAATTGTTGATACCTCAGTTGGATTAACATTTAAATTAATATAATTATTTAGCCAATTATATGATATTTTCATAAAAAATTAGATTTAAGCAAAATTAATAATTGTTAGCACATATTACTATTACTTTTTTGTTCTTTTTAAATGAATAAGATTCATTGGATTATTTTCAAATCCATTAATTTGAGGATTAATTAATCTTACAATATAGTCATAATACAATGGTACAATAACAGCACTATCAATAATCAATTGATCCATCTTTTGAAATAATAAATACCTTGAGCTATCGTTTAAAACAGTAAATGATTTTTCATACATTGAATCAAATTCCTTATTAACAAAATGGGTATAATTTGGTCCATTAGGAGAGTGATACTTACTATAAAATAAGGACAGATAATTTTCTGCTTCAGGATAATCCGCAATCCAACTACCTCTAAAAAAAGAAAGTTTAGATGTTGCAACCATTTGTCTATGTGTAGATGGTGGATTAACATCAATTTTAATTTTTAATCCAATTTTAGATAATTCATTTTGAATATATTCACATAAATCCAAATATGAACTGGTTGTTGATAAAGTAATTTCATTATCAAAATCACTTTTTTCTAACAATTCCTTAGCTAGTTCAGGATTATATTCATATCCTTTAACTTTATTAGAAAAGGATGGCATACCTGGAGGAACAAAACCATTTAATGCTGGTGTTCCTATATTATTTCTTAAATATTTTATCATTTTTTTTCTGTCAAAACCCAAATTAATAGCTTTCCTTACTTTTAATGGGATGGAATCGTTCATATAAAAGCCCAAATACTCCGTATTTAAATAATAACTAGTAGACAATTTTATTTTGCCTTTATAACTATCTTGAAGTTTACCATCTCTAGTTAATACTTCGTCTTTATAAGAAGCATCTATTCCAGATATAAAATCAATTTCTCCTTGTAAAAAACGTAAAAATGCAGTTTGTTTGTCTCTAATAAAAGAAATAGAGATAGCATCCAAATATGGAAGTGATTGATTTCTATCATCTTTTTCAAAATAGTCTATATTTTTTCTTAAAACTAATTTCACTCCTCTTTTCCAGAATTGGAACTTAAAAGGACCTGTACCTATAAAATCCTTATTCTCTTTATTAAAATTTTTTTTGGAAACTACAGAACAATATTGCATTGAAAGCATTTGTAGAAATGCAGGAAATGGTTTGATCAGTTTAATGAAAAACACAGAATCATTAACAGCATAAAAAGAATCTACATTATTTAAAACCCAAGATCCTGGAGATGCAACTCTTTCATCTATTAATCTGTTAAATGAATATTCAAAATCACTTGCCTTAACTCTTCTTTGTTCTTTGTTTAAAAAAACTTCATGATTATGAAAATATACATCATTTCTTAAAAGAAACTTATAAGTTAATCCGCTATCTAAGATTTCCCAACCCTTAGCAATTGATGGAATGACTCTTAAATTTGAATCTAGTTGAACCAAACCATTATACATTTGATTACAAACCCAAACTGATGCCTGATCTTTAGAAAAAGCAGGATCTAAAGTGTTAACTTCAGATACTTCATTATATTTAAATATCTTTAAATTTTTATTTCTCTCTGTATTTACACAACTTACTAAAAAAATAGATAGAGAAAAAAGAAGAAGCCTAAAATTCAATTTTTTTATTTGCTAAAGTATGTAATTTATAGTTATCTTAAAAGATTTAATTCTCCATTATTAGTTTTCAACTCTCCATTAAAATTTAAATAGCTTAATTTATAAAAATATGTTCCGTTTACAGCAAAATTGTTATCAATCATACCATTCCAACCAACATCAATATCAGATGAGCTAAATAAGATCTTTCCCCAGCGGTCAAAAACTTCAATATTAAATTCTTTAATTCCATTTACTGTAACTTTAAATATATCATTAATTCCATCATTATTTGGTGAAAAAGAGTTAGGAACAAAAACCTTATCTTCTAAATAAATAACAAGATTTTTAGTTTTAACTGACTGACAACCAAAAGAATTTATAGCCACCAAAGATATCTCAAAATGTCCTGTATCAGGAAAACTATATATCACATTATCCTCTCCTGAAATAATACTATTATCTATATCCCAATAAAAAGAATCATAATGTGTTGATAAATTTGAAAATGTTATTTCAGGTTCAGAATATGTAGAGATAAATTTATTCGCATTAAAATCTGCTATAGGATTATTAATAACATTAATAGCAGAAATAATTGTAGTGTCAGATTTACAACTATTTTTAGAAGCAACTGATAATTTTATATCAAATGAATCAACAAATAAATATGTATGAATAGGATTGCTAATATTTGAAATATTTCCATCTCCAAAATCCCATAACCACTCTACAATTGTATCTCTATTATTAGTAAAACTGCTATTAAAATTAACAACTTCTCCTAAACAAACATGAGAATTCATAGATAAATTTATTTCCGGCAAATCAAATATAGTAATCATACTTGAATCACTAGATTTACATCCTTTATCAGTACTTACATTTAATTGAACTAAGTATTTTCCAGGACTTTCATACACATGTGATAAATTTTTATAACTATTTTCTACAGAACCATCACCAAAATTCCATTCCCATTCAATTAAATTGTCATTCGATATTTCTGTGACATCATGAAACCACGTAAAATCACCAAAACAATACTGTTGAGTGTAAAAGTTAACTTTAGGACTTTCATTAATGAGTATACTCTTTTTAATTGTATCTGTACAATATTTATCTGATTTAACTATTAGTGAAACATCAAATTGACCAGTTTCTAAAAAAGTGTAGTAACTTACAGAATCATTTAAAATTACTGAATCTTTTTCAATAACAAAATTAATTTCATTTAAAAAGCCTTGGGATATAGTTGATATATCTATAAATTGTGTTCTTTGTCCATGACAAGCATGATCAATTAAAAAATCTGAAATTGGTTTTGGATTAATATAAATGTTTTTTGTGATGGAATTTTTACATCCATTATTTGAAGTAACAGTTAATGTTGGGAAATAACTACCTGCCAATGAATATAAATGAATAGGATTTTGATCGTTACTTACTAAATTATCACCAAAAGAATATTCCCAGCTAATGACATCACTACTTGAGTTATCAAAAAATAATGCATCACTTTCTAAACAAACATCTGAAACCAAAAAATCTACAGACGGTTTTGAAAAAATCTCAATATTTTGAATACTAGTATCGACACAATTGTTATCTAAATTTTTTACAACTAAAAAAACATTATTTAAACCTGAAGAAAGTAATGTAGATTCATTAATATTAACACCTCCAAAACTCCAAAAATATTCTATGTTAGATGTTAATATTCCTGAAGAACCAATAAAATTAATTGAATCTCCCTCACAATTATTTATATATGAAAAAGAAGCTTCAGGAACATTGTTTTTAACTTGAACAAATATTGAATCTTTTCGAAAACAAAAACCATCATCATAATTAATATAATATCTTGTGTTGGTATCTGGACTTGCTTTAGGATTACATATATTTAAATTACTTAAACCCAAAGATGGATACCATAAAATATTATATCCGTCATCAGGTATGTTTAGTTGTACTGAATCTCCTTCACATATTTCATAAGTTGAAATTATATCAAGAGAAATATTTTTAACAACAATTTCATTTTGGCTAGATAAAACTAATTCACAACCAAGCGAATCTGTCACTATTAATGATGGAACATAACTACCTGTATCAGGATATTGATATGTTGGTGACACTAAATTCGATGTAAAACCATTTCCATAATCCCAACTATAATTTACTCCATTTACGATATTTGGTAAAAATGATATGTTTTGGCCAACACATGATAATGAATCAGAAAATGAAAAATCTCCGCTAGGTCCATCAAACAACTCAATCAAACCATTTGATACTAAAGTATCTCTACATCCAAAAGAATTCTCTACTATTAATTCAACATCAAATATTCCAGCGTTTAGAAATATATGATTTGGATTTTCAACATCTGATGTAAACCCATCACTTATTTTCCAATCCCATTTTATAACATCTTGTGAAGACAAATTAATAAAATTAGTTATAAATGGTGGACAGGAAGAATTAATTGAAGATATATTAAAATTGGCATTAGGCTTTAATACTTCAATAAATGAATCAATTACAAAAGAGTGATGACAACCAAATGAATCTATGACTGTCAATGTAACATCATAAATCCCATTATTTGTGTAAGTATGAATAGGATTTTTAATTGAATCATGATTTCCATCCCCAAAATCCCAAATATACTCTAATGAAAATCCAGTAGATAAATTATTAAAATTAACCTCAGTAGATGGACATATTTGTAATGTATCTGCTGTAAAATAAGACCTAGGATAATTAAATTTAACATACTCCTTTCTGATTAAAGTATCCTTACACCCATCATTAGTTAAACATATTAATAAAACATCATATATTCCTTCTTCACTGTATACATGTGTAGGATTTGCTTGAGTAGAGAAATTACCATCTCCAAAATCCCATAAATAATCATTAGTTTGTGATGATGATAAATTGTTAAAATCAACACTTAGTGAATCACAACCAAAAAAATTATCAACTTCAAAATTGGACTCTACATTACTTACTTTAAACATATTTTTATAAATCATTGTATCCTTACATAAATGTATATCAGTAACTATTAACATAACATCATAATACCCTAAACTATTCAATATATGATCATTTCTGCCATATCCAATATATCCATCAGACCAAACAAATTTATAATAATGACAATCCTGTGATAAATTATTTAAATGAACTTGATGAGGAAGACAACCTACTGAATCTTCATATCCG
>PBQB01000082.1 GCA_002724895.1 Flavobacteriales bacterium
ATCTAAAGGAATACCATAATTAATATTGAATTCATTTATAAATTTTATTAATTCTTTTGAAATTTTTGCATATCCCCCACAAGAATATCTACTAAATAATTTCCAATTTTGCTTTTTAGTGTATAATTTAATATTACGCTTAACATCAATCGTATTTTTCAGAGCAGAAAAACCTAAAATAATCTGATTAATATTTGATGAGTTTATAATTCCTGCAATTGTACCTCCAGTTCCTACAGGACAACATACATAATTATAATTATTATCATTAGAAAGTATTTCAGAAGCCCCTTTTACCCCTAAAAAATTTGTCCCTCCTTCTGGAATTAAATAAAAATTACCAAACTCACACTTTAACTTATTTATAAAAGAATCAGTATCTTTTAAACGATAATCTCTTCTATTTATATACTTTAGATTCATTTCATTGTCATAAGCATTTTGAAGACTAGCATTTAAAGGAAGATTTTTTTCACCTCTAATAATTCCAATTGTATTAAATCCTTCTTTTTTACCTAAGTAAGCTGTCGCTACAATATGATTTGAATATGCACCACCAAAAGTTAAAATCTTTTTATACCCTTTTTTTTTAGCTTCAGTAATATTATATTTTAATTTATATAATTTATTTCCACTAATATATCTGTGATTCAAATCTATTCTTTTAATCAAAATAGTAACTTCTTTTTCTACTAATAAATTTGATGATATTGTATTATATTTTATTTTCATTCAAAACAAATATCTTAATTTTGCAAAAAATAATGAAAGAATTCTCCAAAATATCAGAATTAGATAAAGAAGACTATTATTATTCAGATGAAGGATACATCGTATTTACTAAAAAGTACCATTTAAAGAGAGGATATTGTTGTGATAATAATTGTAAACATTGTCCATTTAAAAAAAATAAAAAAAAGATGAATGAAAAATCTTAAAAAAGCAATTTTAGAAGGAATCCCTAAGGCTCTACCTACAAGGAAAAAATTAAATCCAAATGTAAGCCATGCTCCAAACAGAAAAAAAGTTCTTAATAAAGAAGAAAGAAAATTAGCTATTAGGAACGCGCTAAGATATTTTCCAAAACACTTTCATAAAGAACTAGCTGAAGAATTTTTAGAAGAATTAGATAAATATGGTAAAATTTATATGTATAGATTTATGCCAGATTATGAAATTAAATCTAGAAATATCAATGATTTTCCTTACAAAAGCAAGCAAGCTGCTTCCATACAGTTGATGCTATCAAACAATTTAGATTATGCAATTGCTCAACACCCTGAAGAACTTATTACATATGGAGGAAATGGATCCGTTTTTCAAAATTGGGCACAGTACTTGTTATGTATGCAATATTTAGCTAAAATGAATAATAAACAAACCCTTGTTTTATATTCAGGACATCCTCTTGGTCTTTTCCCATCAAATGAATATGCACCTAGATTAGTAATAACTAATGGAATGATGATTCCAAATTATTCAAAACCAAATGACCTTTTAAAATTTAGTGCATTAGGAGTAACTCAATATGGACAAATGACTGCAGGATCTTTTATGTACATTGGTCCTCAAGGAATTGTACATGGAACCAATATTACAGTACTGAATGCAGCAAGAAAAATTGATGCTAAAAGCAAGGATCTTTCAGGTAAAATTTTTGTAACATCAGGACTAGGTGGAATGTCAGGTGCACAAGCAAAAGCTGCTGTTATTGCTAAAGGAGTATGTATAGTAGCAGAAATTAATGAAGATGCAATTAATAAAAGACATCAACAAGGTTGGGTTGACGAAATTTATGATGATTTAGACAAATTGATTAAAAGAGCAATTAGTGCAAAAAATAATAAGGAAGCTTTATCAATTGCATACAAGGGAAATATTGTTGATTTGTGGGAAAAAATAGTAGAATTAAACATCCATATCGATATAGGATCAGACCAAACTTCTCTACATAACCCATATGCTGGAGGATATTACCCTGTTGGTCTTAATTACCAAGAGGCAAATGCAATGATGGTTGAACAACCAGAAGAATTCAAAAATAAAATTCAAGAAACTTTAATCAGACATACTAAAGCTATCAACAAATTAACAAAAAAAGGAATGTACTTTTTTGATTACGGTAACGCCTTTTTGCTAGAAGCTAAAAGAGCTGGAGCTGATATTTTAGACCAATCTAATAAATTCAAATACCCATCTTATGTTCAAGATATAATGGGTCCAATGTGTTTTGATTATGGTTTTGGACCTTTTCGTTGGGTATGTACGTCTAATAATGATAGTGATCTTGACAAATCAGATGAAATTGCATGTCATGTATTGAAAGAAATGTTGCAAGATGCTCCAGATGAAATTAAATTGCAACTATTAGATAATATAAATTGGATAAAAGAGGCAAAAAAAAATAATCTTGTAGTTGGATCTAAGTCAAGAATATTATATGCTGATACAGAAGGAAGAATAAAAATTGCAAAAGCATTTAACAAAGCAATTAAAAAAGGTATTATTTCAGAACCAATTGTATTAGGAAGAGATCATCATGATGTTTCAGGTACTGATTCTCCTTATAGAGAAACATCAAATATTTATGATGGATCACAATTTACTGCAGACATGGCTATTCATAATGTTATAGGAGATAGCTTTAGAGGAGCAACATGGGTATCTATTCACAATGGTGGTGGAGTAGGATGGGGAGAAGTAATTAATGGCGGTTTTGGACTAATGATTGATGGAAGTAAAGAGGCAGAAGAAAAATTAGAATCAATGTTATTTTGGGATGTAAACAATGGTATTTCTAGAAGAAGTTGGGCAAGAAATAAAGAAGCTATTTTTGCAATTAAAAGAGCAATGAAAGAAAACCCTCAGCTTGAAGTAACTATTCCTAACACCTGTGATAAAGAACTAATAGATAAAATTTAATAATTATTTATTACTTACTCTAGGCTCTTTTTGAAGAAAGTTATCTTCCATAATACTTATAATTTTTTCTTCTTGTTTAGCGTCTACAATAAATGTTAAATTTCTATTACAACTTTTTTGAAAATAATGAGTCTTATGTTCTGAGTCACATTTAACCATATCAAATTTAACCTTTACCCTATCATTTTTTATTTTCTTTAGAATTCTCTTTCTCCTAACAATTTCTTTATCACTAGAATTTCTCAAAACACGCAAGTCTTTTATAAAAGTCTTCATTTCAGAATTAGAAAGAGATGACTTCCATTTACATCCAGCATATTCTCTTGTTGTTTGATTTTGTGCAGAAATAACATAGAGATTTTCAGTATTATTTATTTTCTCAGAAATAACAACTTTTTTTATTAACTTTTCATTTGTATTGAAAGTGACTATTTCCTTACTTTCTTGGGAATAAGATTTTAAATTAATTAATATACATATAATTAGTAGTGTGTATTTCATTTTTTTCTTTTTTGGCAAATATAAAATTATTTTGTTATGCAAGCATAATAATTTAAAATAATTTATGCAAGCATAATATCTTTCAATATTTAGTATTACGAAAAGAAAAAAATAAGGTTACATCAAAAAGAAAAATTAATTAAGTATTAATCTATGAATAATATTCCCCTTGCTTGTTTTTAAATTTAAAAGATAAATTCCTTTAGAAAAAGATGATAAATCTAAATAATAATTAAAATCACCTTTATAATCTTCAAGAGTATTTTTATTTATCTCCTCACCTATCAAATTCTTTATAGTTATTTCTAAATCTTGAGACATATTTGAAGTAAAACTAATATTAAAAACATCTCTACTAGGGTTTGGATATATTTTAAAATTATCAATTTCTAAGTTATTTATAAAAGCAGGTATCCAGTCTACCTCAACAAATACAGTATCAGATTGACAACCATAATAATCTTCAACTATTAACCAATATTCACCATTATTTAGTGGGGTAATTTGTGATGTGATTTCATTTGTATTCCAAGTGAAAGAATATGGAGGTGTTCCACCAAAGTTAGATACTACTAAACTTAAACCATTTTGTAATATATTAACATATTGTTGAGATGCAATATCTATATTAGAAATAATAATACTATCACACCCATTTACTGCAGGAAAAGAATCTATATAAACACCAGAAGTAGAATAGAAATTATTTCCTATCACTAATGAGTCTCCAAAGCATAATATTTGATTATTAGTAATATTATAGCTGTTATCAATAGTTAAATTAATTGTATAAATACTATCACAGCCATTAGTATTAGTATATATGTTTGAATAAACTCCGCTAACATTATACGTAACTCCATCCCAAGTGTAACTATCACAACTTGTAATATTACTAATTTCATTTGTGGAATTTGAAATAGTTAAATACAAACTATGAACTGAATCACAACCATTTATGTTTGAATAAAAATTAGTGTAAGTTCCACTAGAATTATATGTAATACTATCCCAAATAAAACTATCACATGCCATAACTATACTTGAAATAGTATCTGAGTTATAAATATTTAAATCTAATATATGAATACTATCACATCCTTGACCATTAGTATATACATTTGTAAATAATCCAGATGTATCATATGTAATTCCGTGCCATACATAACTATCACAAACCGATATTTGAGTAGTTTCAGAAAAAGAATTATTAATTGTCAAATACAATATACACACACTATCACAACCAGAAAAGGTATTGTAAACAGTAGTATACATGCCACTTGCAGAGTATATAACCCCATCCCAAGAATAGATATCGCATGCTGTAACATTAGTAACAAATGTGTCAGCTGTGTTTATAATTAAATCTAAAACTTGAATAGAGTCACACCCATTTATACCGGCAAATATATTTGTATATGTACCACTACTATCATAAATAGCGCTATTCCATAAATAGTTATTACAAGATGTTATTGAAAATGTATCTGTGTATGAATTATTGATTGTTAAATTAAGGGTATGTACACTATCACATCCGTTAACATTTGTATATGTATTTATATACATACCACTTTGAGCGTAATTTAATCCATCCCAAGAATAACTATCACATGAATTAACTGATGAAGTTCCAGAATTAGAATATATTATTGTTAAATTGAGAGTATGTATACTATCACATCCATTAGCATTTGTATATATATTTGTGTATACACCTGAAGTGTTATATGTTACTCCATCCCAAGTATAACTATCACATGAAATCACAGTAGTG
>PBQB01000083.1 GCA_002724895.1 Flavobacteriales bacterium
AGTTCTGAAACTGTGTAATCAATATATTGCATGTAGCAATTCTCTACTAGATTATTATTACCATATATTCTTAGCGCATCACCGTCTGTATACTCGAATAAACATTTACGAATAATACTATTATTTACATTATTAATATTTCCTGACTGTCCTAGGCTAGTAACATTGGGAGATGACAAATAATCTTTAAGCATTCTTTTAGAACAATTAGGAAAAGAAAAGTGACAATTTTCAATTATTAATCCACTTGAACTCTTAGCTAAAAATGTAGTAGAAAAGAAGAAAAAATTATTTATGGTTATATTATTAGAATTATCAATACTAATTGCATACTCTTGAGTTTTACCTTTTATATTTCTTCCATTAGGATTCTGCCCATTATCAGGATATAAGTATAAAATCATTGTTGTTGTATCATAATACCACTCATTTGCTTGATCTAGAAAATCTAACTTTCCTTCCAAATAAAAATTATGATGTTTATCTCTATAAGCATTGTTTGGAACTGGATTATAACTAAAAAAGTTTTCATTAGCATTATGAGAAGTTATTTCTCTATTATAAGTTTTAAAAGAACCTACATTCATTATTCCAATAGCCCCGGTTATGTTTAGACCTGTTGCCGCTAAATTATAATTTGAGGGATCTACTAATTCAAAACCATTATATGAACCATCTGGAAAGCCAGCAACTGAATCGACAATTCCAGATGCCCAAGAATCTAAATTGTAAATTGACTTATCTGTAAAATTAGCATTAGGCCATCTAGCCATAACCATTTCATTATTATCGACAAAAAGTTGCCAAATGTGATTATCTAAAGTAGTTTGAAAAATATTTCCATTATAATTTGTCCAATTTGTATTAATTTTTCTAGTACCATCAAAACATACAAATTCATCATTATATGATGTTAAAACTATATTATTTTTATTACTAATAACAACATCTTGATAATATGTACCTCCTCTAACAAAACATGTATCACCACTATTCATAAGACTTAATGCCTTATTAATTGTTGCAAAAGGGGAATTGATAGTACCTAAATTAGTTGAGTCATTTCCTCCACTAGATTCTAAAGCAACAAAATAACTATTTTGTGAAAATATAACTGAGGGAAGAAAAAGTAAAAAAAATAAAAAAAATTTCATATTGCAATTTGTGTACCAAATCTACAATATTTTAACTATTGAAAACAAATTTTTAAAGGATTCTCTAATTTAACATTTGTTGTTGAATTCCACTATAATCAGCCCACTCCCAAATGCCATTAATTTTCCCATCAACATAATTTACAGTTTGATAAGCAGAGAATTCAATATTAATAGAATCATTAGTCAAAATTGCACCATAATATACTCTAACACTACCGTCAATATTATAAGTTTGCTCATCTAATCCAGGTAAATATATAGAATGAACAATATTAAAAATAAAATTATTTTTTTTCATAACTAAAACACTATCAATATATTCATCCTTATCAATAGTTAATCCTTTTTTATAACCTACTGGATAAAAAGAAAACACAAAATCTTCAGAAAAATATTTTGAAAGATTAATACTAGTATTATTTGTATCTAAAAAATATGTATTTAAATCATTAACTAAATCCTTGTAAAGGTTTAAATTTTTCTCATACAAATCTTTATGATCCTTACAAGAAAACAAAATAAAAACACATGTAAAAACAAAAATACAATATGAAGTCTTGTTAATCATATATATATTTCTTTTCTACTCTACCTCCTTCATAAATGTAAAATAGTGTTTTATTATTTGTATGATTGGCTTTTCTTCCTAAAACATCAACAATTTTAACTAGTTTATTTTTTGATAATAAAAAATGATTAGTAGAATTAATAATACCAACTTTAGACCAAATACCAAAATTTGAATTCCAAATCCAAGTTTCACAGCATGTAAATGTATTAAAACTATTATTACTAATGTAATACAAGCAAGTTGTTATTGTATCATAAGGCATATTTGTAGTAGCTGAAAAATTGTTTACACTATGAATACATACAGATGAAAAGCAACTATCTTCTCCAAGTACTGTTCCATCAGATGATGTTGTAACAATATAATCAACTTGATACATATTTAAATTAGAAAATGGTTGCATTGTAAACTGAGATTGAGAACCTATAATGTTAATAGAATCACAAGGGGTAATATTACTAACTTGACCACATACTGATTGACATGCAGATAAAGAGGTATACTGCCCCATTCCTGTTCCAGGGTCATAGCAACCGTTAGCACTACAATCCCATGAAGGGGTTGGAGATCCACATACAGCCTGACAAGCAGCTAAAGAAGAAAATTGTCCCATTCCTGTTCCAGGGTCATAACAACCTAAAGGAGAATTTGGTGAACAATCCCAAGATGCAGTTGGCAAATTTGTTGGAGATACCCAACTACTTCCATCCCATATATAAATAACACAACAAACTGTATTCATATAATGAAGACAAGTAGTGATTGTATCAAAAGCAGTTGCTGGATTATTAAATACAACATGAGAAGAAGATATACTATCTTCAGCTAAAACAAATCCACTATTTGATGTTGTAACCCAATAATCAACCAATATGGGTATGAAAGATGTATTTATTGAAATGGTAAACTGATATTGAGATCCACTTACTACTAATGAATCACATAAAATCACTTGAGAATTTGCTTTTGAAAAAGAAAAAAGCATAAATATTATAAGAAAATATTTTTTCATTTTTAGTTTTTTTTAAAAGTAATAAATTAAAATAATATTTGAATAATCATTTGATAAAATGCAAACAAACTTTACGCTTTAAAATCATTTAAATAATTAACATCATTTAATATATTTCTTTAGCATATTTGGCAAGTAAAGAATATCAAAAATAAGCGCAATAATAGCGGCAGAAATTGTAATGTATGCTAATTGACTTATAGACCTAAATTCAGAGAGAAATAATGGAATTAATGAAACAATAATAATTATGGTAGTTTTAATTATAGCATGAAAAGTCTTCTTCTCACAATATCTAATCGAATCTAAAATCGATTTCTTTTTTCTTCTATTAATACTATATGCTGATATAATATGAATAGAATCATCAACTATTAATCCAAAAACAATAGCAAAAATAAAAGCATTCGATAGACTAAGATAAAATCCACATAATGATAGTAGTCCTAAACAACTAAAAAGAGGAATAAGATTTGGTATTAGTGATACAAATAAATATTTAAAATTAAAATTATTTATAAATACAAAAACAAATCCTATTAAGAAAATTGCAATTAATAATCCAATTAATACTTCATAAGTTAACTTATTACTTATTTGATCAAATAAGTAACCAACTCCTCCTAGAGAAGAATTCAAATCAATTGAATTTGAAAAATTAATAATTTTATTATATAAAAGATTAGATTCAAGAGCACCTATATCTTTCATTCTAGCTTTGATTAAAGTTGTATCATTTCTTTTAATATTTAAGTCAACGTTAACATGATTCATTTCTAAAAAATCAACATACTTATCTGTTTGTTCATTTGTAGAATTAAATAAACTAAATGAAATAGGTTTTATACCTCCGAAAGATTCTTCAAAATAATTAATCTCTTTAAATAATTGTGAATTTTTGTTGATTTCATCTTTTAAAAAATTATCAACTTTAAAATTAAAAACTCCTAGAAAAGAAAAAAAGATAAAAACATATAAAATCCAACTTCTTTGAGAATTAAGAAGAGAAATCAGATAATATATTTTATTAGATAAATTAACTCCAATCCTTCTTTTCACTAAATTATAATCTATTGCTAATGCAAAAAAAGTAACTATAATAAACAAACAAACAAATATTGAAATAGTTGTTACTACTCCAAAACGCATTAATGGTTCAAAAGAACCAAATGTGAAACTTAAAAAACTTATTGCGGTTGTTAAAGAAGTTAAAAAAACTGGCTTACCAATATTTTGTAATTGGTTAAAATAAAACCTATACTTATTTTTTATTTCTTCTTTAGTGTTTAATAAGTGCATAAAATCTGAGATAGTAATTATAAAAATAATTGCAGGTATTATAATCATCACAAGTTCTATACCACCAAATAAAAAGTTTGATATCGAAAACGAAAAAATAATTGAAATAAAAATAGAAAATAAAGAAATTATTACAAGCTTAATACTTCTTACAAAATACCATAATATCAAACCACATAATATTGCACTAAGTACTATAAATAACCTTAGCTCTTTAATAATATTCTCTTTCATATATATTTCAGATTTAATCTGGCCTGAAATATTAACTTTTGCTTGAGTAATTTGTGAAAACTTTTGCTCTAAAAATGAAATGTATTCTATTTTATCAATCTCATTATCAAGTCCTTTAGACTTAACAACAAAAATGAGATCTTTAAGATCATCTGAAATCAAATTACTTTTATATTCCTTTAATTTTAGTACAGAATTATTAAATTTCGACTCATCCTCAAAATTCATAAGAGGAATAACTAAAGGAATAAAGGATTCATTAATTATTATTTTTTCATTTAATATACTTTTAATTGATCTGATTTTTTTACTATTACTTATCTCTTTAACTACATTATTAACTTCATTAATTTTATTAAATGAAATACTGTCTTTAAGTTTAATTCCGACAAGTAATAAATTACTATCATCAATTGATTTATCAATGATATCCTTATCTACATTCGAAAGTTCAATTATTCGTTCACTTTCAAAAAATACATTTAAAGAAGAAATATTAAAGCAACAAAGAATACAAAAAAGTACAATTATTACTAAATTAAAAAATCTAAACTTCCAAAAAAATCTTGTTAAATTCAAAGAAAAAGATACTTAAAGATTTACAACAACTAATTAACAACTAATTTTTTTTCTACTTTACCATTATTTAAAATATTAAACAATATTTTATTATCTGTACAGTTATCTAATGACCTTCCTAAGATATCAATTGTTTTTATAATATTAGATTTTTTAGTATTTAATATTTGAAAATTGTCAGATGTTGAATTACAATTGATCATCCCATTTAAATTAAATTTTGATACAAAATTCCAAACCTCAGTATTAGCATCGATATCCTGATTTCCCCATCCATTTGCTAAAGATGGCCAATCATGTCCACCATTAGTGATTTTCAACTCTTCTACTACTACACATCCATCTCCATTTGTCCATGAAAATCTTTCTACTGTGCTTCCATCTGCGGTTGATAAATCAGGAAGTTGATAAACTAAAGGAGTTAAATCAGTATTATTATAGCTTGCCCAAAAGTTATTTATTTCACTTACTGGAAAATACCATCCGTTTTGATCATCATATGGATGTATCCCATCAGCTGTACCGGCAATACTTAAAACAGCTGTAGGATGTGTTAAATTACAACTTCCAAATGCTCCTAAAAATGCGGCTCCAGCAACAGAAGCAATGGCAGATATTTTACTGTTTAATTGACATGCTAATTCATAAGAAAACATTCCACCCAGCGAATAACCACAAGCATACACCCTACTGTTATCAATTGAGTAAGATAAAGATATTTCATCAATTAATGCCTCAACAAAAAATATATCTTTATGATTTGTAGGCTCCTTGTGTAACCAATTAGTAGAACCTCCATCATTTGGATCAGCGAGAGCTTGAGGATAAACTAATATGAATCCGGCAGTATCAGAAATAGATCTAAAATCTGCTTCATAATTCATAAAATCCTCTGCATATCCAGATCCACCATGAAAAGCAAATAAGATTGGCGCTGGATTAGAAGAAGAATAAGTTTGTGGAACATAAATTATATATTCTCTATTATTTCCATCATAAAAAAAATTCTCAGTTGTCAATTGTTGAGAGAAACTTAAAAAAGGTAAGCTTATCAAAAAAAATAAAATTCTATTCATAATTAAACTATTTTATTGTTAATTTCTTAATTAGAATATTATCATTATTCTCAATTCTAATGAAGTACACTCCTTTAGAATTTGCTTTTAAATCAATATGAAAATTATTTTCATCTAATAAATCTTTATATATTACTTTGCCTAATGAATTAATTATATCTAGTTTAGAACCTATTAAATCCACTCCATCTAAATCAATATTAAATTTTCCGCTAGAAGGATTAGGATAAACTAAAATTTTATTACTTAAAATCTCATTAATATTTGAAACACAAGAGTCTACCTCTACCCAGACTTCCTTACTTACAGTACAATTATTTGTATCTTTTCCATAAACCATATACCATGTGTCTTCTGTTGGAAAATCTTCATAATTCTGTGTTTGTGCTAAAACATTACCATTTATATCCATCCAATAATAATATGTAAATCCATTTGTTGCTTCAAGGATAATCTTTTCACCCAAACATATCTTTGGTGGTGAGGGTTGTGATTGAATGCTTAAAGTAGGTGTTGAAAATAAAGATACTTTAGTGTAAAGAATACTATCACAACCATTAATTGCGGTTAATGTATCATAGTAGTTACCAGCATTATAATAAATACTTGATCCAACTACAACACTATCTCCATCACATATCTTTTTAAATACTGTATCTAAAGAAGCATTGACAGTTAAATCTAAAGTATGTGTTGAATCACATCCGGTTAAATTAGTGTATACATTAGTATAAATTCCTGTAGAATTATAAGTAACACCATCCCAAACAAAGGAACTACAAGTGGATATCGTTGTTGTATCACTATTTGAATAATTGACTGTTAAATCAAGTATAATGGTATCTGTACATCCAGCAGAACTGGTATATGAAATCCAATGCAATCCACTAGTATTATAAGTCATCCCGTTAAGTTGCCAAGTATATGAATCACATTCTACTACAGTTGTAGTATCAATTCCAACACAGTAGATACATGAACCATCATCTGCTGTAGCATTAGGATCATAATTTACTGCTAATGAATCTGTACAACCATAAATCGGAGGACATAAAGTATGTTGACCAACATCTAACCAATAATTTTGTGGTTCTACTACCCACTGAGAATTTGTTAAATTAGTTCCCGCTGATTGAGTCCAATTCGTATCTCCCTGCATAATAACACATTTCCTTATTAATGTGTGCTCCTTGGTTCCATCTGTAATTCCAGCAACATCCCAACCACTTCCATTGCTTGGAGCTTGTCCATCATTACCAACTGCATCTATTAACACTCCATTTTTAGCTAATCCTACAGCATCATTTCCATTCCAATTGGCACCTGTAGCTCCTCCCCAAGAAACATCTCCCTGTGTAATAATTGCAGGATCTGAACTTGGATGGTAAATAACATACACATCATTTGGTGCAATTGTCCCAGATAAACTTAAAGTACCACCATTACCCCATGGAGGGTTACCATTTTGAATCTTCCATATCTCGTAATCAGCCAAATCAACATTAACACTAGTTGGATTATATATTTCTAAGTATTTATTAAATGAGCTCCCTTCAGCATATTCAGAAATAAATAAATCTAAAGCGCAGTTAATTGGACTAGTTAGTGTGACTCCACCATTAACTATACATCCATTAGCATCTGTAACATTAACAATGTATGTACCAGCACTTAATGAATCTGCCTGCTGAGAAACTTGATTTGGTGTAGTCAACCAATTATAACTTAAAAGACCAAGTCCATTACTAACATAAACTGTTGCTGTTCCATCTCCACCATTACAGCTAACCGGAGTTGATACAATTGAATCAACTTGTAAGCAAGGAGG
>PBQB01000084.1 GCA_002724895.1 Flavobacteriales bacterium
ACAAGAAATTATTTTTGGAAGCTTAGAAGATTTTGAAGTTATAGGTGCAAATAAAAATAAAGGAGCCTTTATGTCTCCTATACTTTTTTTAAATAATGACCCTTTTAATAAAACAGACTGTCATGAAATTGAAGCTTTCGGACCTGTATCCACTATACTACCATATAAAAATATAAGTGAAGCTATAGAACTTGCTAGAATGGGTAAAGGATCTTTAGTTTGTTCTATTATCACTAATGACATGAAAATTGCGGAGCAATTTGTATTAGGTGTTGCTTCTATGCATGGAAGAATATTAGTTCTAAATGAAGCATGTGCTAAAGAAAGTACAGGACATGGTTCTCCTATGCCATTACTTACACATGGTGGTCCTGGTCGTGCAGGTGGTGGTGAAGAAATGGGTGGCATTAGAGGAATAAAGCACTATCTACAAAGGACTGCTATCCAAGGTCATCCTACAACAATCACAGCTCTCACAAAACAATATCAAGTGGGAGGAAAACAAAATACTGGTGGACCTCATGTGTTTAGAAAACATTTTGAAGAAATAAGAATTGGGGATACAGTAATCACAGAAAAACACATGATAACTCTAGATAATATTGAAGATTTTGCTGAACTTAGTGGAGATAAATTTTATGCTCATATGGATGAAAATTCTTTAGAAGGCACTATCTTTACAGAAAGAGTTGCACATGGATACTACATAATGTCGAGAGCAGCAGGTTTGTTTGTTGACCCTCCAAAAGGGCCAGTTCTTTTGAATTATGGAATAGATGAATGTAGATTCACAAAACCTGTATATCCAGGGATGACAATCGGAGTTCGTTTTACTGCAAAAGAAAAAATTGAACAAGAAAAAAAAGATGAAAATGATATTGCTAAAGGAATTGTCAAATTCCTTGTTGATGTCTATGATGATGAAGGAGAAACAGTAATGCTAGCTACAATTCTTACAATGGTGAAAAAATTAAAACAATAATTAAAAAATAAAACATATTAATTTTACTAAAACAAAAAAATGTCAAAAAATGCATCTCTTCATTATATAAACTATCTTCAATTAGATAAAATTTTAAATGCACAGTCACCAGAAAGCTCTTCAAAAGGAAATGAAGCTCATGAAGAAATGCTATTTATTATTATTCATCAAGCATATGAATTATGGTTTAAACAAATTATACATGAACTAAATTCTATTATGCAATATTTCAAGCAAGAAAAAATCGATGAAGAAAATATTGGTCTGATTGTTGGAAGAGTAGAAAGGTCTAATAAAATAATGGGTGTTCTTGTTAATCAAATTGAAATATTAGAAACAATGACTTCACTAGACTTCTTAGATTTTCGTCATTACCTCTCTCCTGCATCAGGATTTCAATCACACCAATTTAGAAAAATTGAATTGATGCTTGGTTTAAAAATTGAAAAAAGACATCAATTTGGAGGATGTCCTTATCATGCCCAATTTAAAGGGGAAGAAAAAAATGAAATTCTTAATCTAGAAAATACGGACTCATTGTTTAATTTAGTAGAAAAATGGCTTGAAAGAATACCTTTTCTTAACATGAAAGATTTTGACTTTACTAAAAAATATGAAAAAGTAATAAGTAACATGTTAGATCAAGAAGTTTCAATTATTAATTCATCTAATCTCAGTCAGGAAAACAAAAATCTACGAATTCATATGTTAGAAGAAAATAAAAAATATTTTCAACGTGTTCTAGATGAAAAGGAACATAACAAAGCTATTGAAAAAGGAGAAACCGAACTCTCATATAAAGCAACTATGTCTGCTCTACTAATTAATTTGTATAGAGATGAACCTATTTTACATTTACCATATCAGTTATTAAGAAATTTAGTTGATTTAGATCATAAAATTAATTCATGGAGATTTAGGCATGTACAAATGGTAGAAAAAATGTTAGGTCAAAAAATTGGTACAGGAGGAAGTTCAGGACAAGGATATTTAAAAGAAACTGTAGATAAGCATAAGGTTTTTACTGATTTAGCTAATATTGCTACACTTATGATTTCTCGTTCTTATTTACCGAAATTACCAAAAAAAGTAAAAGAAAAACTAGGTTTTAATTATAAGAGATAAAAGCAAATGGATATTAATTTAAAAAATAAAAATGCAATTGTTTGTGGAAGTACACAAGGAATAGGTGAAGCTTCTGCAATTGAATTAGCAAATCTAGGTGCAAATATTACATTAATTGCACGTAATGAATCTAAATTATTAAATGTTTTAAATGATCTCGATAAAAGTAAAGGACAAACACATAGTTTTATTGCAATTGATTTTAGAGATTCTGACAAACTAAAAGAAGAAGTGAAATTATTAAGTGCTAATTATCATATATTAATTAATAATACTGGTGGTCCTGCAGCAGGACCTATTACAGATGCCAATACTACATCATTTGAAGAAGCATTTAGAATGCATTTAATAAATAATCAAATATTAGTACAAAAAGTAGTTAATGGAATGAAAAAAGAAAAATATGGGAGGATTGTAAATATTATTTCTACTTCTGTAAAAGCTCCTATATTAGGTTTAGGAGTTTCAAATACCATTCGTGCTGCTGTTGCAAATTGGGCAAAAACACTATCTTCAGAATTAGGTGGTTATGGAATTACAGTTAATAATATTTTACCTGGATTTACAAATACTAATCGATTAAAATCATTAATTACTAAAAAAGCAGAAATTCAAGGTAAAACAGAAGATGAAATTTCTTCTTTAATGAAACAACAAGTACCAGCTGGAAGATTTGGAGAAGCAAAAGAAATTGCAAATGCCGTAGCTTTTCTTTGTAGTCCTGCAGCTTCATACATAAACGGAATTAATATGCCAGTAGATGGAGGAAGAACAAAAAGCTTATAAATGGAAAAAATATTCAATTATATTAATGGTGAACTTGTTGCCCCTGAAAATGGACAATATTTAGATAATATAAATCCTTCTACAGGAAAAGTGTATTCACTAATTCCTGATTCTGACAAGCGTGATATAAATAATGCTGTAAAATCAGCCAAAAAAGCGTTTCCAATGTGGAGTTCAACTAGCAAACAAGAACGATCAAAGATTCTTATGAAACTTGCTGACAACATAGAAAAACATTTTGATAAACTAGTAATAGCTGAAAGTAAAGATAATGGAAAACCAGAGAGTTTAGCCTCTAAAGTAGATATTCCAAGAGCTCCTGCAAATATTCGTTTTTTTGCTGGAGCTATTTTGCACGATAGTTCAAATTTACATGAAATGGATGGAGTTGCTATAAATTATACATTACGTCAACCAATTGGTGTAGCTGCATGTATTTCACCTTGGAATCTACCACTTTACCTGTTAACTTGGAAAATTGCTCCTGCACTTGCTTCAGGCAATACAGTTGTAGCAAAACCTTCTGAGATTACTCCAATGACAGCTTATCTTTTTAGCAAAATATGTATAGAATCAGGTTTGCCAAAAGGAGTTTTAAATATTGTTCACGGTTTAGGAAGTAAAGTTGGAGATCCTCTTACTACACATAAAGATACTCCTATAGTTTCGTTCACCGGAGGAACGGTGACAGGAAAACATATTGCTACTGTTACCGCTCCTATGTTTAAAAAACTTTCTCTAGAGCTAGGAGGGAAAAATCCTAATATAATTTTTGCAGATGCTGATTTTGATAAAGCTGTAAGTATTGCTTCAAGAGCAGCATTTACTAATCAAGGACAAATTTGTTTATGTGGATCACGTATTTTTATTGAGGAAAAAATCTATAATAAATTTAGAGATGCATTAATAGCTAAAGCTTCAAAACTTATAGTAGGAGATCCTAAAGACCCTAAAACTAATTTAGGCGCAGTGGTCTCAAAAGACCACATGAATAAAATATTATCAAAAATTGATGAAGCTAAAAAAATGGGAGGTAAAATTTTACTTGGTGGAGAAAGAAACTTATTGGAAGGAGAACTTAAAGAAGGATATTATATAAAACCAACAATAATTGAAGGTCTCGATTATAATTGCTCAATTAATCAGGAAGAAATATTTGGACCAGTAGTATCAATAATTCCATTTAAAACCGAAGAAGAAGTAATCAATATGGCTAACTCAACTAAGTATGGCTTATCTGCTAGTATCTTTACAGAAAATGTTAGCAAAGCTCACAGAGTGGCAGCAAAAATAGATTCAGGAGTTATATGGATTAATACATGGCTACTTAGAGATTTAAGAATCCCATTTGGAGGAATGAAAAGTTCCGGATTAGGAAGAGAAGGAGGATTTAAATCACTAGATTTTTTTACTGAACCTAAAAACATATGTGTTAAAATATGAAAAACGGAGAAAAATTTAATTCTAAAAGAGCACCACAAGCTGTTGGATTATACCCTCACGCAAGAAAAGTGGGTAATTTATTATTTTTATCAGGAGTAGGACCAAGAAAAGCGAATCAAGAAAAAATTCCTGGAGTTAATCTAGACAATAATGGTAATATCATAAGCTATGATATTGAAATTCAATGTCACTCTGTTTTTGAAAATATTCGTTTTATTTTAGAGGATGCTGGCTCATCATGGGAAAATATTATTGATGTTCAAGTATTTCTTACTAACATGAAAGATGATTTTAAAACATATAACAAAGTATATGCAGAGTATTTTAAGAAAAATCAACCATGTAGAACAACCATAGAAATAAAGAGTTTACCAACTCCAATAGCGATAGAATTAAAAGTAATAGCAACTATATAAAAAAATAAAATTATGGAAATCAAAAAACCTTTCAACCTTCAAAAATGGATTAATGAAAATCGACATTTATTAAAACCTCCTGTAGGAAACAAAAATCTATATGTTGAATCTGGAGATTATATAGTAATGATTGTAGCTGGCCCTAATTCAAGAAAAGATTATCATTATAACGAAACAGAGGAACTTTTTTATCAAATAGAAGGAGATATTATTGTAAAAACTCAGCAAAAAGGAAAATTAGTTGAGTATAAAATAAAAGAAGGGGAAATGTTTTTATTACCAGAAAAAATACCTCATTCTCCAGTTAGATCTGAAGGTTCAATTGGTTTAGTAATTGAGAGAAAAAGGACTAAAGAACATAAAGATGGATTAATGTGGTTCTCAGATACAGCAAATGAATTATTATATGAAGAGTATTTTCATTTAACTAACATTGAAAAAGACTTTTTACCTGTATTTAAGCGTTTTTACTCTGATGAAAAATTAAGAACATGTCCAAAAACTGGAGAGGTTATGGATGTAGATGAAAGATATATCTAACATTTAATTTGATTTATGAGAATTAATGCACACGGACATATTTTACCAGAGCCTTCAGAAATTCCAAATTTCATGAAAGAAAAAAAACTATTTTGGATTGATGAAGATAAAAAATTCATGAGACAACAAAATTGGTCTAGACCAATTAATGGAAAAGGGTTCTTTCTTGAAGATAAAATAAATTGGATGCATCAAAATAATATAGATCACGCAGTTATGCTATGTCTTTCACAACTATATTGTAATGGGTGGAAGAAAAAAGATTGTTCTGATGCAATTCGATTTCAAAATGATTTTAATGCGTCAGTACAAGAAAGATATCCTCATAAATTTACATGTGGATTTGTTGTTCAACCATTATATATTGATCTTGCTCTCAAAGAAATTGATAAATGTGTAAATATGCTAGGTTTGAAAGTAATGTGTTTACCAAGTCATTTTATGAATAAAAAGGGTGAATGGTTATCTATTGCTGATAAAGAGGTTGACCCAATTTTTGAATTAGCCAATAAATACGAATTAGCATTACAAATCCACCCTTATGATGGAGAAAAAATGGTTGCTTTAAAAAATCAATATTGGAGATTTCATTTAGTATGGATGATGGCACAATGTGCTGATACATTGCACCTATTTACACTTAGAAATTTGCCAAATAAATTCCCTAAATTAAGAACAAGCTTTGCTCATGGAGGGATGTTAGGTATCGCTAACTATGGAAGAAGAATTCAAGGATTTGATGGTCGACCAGATATTTTTAAAAAATTAGAAGATCCTAGAAAAACACTAGGGCATAAAAACTTATATTTTGATACATTAGTACATGACTCATATACTTTAGAATTATTAAAAAAGAGAGTTGGAGCAAGCCAAATTGTTATGGGATTAGATGATCCTTATCCTTTGGGAGAAATGGAAGGTGTAGGCACATCTTATCCTGGTAGGGTTTTAGATTATGCTATAGAAACAGGAACTATTTCCAAGCAAGAAGGAAAAGACATATGGTGTAAAAATGTTTTAAATTGGTTAGGAAAAGAAAAAGAAGACCTTATTTAAATGAAAATATTTTTCCCAATAGAAGATAAAAAATTTCAAGTAGACTTTTCTAAAGGAATAGACATTTCTATTCCTTTAATTTTTAATGGTCCTCAGCCAAATACCTATGAAGTAACTTCAGCAACATCTAACGCATATAAAGATAATAATTTTATAGGGGATACAAGAGAAGGAGGTCCTTGTAACTTTGAAACATATCATTTTACACCTCACTGCAATGGAACTCATACTGAATGTATTGGTCACATAACTAAAGAAAGAGTATCAATTTTAGAATGTTTAGATGAAGAAATAATACCATCTTATTTAATTTCTATTAGAGCTACAAAATCAAATGAAAAATATAATCCCCCTATTGAAAATGAAGATTTAGTAATTACAAAAGAACAATTAACAAAAAAACTTGAAGGAAAAGATACTAGTTTTTTAAAGGGACTAATTATTAGGACAATTCCAAATTTAGAAAATAAAAAAGAGAGGAACTATATGAAAAAAACTTCACCTTTTTTTACAGTTGAGGCTATGGAATATATAGTTAGTTTAGGTGTAAAACATCTATTAGTTGACATACCATCTGTAGATAGATTATTTGATGATGGAATCCTTTCTGCACATAATATATTTTGGGAAACTAATAATAAAAAACTTAATTTAAGAGCATCAAAAAAAACTATAACTGAAATGATTTTTGTTCCAAATAAAATTATAGATGGAAAATATTTGTTAAATCTTCAATTTGCTCCATTTGTTTCAGATGCTTCTCCGAGTAGACCTGTATTATACCAAATCAATGAAATATAAATTAACCAAAGAGTTTGCATTAATGCTTGATTCAGAAGATGAATTAAGAAAATATAAAAATCAATTTCATATTCCACTTCAAAAAAACGGAAAAGAGCACATATACTTTTGTGGTAATTCATTAGGACTACAACCAAAAATAACTAAAGAATTTATAAATCAAGAAATTAATGATTGGGCTAATTTAGGAGTTGAAGGCCATACTAATGCTTCAAACCCATGGTTGCCATATCATGAGTTTTTATCTAAAAGTTATGCGAAGATAGTGGGTGCAAAAAAAACTGAAGTAGTAGCTATGAACACACTAACAGTTAACCTACATCTAATGATGGTTTCTTTTTATAGACCTACATCTAAACGATTCAAAATTGTAATTGAAGGAGATGCATTTCCTTCAGACATTTACGCTATTGAATCTCAAATTAAATTTCATGGATTTAAAATACAAGAAGCACTTATAAAATTAAAACCAAACAAAGGAGAATCAACTTTAAAAACAGAAGATATTACAAAACTAATAAATGATCAAGGAGATGATATAGCACTAATCATATTGGGTGGAGTAAATTATTATACCGGACAAGTTTTTGATTTTAAATCAATTACTAAAATAGCGCAGAAAAAAAATATATTAGTAGGATTTGATTTAGCACATGCTGTTGGTAATGTAAATTTAGAATTGCATAAATGGAATGTAGATTTTGCAGTTTGGTGTTCATATAAATATTTAAACTCAGGACCAGGGTCTATCGGTGGAGCATTTGTTCATAAAAAACATCATAATAAAAATTTGCCTAGATTTTGTGGTTGGTGGGGACATAATAAAAAAGATAGATTTAAAATGCCAAGTAAATTTAATCCTATCAAATCAGTTGAGGGTTGGCAATTAAGTAATCCTCCAATACTTTCATTAGCTGCTGTAAGAGCTTCTCTTAGCATATTTGATAAAGTTGGCATGCAAAAACTTATAAAGAAATCAAAAAATATGAATTCATATTTATTGTTTTTATTAGATAAAATACCAAATAATCAAATTAAAATTATAACTCCAAAAAATAGTGGATGTCAAATTTCTATTAAAGTTAAAAGCAAAGAAAAAAATCTTTTTGAAAGAATTACTAAAAGTGGTATTATAGCTGACTGGAGAGAACCTGATGTAATTCGTATTGCACCAGTACCTCTGTATAATAGCTATATTGATATATATAGATTTTATGAAATTTTTAAAAAACTATTATAAATGAATAAAAAAGTCACAATAGTTGGTGCTGGACTTGTTGGCTCTCTTTGCTCATTATACATGACAAAAAGAGGGTATGATGTGAATATTTTTGAAAGAAGAAAAGATTTACGAAAAGAAATTATCACAGCTGGAAAATCAATCAATCTGGCACTATCCACAAGAGGATGGACAGCACTTAAAAATGCTGGAATAGATAATCAAGTAAGAAAAATTGCTATTCCTGTATATAAACGTATTATGCATGATAAAAAAGGAGTTTTAACTGAACAACCATATGGGAATGATGGAGAGGCTATTTACTCTGTTTCTAGAGCAAAAATGAATGTTCTTATGATGGATTTAGCAGAAAAGAATGGAGCAAATTTATTTTTTAACGAAAAATGTATAGATGTAAATTTTAAAACATCCTCTACTACTTTTGAAAATACGAAATCAAAAAATCAGCAAATTATAAACTCCGATTTTATAATTGGAGCAGATGGAACTTTTTCAGTTGTCAGAAAAAAAATGATTGAAAAATATAATCACTCATTTAATTACAACGAAATAAATCATGACTATAAAGAGTTACTTATTCCATCTGCAAAAGACAATACGTATTTATTAGATAAAAACGCTCTTCACATTTGGCCTAGAGGCGATTTTATGCTAATGGCACTAGCTAATTTAGACGGTAGCTTTACATGTACTCTTTTTGCACCAAAAGAAGGCAAAAATTCTTTTCAAAGTCTAAATAATAAAAAAAATATTGAAGATTTTTTCAAAGAGATGTTTCCTGATTTCACGAAACTAGTTCCAGATTTGTATAGTCAATGGAATTTAAATCCAACATCAAATTTAGCAATAGTAAAAACATTTCCTTGGCATTTTAAAAATACAACCTTAATTATTGGTGATGCAGCGCATGCTACAGTTCCATTTTATGGTCAAGGGATGAATTGTGGCTTTGAAGATTGTAGAGTATTAGATGAGCTACTAAATAAACATGATAATTTAACTAATTGCTTTAAAGAATACTCCAACATAAGGAAACCTAATGGAGATGGCCTTCAAGATCTATCACTACATAATTTTATTGTTATGAGAGATAAAACAGCGGACCCTAAATTTTTATTACAAAAACAAATTGAAAAAAAATTCTCAAATCTGTATCCAGATATATGGACTCCATTATATAGCATGGTTAGTTTTTCAAATATTGAATATTCAAAAGCATGGAAAATAGGTCTTAAACAAGAAGAAGTTATGCAAACTGTCATGAAAATTCCAAATATTGAGAAAGTTTGGAAAGAAAATCAAATAATGGAAAAAATTAAGAGTTTAATAATCCAATAACTCTTTTATTTTACTACTTACTTTAAATTTATTTGGAATCATTTGTGACTCTAAGTCTTCATTTAATGGTATTGCAGGTAGATTTTCTGATCCTAACACTAAAACTGGTGCATCTAAAAATTGAAAACATTGTTGTGAAACTCTTGAAGCTAACGATTGTGCAAAACTATTTAAAGATGGTTCCTCTGTTAAAATCAAACACTTTCCATGATTTTTTACAGATGTAATAATCAATTCTTCATCAATAGGATATAGTGTTCTTAAATCAATAATTTCAACCATATCTTTGAAATCCATAGCAGATTCTAAAGCCCAATAAACACCTCTTCCATATGTAATAATAGAAACACTTTTACCAATCTCTATATTTGATTCTAGTGCTTCTAAAACAACTCTACCTTTTCCTAATGGCAATATATAATCTGTTGAAGGTTCAATTGTTTTAGCTTTTTCAGTTCCTTTAATTTTACTCCAATACAATCCTTTATGTTCTAACATTATAACAGGATTAGGATCATAATATGCTGCTTTCATAAGTCCTTTTAAATCTGCAGCTGTTGATGGGTAAGCTACCTTAATCCCTTTAATATTTAATAATACAGATTCTACAGAAGATGAATGATAAGGACCTCCACTACCATAAGCTCCAATTGGAACTCGAATAATACAACTTACAGGCCACTTACCATTAGATAAAAAACAAGATCTACTAACTTCAGTAAATAATTGGTTTAATCCAGGCCAAATATAATCTGCGAATTGTATCTCAACAATTGGTTTTAAACCAACTGCAGACATACCAACAGTACTTCCGATTATAAATGCTTCTTGAATTGGAGTATTAAAAACTCTATTATCACCAAAATTCTGAGCTAAATTAACAGATTCTCTAAATACCCCACCAAGTCTTTTTCCTACATCTTGACCATATAATAAACACTCTGGGTGTTGTTTCATAAGTTCTCTAATAGCTGAAACAGCAGCATCTACCATGATTATTTTCTCATTATTTATTGGAGCCCTTTCTCCCTTTTCTTCCAAAATAGGTGTTGGTGCAAAATCATGTGTATATAAATCCTCCTTTGATGGATTTTTAGCATTTATAGCCTTATTGTAATCTTCATTAACTATGGTCTTACTATTTTCTTCAATATTCCTTAATTCTTCATCAGTAAATCCATAACTAATCATATTTTTTTTCAATTTAACAAATGGATCTCTTTTTTTTGCTTCTTCAATATCATCTCTATACCATTCCATTCTTACTCCTGATGTATGGTGATTTAGTAAGGGAACTTTAGCATGAATAAGAACTGGTTTTCTATTTTTACGAATATTTAAAATAGCCTTTTGTACATTTTGATAAGATTTTATAAAATCTGTCCCATCAATAGTAATAACTGCTATCCCAAAACCTTGTGCATATTGATTAATATCTACTGCCCTTATTTCTTTAGCATGTGCAGATATATCCCATTCATTGTCCTGAACTAAATATAAAATTGGTAATTTTTTTAATGATGCCATTTGAAATGCTTCAGCAACTTCCCCTTCAGTAACTGATGCGTCACCTAATGAACAAACAACAACTGGCTCATTTCCTTTAACATTTACTTTTAAACCTTCTTTTTCTTGATATTGCAATCCCATTGCAATACCTGTAGTTGGTATCGCTTGCATACCAGTTGCAGAAGATTGATGAGGGATTTTTGCTATTGAATCCCTTTTTAAACTAGGATGAGAATAATATGTTCTTCCACCAGAAAAGGGATCATCTTTCTTAGCAAATAACTGAAGCATTAATTCATATGGAGAAATCCCTAAAGATAATAACATTGAATCATCTCTATAATATGGAGAAACCCAATCATATTTTTTTAATTGTAAACCAACTGCTAATTGAATTGCTTCATGTCCTTTAGAAGTTGCATGAACATATTTAGATGTAATTTCTTTATTACTCTCATAAATACATGATAATTGTCTTGCTATAGACATTAGAGAAAAAGCTTTATGTAAAATTTTCTTAGATATATTTTTAGAACTAACTTTACTCATTTTGAATCAAATTAATCTAAAATTATCTTTTTTTCTACTGATCCATCATCAAAAATAAAAAATACAGGAACATTTCTTGAATCTTTTAGATCTACTAAATTTTTTCCTAATAAATCTGTAATCTTTATTAAATTTTTAGTTTTCACATTGTAATTATCTACAAATCCTGAAATAGTTGAATATTCATAAAATTCATATTCAGCTCTTTCTGGTAAAAGAGAAATTGCATCATTATTTTCAGCTCGAATAT
>PBQB01000085.1 GCA_002724895.1 Flavobacteriales bacterium
CGAACCCAGGACCCTCTCCTTAAAAGGGAGATGCTCTACCAACTGAGCTACCAGGTCAATAAATCGATTGCAAATATAATATTTTCTTTAATCGATTATCTTATTTAAATAATAATTTAATTAAAATAAATATTTTAATATTTATTTAATAAATTTAAATTCTATTCAATGTTTAAATGATATACTTAATAGGTTACATGGGTTCAGGAAAGACAACGATTGGAAAACATCTTTCAAAAAAGTTAAATATGCCATTTATTGATACAGATAAACTGATAGAATCAGAAAGTAAAAAATCAATTAATTGCATTTTCCATGAATTTGGGGAAGATTATTTTAGAGAATTAGAGTATAAATTAATTAGAAGAAATATGAAACCCCATGTTATTGCATGTGGAGGTGGATTACCAATTTACAATAATAACATTGAATATATAAATAAAAATGGTGTTTCAATCTATCTGAAATGTAATATAGATATTTTATTTAATAGATTAAATAATAATCTGGAAAGACCTATATTAAAAAATTTAACTGATTTTGATTTATTGCAAAAGATTTCTACTCAGTTAATAGAAAGAGAAAAATTGTATAATAATGCTAAATTTAGAGTTAATGTTTCCAATAAAGGTATCGAATCTATTTTAAGAGAGATACACAGCTTTATTTCTTCTATCTAGATTAACTTTTACATATTGTTGATATGTGGTTGCAAGTGATAAACCAACAAAATCTGCCTTTATAGGATATATATTGTAATTTCTTTCAATTAAAACTACTGTAGATATTTTTTTAATTCTTTGATTTAGGAAATGCTTTGTAGCAAACATTAAAGTTTTGCCAGAATTTAAAACATCATCACATAAAATAATAACCTTATCTTTATATTCCGATGAAGTTAAATTTAATTTTACATCTTGTTCATATGGATTATCCTTATCTAAAAATAACTTTGCAAGTTTAATATCCATTTTTGAAATATTTTTTAAATGTTCAGCTAATTCTATTGATAAATTACTTCCTCTATCAGCTATACCCACAATAATTATTTCTTTTTCTTCAAAGTTATGCTCGTAAACTTCCCATGCTAATCGTTCAATTTTTTGATTAACTTCTTTAGAATTTAAAATTTGTATTTTATCACTCATAACTATTCACAAATCTAATTTAATTTAATAAAACTATTCCACTTCTTTTATGAGAAGTTCCTATTTCATCTACAATTTTAATAATATAATTATAATATCCTGGTTCTGCTATACTATTATTACTTAACTCCCCATTCCAACCATAATTTATGTTATCAGAAATAAATATTTCTTCTCCCCACCTATTAAAAATTCTTAAATGATAACTAACAATAGATCTACCAACTGGTAAAAAAACATCATTTAAACCATCATCATTTGGAGAGAATGCATCTGGGATATATAAAGAATAAACAGGATCTATAATTACATTTTTTTGAATTGTATCACTACAAATCCCATTAGTGACAACTAATTGCACATTATATGTTCCTGATTGAATATAACTATGAGTTGGAGAAAAATCAAAAGAATTAATATAACCATCTCCAAAATCCCAAATCCAATTTTCTGCAAAATTAGAATAATTTGTAAATGATACTTTAGGACTTAATTCATTAGTAGGTTGTGGGAAAAAATCAAAATCAGCTATTGGTTTGTTAAAAACTTCTATTGATAATGAGCCTAATCCAGTATTACTACATCCAGTTGCATCTGAAATTGTTGGAACAGTATAAATACCAGAACTTGTAGCAAATATTATGGTTGGATTATTTGTAGAGGTAATTTGATCTTGAAAAACTCCATTATTAGAATATGAAATATTCCATGGTGGATTTCCAGTTACATCTATTGAAATGATAGCTGAATCTCCATTACAAATTAATGTACCATAATTTTCCTCTATATTCGCTTGTGGTAGTTCTTTAACAATAACAGTTGTATTTATAGTATCTTTACATCCAATTGTATCTGTACCTATTAAAGTATATGTAGTTGTTAAATTAGGATTTGCATTTACCATTGTCCCAACATTAGAGCTTAACGTTAAATTAGGAGTCCAAATATATTCATTTGCTCCTGATGCAATCAAACTTATATTTTCACCTTTACAAATAATAGGATTTGAAGGATTTATAGATAAATTTGGGGTTATACCAACATTTAATTGAAAATTGATTGTATTTGTACAACCTTTAATGTCTGTGCCTATGACACTATAATTAACTGACGATGAGGGGTTTGCAGTTACAATAGAACCGGAAGATGTATTTAAACCAAATGTAGGGTTCCAAGAATATGTATTAGCTCCAAATGCTAATATATTAACGCTTTTTCCTTCACAAATATTTGCAAAAGGAGGGTCTAAAATAATGTTAGGTTTAGGATTTACATAAATAGAAGTAGATAAAACATCTGAACATCCATTAATATCAATTCCTGTAACAGAATAAACTGTTGACAAGTTAGGAGAAGCAATAACATTTGCGCCAATAGATGTATTAAGTCCTAATGCAGGAGACCATATATAATTAGAGGCTCCATTAACGTTAAGATTAATCGAACTTCCTTCACAAATTGTGTCACCTGATGAATTTATGTTCATAACAGGTAAAGGATTAACATAAATAAATTTTGACGCAGTAGATGAACAGTTATTTGTATCAGAACCTACAACAGTGTATAAAGTATTAAATATTGGTGAAACTGATACACTATCTCCAGTATTAATAATGAATGTATTACTTGGGTTCCATATATATGAACTGGCTCCAGATGCGTTTAACAAAAGTTGATCTCCAACACATATTGTATCATTTGAAGTATTTAAACTTACTATTGGTGAAACTACAACATTTACTGGTATTTGAATAGTTGAATTACATCCACTATTATCAGAACCAATTACTGAATAATTTGTAGTACTATTAGTAAAAATAGTAACAGTATCACCGTTATTAGTTGAAATGGAGTTGTTTGGAAACCAACTGTAAGATTCAGCACCAGAAAGATAGCATGTAATTGTATCTCCTTGACAAATATTAATAGATGGAGGAAATACATTAATGTTTGGACCCGGAATTACACCTACATTTATTTGTAATGTATCTTCACAACCATTAATTCCAGTACCTATTACTGAATATGTTGATGATACTTGTGGAGTAACTTGAACAATATTACCAAAATTTGTATTTAGTGTATTTGAAGGTATCCATGAATATGTATTTGCACCTGAAACAGTTAAATTAACACTAGAACCGGAACAAATAATTGGATCAACAGGCGTCACCTGTAATTCTAATGTTTCTAAAGAATCAAGATAAATTGTATCAACTAAAATACAATTTCTATTATCTATAACATTTAAAATATACATTCCAGTGTCAAGTGATGATATAGAGTCAATATTATTAAATGTTGCAATTGTTGAGGATATAGATGTCATATTATTATCAAACCAATTAAATGTGAACGGAGGAACACCTCCATTTCCATTTAAAGTAGCTTTAATTTTTCCATCACCTCCATTTGCACAAGTCACATTCTCTTTTACAATAGTTGATGAAAAATTCATCGAAGGGTCTTCAGTAACCGTTAAAGTGAATGTTCCCTTAGATTGAGGAGATATTGCATCAACAATTATATAATACTTTCCTGGATTACATAAAGAAGTGGATATCTCTGATTGATTACCACAAAAATCATTATTATTTTCAATTGAAGTCAATAAAGTATCCTGTACTAAATATAAATGACTATCAAACTGTGCTCCATTAATACCACAAAGTGATATTTTTACCCCCGATGATGAAGTTACATTAAAAGAATATATAACATCATTTCCGGAGCTAAATGGATAATAGTTAGTGTAACATTCATTACTATTAAAATGCGAAATTGTATTTGTACTTATAGTTCCTAAATCAATTGAATTAGCAAAAGATGTTCCTTTAGAATATCGCCAAAAAGTTTCTACGTGTGGCTTATAATAACCATCTGTATTAGGAGCACCAGATTGTGAACTTGGATTATTACATCCACTTCCATTAATATATCCATGACTATACCACTGACAAGGAGAACCATTTCTATAATTTAATCCTTGATAAAATGGTGTTGCGTCACATCTATAGTCATCACCTGTAGAAATACCAGCGCAAAATCCTGGTGTAACTAGTATACCAAGTAAATATACCGGGGGAACCCATACTCCACAACATTCTACATCGTTCCATGAACAAGCTGTACCGGAATTACAAAATCCAACAAGTTGATCAGATGGTAGATCATCTTCCCATGCATCAATTTTAATATCTAAATATTGAGGAACAATTTGATTTGGAAAATTAAAACTAGCAAAAGTATGATTAAAATCTAATGAATTAGCACCTCCAATAGTAGGGTAAAAATTTTGATCTTGCAAGCAATTTCCACCAGTCCAAGGAAATGTATTTAAATTATCTTTACCCCAAATTTTAAATGTTAGCTCATCAGGCGCAAAACCGACTCCTAAAACTGCTTCATCAGTAGATGCAAAATTTCCTTGTACTTCTCTTAACTTCATTTCCAAAGTTATTGGTCCATCATTATAACTTTGAGAAAAAATATTATTATTTAAAATAATAAAGATAAATAAATTTAAAAAAAACTTATCTGATGCAATCATAAAAATTTAAAAAATAATATTAGTAAGAAATCAACATTATCTAGCAAACATACAAATATTTAATCTTATGACTTAAATAATTTTACCAGATTGAAATAAATAGTTTTATTATTAAAAATTAAAACTAAAATTACACAATAATATTATTTAACATCCATTAATTCAACCTCAAATATTAATACGGAATTAGGAGGAATCACACCACCAGCACCTCTTTCTCCGTATGCAAGATTTGGAGGAATAATAAATGTAGCTTTACCTCCAACTTTTAATAAAGCAATTCCTTCATCCCAGCCAGGAATAACTCTTCCTTGTCCTAAAGGAAATTCAATAGGCTGATTTCTATCATATGAAGAATCAAATTTTGTTCCGTCAATAAGTTTACCTGTATAATGAACAGAAACAGTTTTACCAGATTCAGCTTTTAAACCATTTCCTTCCTTAATCATGAAGTAAGCTAAGCCACTTTCAGTAACAGTTGCTCCTTCTTTTAATTTTTTGAGTGTCTCAGCGGCTATTTTAGCTTTTTCAGCATTTTTTCTTTCTATTTCTTTTTGAGCAGAAATAAATATTTTATTAGCATCAAAAGATAGTGCTTCTGAACCTTCTTTAATAATTTTAACTGAATTAATAAGATCGTCTTGAACTATAGAATTGACGATATCTTGACCATTGATTACCTTTCCAAAAACAGAATGTTTACCATCTAACCATGGAGTCTCTTTATGAGTAATAAAAAATTGAGATCCATTTGTTGAAGGTCCACTATTAGCCATAGACAAAATTCCTGGACCATCATGCTTTAGATCAGGATGAAATTCATCTGCAAATTTATAACCAGGATCACCCATACCATTACCATCAGGACAGCCACCCTGTATCATAAAATCTGCTATTACTCTATGAAATTTTAAACCATCATAATACGGTTCACCAATATTCTTTTTATTATTTTTTATTGATCCTTCGGATAGTCCAATAAAATTAGCAACTGTTAAAGGGGCTTTTTTATATTCTAACTTTATTAATATATCTCCTTTAGAAGTGTTTATTTGCGCATAAATTCCATTTTCCATGTTTAAATTATTTTTTTTTGTTTTTTGCTTAAAAATATTTTGTGAAAACACATTTAAAGTTAAAGCAAAAGTAGTTAGTAAAATTAGTGATTTTTTCATTTTTTTATTTTTTTATATTGTTTTTATAATTTTTTCAACACTCTTAATTGTTTCATTTACAGATAAATATGAGGTTCCACCTGAAGCGTTAGTATGACCACCTCCATTAAAATATTGTTTAGCAATTTTATTTACACATAATGACCCTTTAGATCTCAAAGAAAGTTTCACAATATTATCCTTTTCAATTATAAAGGCAACAAAATTAATACCCTTAATTGATAATGCATAATTAACAAATCCTTCTGTATCACCTTTTTTAAAATTAAAAGTATTTAATTCATCTTCAGTTAAAGAAATAATTGCAGAATTATATTCAGGATATAAAATTAACTTTTTATTTAAGCAGTATCCCAATAAATGCATTCTACTTTGAGAGTTATTATCGTAAATTAATTCATGGATTTTATAATTATCTGCACCATAATTGATTAAATCAGACAAAATAAAATGCGTCTTGGCAGTAGTAGATTTAAATTTAAAGCTTCCTGTGTCAGTCATAATTCCTAGA
>PBQB01000086.1 GCA_002724895.1 Flavobacteriales bacterium
ACATTATTACTTATAACTAAACTTTGATTATTCCCAAAATAAATAAGTTGATTTCCTGACAAATTGATTTTTTCATCATATACTTTTACTGACCCAAAAGCTTTCATTTTATCTTTATTAATATAATGGTATGCTGAATCACATGTCATTTTAATATTATTATGACTAAATATTACGTTTCCTATTAATCTCCAATAATCTGGGTGTATTTCAGTGTCTGCAAAGGTATAGTCAGCATTAAGTATTTCTATTTTTTTTGTATCCTGACTAAAAAGATTAATATTTATACCTATTGCAAGAATATATAATATGTATTTCAAATCTATTTGTGTAGTGTTTGTTTTCTATCAGGACCTACTGAAACGATTGTAATTGGAACTTCTAGTTCTTCTTCTAGCCAGTTGATATAATTATGTAATTCTTTTGGTACTTCATTTAAAGATGATAATTTGGTTAAATCATTTTTCCAGCCCTTAATTTCTTTATATATGGGTGTTAAATCGTGATTACTTTGAAAAGGTAAATAATCTATAATACCTTCTTTAGTCTCATAATGAGTACATGCTTTTATTACGTCAATGCCTGAAAGAACATCTGCTTTCATCATCATTAATTTAGTTACTCCATTAATATTTATAGCATATTTTAGAGCAGGAATATCAATCCATCCACATCTTCTTGGCCTTCCAGTAGTTGCACCAAATTCATTTCCAATTTTTGCAATTCTTTTACCTGTTTCATTAAATAATTCAGTTGGAAAAGGTCCACTTCCAACTCTAGTACAATATGCTTTAAAAATTCCATAAACATCGTTTATCTTATTTGGAGCAATGCCTAGACCAGTGCAAGCTCCAGCTGTTATAGTATTGGATGAAGTGACAAATGGATATGAACCAAAATCTATATCTAACAATGTCCCTTGCGCCCCTTCAGCTAATATTTTTTTATTTTCTTTAAGGCATTTGTTTAAATAATGCTCACTATCAATATGTTGAAAATTTAAAAGAGTATTTAAACAACTAAACCATTCATTTTCTAGTTTTTCTAATTCATATTCAAAATCATAGAAATCGAGTAATTTTAAATGTTTATTTTTAAGTCTATTGTATTTATCCTTAAAATCCTTGTCAGTTAGGTCTCCGATACGGAGTCCGTTTCTACCAGTTTTGTCCATATAAGTTGGACCAATTCCTTTAAGTGTTGATCCTATTTTTTCTTTACCTTTTGCTTTTTCTGAAGCTGCATCTAATAATTTATGTGTTGGTAATATTAAATGGGCTTTTTTTGAAATTAGCAATTTAGATATTTTAACATTTAGCTTACTAATGCTTTTAATTTCATTATCAAATATTATTGGGTCGATAACAACACCATTTCCAATTATGTTTACTACTCCATTATGAAAAATTCCTGATGGTATTGTATGTAAAACATGCTTGATGCCATCAAATTCTAGTGTATGACCTGCATTTGGCCCTCCTTGAAACCTTGCTATAATATCGTATTGAGATGTTAAAACATCAACAATTTTACCTTTTCCTTCATCTCCCCATTGAAGGCCTAATAGGACGTCTGCTTTTACCATTTAATAATTTTTTTTCGAACAATTTTCTTCATCTAAACATTGACCATAAAAATTTAAGGCATGTCTATTTATTTTGAATTTCATAGTATCCTCAATAGCATCTTTAATTCCTTGAATTCTAGGATCACAGAATTCGATAACTTTTTCACAATTAGTGCAAATTAAGTGATCGTGTTGTCTATTAAAAAAAGATTTTTCATATTGTGCATGATTTTTACCAAACTGATGTTTTCTAATTAATTGGCACTCCAATAATATTTCAATTGTATTATAAACAGTAGCTCTACTTACTGGATATTTTTTATTTCTCATGTTGATATACATGGATTCAACATCAAAGTGACCTTTGAATTTATAAATCTCATCTAATATTGCATATCTTTCAGGTGTTTTGCGGTAGTTTTTCTTTGATAGATATGCATCAAAGATATCTTTTATTTGATTTTTTTTTTCAGTTTTCATTTAATAATTTCACAATCACAAATTTAGTAAAAAAGTTTATAGATTGTTTGTTTTTATGATTTACTTATAAATAATGTTTAATGTTTGTAGGTTCTTGTAATTGATGTAATAGATTCGACTTTTTCAAGCTTTTTGGTTAGTTCTTTTAGAAATGCAACATTGTGCACTTTAAGAGTTATTATGCCTTCAAATAAGCCGTCCTCTGTAGTAATATTCATTGATTTAATATTTACATTCATTTGATTTGAAATTATTTGAGTTACCTTATTCATTAGTCCTAATCGATCAATTCCTTTTAAATTAATCGTTGCTACAAAATCGATTTCTTGTTTATTAACCCATTTACCAGGCAAAATTCTATATGAAAAATTAGATCTCATTTGAATTGCATTAGGACAATCTGATCTATGTACTTTTATTCCTTCAATGACAGTAAGAAAACCAAAAATATGATCTCCAGGAATTGGATTACAACATTTAGCAAGTTTATAATCTAAAAGTTCATCTTCTTCATTAAAAACAATAATTTTTTCAGAATCTTTTGGAAATTTTGGTACAGGTGGTCCATAAATTTTATTTTTGATTGTTTGGTACCATCCTCTATTTTTTAAGTTAACGAAGTTTTTTATTTCTGTGTTAGCAATAGCTCCTGTCCCAAATCTGAAATAAAGTTCTAGTGAGTCACCTGATTTAAAATGCTTAATTAATTCAGTTTCTATTTTATCACTTAGCTTTAATTTTAAATGTTTTAATTTTCTTTCTGCAATTTCCTTTCCTATTATTGCTATCTTTTTTTTATCTTCTTTTAGTGCAGATTTGATTTTTGATTTTGCTCTTGAAGTTTTAACAAATCTTAACCAATCATTGCTAGCTCGTTGTTTAGATGATGTAATAACTTCAACTTGATCACCACTATTAAGCTTATGGCTTAATGATACAAGTTTTCCATTTACTTTTACACCCATACATCTAATACCAATATCAGTGTGAATTTCGAAGGCAAAATCTAATGCTGTTGCTCCTTTAGGTAATGTTTTGAGATCTCCATTAGGTGTAAAGATGTAAATTTCACCAGAATATAAATTCATTTTAAAGTCATCTATAAAATCAATTGCATTACTTTCAGGATTTTCTAATAGTTCTCTAATTTTTTCTATCCAATTATCTAACGAATTCTCTTTACTTCCTTGTTGTTTGTATTTCCAGTGTGCCGCATATCCTTTTTCAGCTATTTCATCCATTCGTTTACTTCGTATTTGAACCTCAACCCATTTTCCATCTTCTCCCATAACTGTTGTGTGTAAAGACTCATATCCATTTTCTTTTGGAGTCGAAATCCAATCTCTTAGCCTATCAGGATTGGGTTTGTAAAAATCTGTTACTATTGAATATATTTTCCAACAATCAGATTTTTCTTTTTCTAGAGTAGTGTCAACTACAATTCTAACTGCGAATTTGTCAAAAACATTATCAAAATCTACTCCTTTATTAACAATCTTATTTCTAATTGAAAAAATTGATTTTGGTCTTCCTTTTATAGAAAAATTAATATTCTGTTCGTTCAGTTTTAATTTTATAGGTTTACTAAATTTTAAAATATATTTTCTCCTTTCTTCTTTGGTTTCTTGCAATTTTTCAGCAATTGCTTTATAAACTTCACTTTTTGTAAATTTTAAACCAAGGTCTTCCAATTCAGTTTTCATAGGATATAGCCCAAGTCTATGTGCAAGTGGAGCATATAAATATAAAGTTTCAGATGCTATTTTTAATTGTTTTGCCTTTGGCATAGAATCAAGTGTACGCATATTATGAAGCCTGTCACATAACTTAATTAAAATTACTCTAACATCATCAGATAATGTTAACAACATTTTTCTGAAATTTTCTGCCTGTAGGGAAACATTTTTGTCAAATACTTCTTGTATTTTTGTTAATCCATCAATAATTTTTGTTGTTTTTTTTCCAAAAACATTATTAATATCATCAAGTGTATAATCAGTGTCTTCTACAACATCATGAAGTAAAGCACAAATAATTGATGTCTTTCCCAATCCAACTTCTTTAGCAGCAATATGAGCAACTGCTAAAGGGTGATAAATAAAAGGTTCCCCAGATTTTCGTCTCATATTTTTATGAGCGTCTACTGCTAAATTGAAGGCTTTTCTTATTTCTTTTTTTCCTGCCGAATCAATTTTTTCTGAACACGCACGCAATAATTTTCTATACTTGTTTAGTATTTCCTTATTTTCTTTTTCTATGTCAATTGGATCAATCAATTTGTGGCAAAAATTGGATATTTATTCATTAAATTATTTACTTCTTTTTTGGTACTTGAAATAACACTTTCATCATTGTGATTTAAAACAATTCTGTCAATTAAGTCAACAATATTTGAGATATTGTTTTCTTTTATTCCTCTTGTGGTTATAGCTGGTGTACCTACTCTTATTCCTGAAGTGATAAATGGAGATTGAGTATCGAATGGGACCATATTTTTATTTACTGTTATGTCAGCTTTAACTAGTGCATTTTCTGCATCTTTACCAGTAATATTCTTATTTCTTAAATCTAATAAAATACAGTGATTTACAGTACTTCCAGAAACAACTTTATAGTCTCTTTTTACAAATTCGTCTGCCATTAATTTACAATTCCTAATTACTTGTTTTGAGTATTTGGTGAATTTAGAATTTAATGCTTCTTCAAATGCTACTGCTTTTGATCCTATTACATGCTCCAATGGACCACCCTGTGAACCTGGAAAAACACCTGAATTGATTATATTAGACATCATTTTTAAATTTCCTTTTGGTGTTTTATGACCCCATGGATTTTCAAAATCTTTTCCCATCATTATCATTCCACCTCTAGGTCCTCTTAAAGTTTTATGAGTTGTTGTAGTAATAATATGGCAGTGTGGTACAGGATCATTTAGAAGCTTACTAGCAATTAGACCTGAGGGATGAGAAATATCTGCTAAAAGCAAAGCGTTAATTTTATCAGCAATGCTTCTAAAAGTCTTATAATCCCAATCTTGTGAGTATGCTGAACCTCCACAAATAATTAGTTTTGGCTTTTCTTTTAAGGCTATTTCTTCGATTAAGTTATAGTCTAACATTTCTGTTTTTTTGTCTAAATTATAAAAGCAAGTTTTATATAATTTTCCAGAAAAATTTACTGGTGAACCATGAGTTAAATGGCCTCCATGTGACAAGTTAAAGCCTAAAATTTTATCTCCTGGATTTAGACATGCCAACATTACTGCAGCATTAGCTTGAGATCCTGAATGAGGTTGAACATTTGCATATTCGACATTAAAAAGTTGTTTTGCTTTATCAATCGCAATTTGTTCAATTTTATCAACAATTTGACACCCACCATAGTATCTTTTGTTTGGGTAACCTTCTGCATATTTATTAGTTAAACATGAGCCCATTGTTTTCATTACATCATTACTTACAAAATTTTCAGAAGCTATTAATTCTATCCCTTCTTTTTGTCTTTTTTCTTCTTGTTTAATTAAGTCAAAAATTATTTGATTATTTACCATTACTAAGATTGTTTAAATTTTTATATTCGTATTCGGAACAAATTTAAATATTTATGAACATAGTAAATAATCTTTTTAATATAAAATATCCAATAGTTCAGGGTGGAATGGTTTGGTGTAGTGGTTGGAAACTTGCTTCTGCAGTTAGTAACGCCGGTGGACTAGGTCTGATAGGTGCAGGTTCTATGCGTCCTAGTGTTTTAGAGGAACATATTAAAAAATGTAAAAAGGCTACTTCTAAACCCTTTGGAGTAAATTTACCGTTACTATATAGCCAAATAGATAAGCATTTAGAAATTATTTTAAGAGAAAAAGTTAAAATTATTTTTACTTCTGCTGGAAACCCAATGTTATACACCAACATTTTTAAAAAAAATAACATAACAGTTGTACACGTTGTTTCAAGTAAAAAGTTCGCAGTTAAAGCATTTGAAGCTGGTGTAGATGCTATTGTTGCTGAAGGATTTGAAGCTGGAGGTCATAATGGAGTTAATGAAACTACTACAATGTGTTTAATACCTGAAATTTCTGAATCTATTAATATTCCAGTAATAGCAGCTGGTGGTATAGCTTCTGGTAAATCTATGCTAGCCGCTTTATCTCTTGGAGCAAATGGAGTTCAAATTGGATCTAGATTTGCAGTTTGTAAAGAAAGTTCTTCTCATAAACTTTATAAGAACTATGTATTTGATTCAAAAGAAGGTGATACACAACTAACATTGAAAGAATTAACACCGGTTAGACTTTTGAGGAATGAATTCTTTTATAAAATACAAAAAGCTTATCAAGATAAAGTTTCTGTTAATGATTTAAAAGAAATTCTTGCAAAAGGAAGAGCTAAAAAGGGAATTTTTGAGGGAGACTTGATAAATGGTGAATTAGAAATTGGACAAGTTTCTTCAATGATTTCAAAAGAGCAAACTGCCAAGCAAATAATTGATGAAATAATAAATGAGTTCAATAAGCAAAAGTTATTAATTAAATCAATAAAGTTAAATAAATGATTAAATGGAAGAATTTATTTAAAACTTTTGGTCCTGGAATTTTATTTGCCAGCACAGCTATTGGTGTTTCTCATCTAGTTCAATCAACTAGAGCAGGTGCAGAGTATGGATTTTCTCTTTTGATTTTTGTTTTACTTGCAAATATTTTAAAATATCCTTTTTTTGAATTTGGTTCTAGATATGCGAATATTACTGGTAAATCTCTTTTGCATGCTTATAAAAAACGAGGGAGTTGGTTAGTTATTGCTTATTTGATTTTTACATTTTTAAGTATGTTCGTTGTTATTGCAGCAGTTGGATATGTATGTGCTGGATTAATGGGGCAACTCTTTGCTTTAGATTTGAATATTCATATAATCGTTTTGATATTATTTATAGTTTGTGTATTTATTTTACTGTTTGGTGGGTTTGGTTTTTTAGATAGTTTGATAAAATTTGTATCAATTATTTTATTAATCTCTACATTTTCAGCATTTATAATTGTAATTATTAATGGATCTCAACCTCATATTGCTAACTTTACTCCACCAAACATATTTAATCGAAAAAGTCTATTGTTTATTATTGCTTTAATTGGTTGGATGCCTACTGCAGTTGATATGTCAGTTTGGAATAGTATATGGACAGTTGAGAGAATTAATCACTCTGGTTATAAACCAAAACTTAATGAAACTCTTTTGGAATTTAATATTGGATATATTGTAACAATAATATTATCAGTTTGTTTTATAACCTTAGGAGCTTTTGTAATGTATGGAACAGGAGAATTATTTCCAAATTCATCTTCTGAATTTGCAAAAAAGCTAATATATTTATACACTCATGCATTAGGTAAGTGGTCTTATTGGATTATTGCAATAGCTTCATTTTCAGTAATGTTTAGTACAACTTTAGCAGTTTTTGATGGCTATGCTAGAACTATTAGAGATTCTTTTAGTTTACTATTTGAAATAAAATCAATTAATAAAATCTATTCATTTATACTTTTATTATTGGGATTTTTAGGATATTTGATCGTATGGAAATTTATAGATAGTTTTAAACAACTTATTGACTTAGCTACGACAATATCTTTTTTGATTGCTCCATTTTGTGCAATATTAAATTATAAGATTATTTTTTCTTCTGATATACCACCTGAAAAAAAACCACCTTATTGGATTAAATTACTATCTTTATTAGGTATAGTTTTTTTATTAGTTTTCTCACTAATTTTTATTCTGTTTTTATAAATAATAGTTTCATTAACAAATATTAAATATTTAAACATATATTTTTTGTAAATTTGTAGAAAAAATCCTCTACATTAATATGAGAAAAATATTTTTACTATTATTAATTTCAACTCTAAGTTTTCAATCATTTGCCTCTCACTTAATGG
>PBQB01000087.1 GCA_002724895.1 Flavobacteriales bacterium
GAAGATGGTGGTGAAAACTGGAGAAAAATAAGTTTTTATAAAATCCCAGGTTTACCAAAAAATGCATTTGTTAATGATATTAAAGCAGATTTATTTAATGAGAATATTGTTTATGCTGTATTTGATAATCATAAATATGGAGATTATAAACCATATATATATATGAGTAATAATAAGGGATTATCTTGGAAAAAGATAACTTTAAATATCCCTGAAAATAATTTAATTTGGAGAATTATTCAAGATCATATTGATCCGAATTTATTTTTTATTGGAACTGAATTTGGTGTATATTTTACTAATCAACCTTCTAAAAAGTGGACAAAGCTTAGTTCTGGTATTCCTAACATATCAGTAAGAGATCTAGCAATACAAAAAAGAGAAAATGATTTAATAGCTGGAACATTTGGTAGAGGAATTTATATCTTAGATGATTATTCTTCATTAAGGGAGTTTAACACTAATATTAATGAAGCTAAATTATTTAAACCCAGAGATTCTTATTGGTATAAACAGAAAAGAGTTTTAGGCGGTAAAAGAAAAGCATCTCAAGGGGATAATTTTTTTATTGCCGATAATCCCCCATTTGGAGTTGAATTCACTTATTTTTTAAATGAAAAATATTTTTCTGATAAGGATTTACGTTTAAAAAAAGAAAAGGAACTAGAATCTAAAAATAAGGAAGTTAAATTTCCTAATTGGGATGTATTAGATGATGAAGAAAAAGAAGTAAATCCATCCATAATTTTATATATATATTCATTGGACAATATGATCATTAAAAAGATCCAAGCTATAAATAAAAAAGGATTTAATAGAATTAGTTGGGACTTAACATCTGAATCTATGGAAGTTTTGTCATCATTAAATTATAATAAAGAACAATCTGGTCCAATGGTAAATTATGGTCAATATTCTGCAAAATTATTTAAGAGGATTAATGGTTTAGATATTCCAATTTCAGAGATGGTTTTTTTTAGTATAAAACCGCTTTATGAAAACTCTTTAAAAGCTCAATCTACAGAAAAAACTGTAAACTTTTGGAATGAAATTATAGATTTACATAATAAAACAAAGCAATTAAATCTTAATCTTAAAAAATTAAAAGAAAAAGTTGATATAATGATTAAGTCTTATGAAAGAGCATCCAAATCAGATAAAATAATACAGTCTAAATTATTTGATTTGAGATTAGAATTGTTGAATTTAAATCAAGAGATAAATGGAAGTGAATCTAGATCAAAAATAGGTGAACCAAATGAATACCCGACAATATGGAACTATATTTGGGCAGCAAGAAGTTCTTTGAGTAATACTTATGGCCCTACTAAGACTCAGATTAATAGTATTAATATTGCTACTAATATGTATGATAAATTTATTGTATCTTATAATGAAATTCAACAAGATATAATTCCAATATTGTCTGATTTAGAAAAGATTAATGCACCTAAAATTAATACTTATTGAAAATTACGTAAATGATAAATAGAGATGTATTTGGAAATATTTTATTTATAAAGAGGTTTTTAATTTGGATTATTGGAAATATATCATATAAAAGATTTAGAGGAATTAATCATCTCATTATTCAAGGAAGTGAAATTATATCTAGTTTACCAGATACAAATGTTCTATTTATTTCTAATCATCAAACTTATTTTGCTGATGCCACTGCAATGCTTCATGTTTTTAATGCTTCATTAAATGGTAGATATAATAGCTTAAAGAACTCATCATATCTTAATAAACCTAAATTAAACATATATTATGTAGCTGCAAAAGAAACAATGAATTCAGGAATTATACCAAAAATTCTTTCCTATACAGGTGCTATTTCTATTTCTAGAACCTGGAGAAATAAGAATGAAAATATTGATAGGCCAGTAAATTTAGATGATGTTGGAAATATAAGTAAGGCATTAAAAAATGGATGGCTTATTACTTTCCCTCAAGGTACAACAAAACCCTTTTCTCCTATTAGAAAAGGAACAGCTCATATTATTATGAATAATAAACCTATAGTTGTGCCGATTATAATTGATGGCTTTAGAAGATCTTTTGATAAAACAGGGTTGAGAATAAAGAAAAAAGGTATTCAACAAAGTATGAGAATTATGGATCCTGTAAAATTTGATTATAAAAAAGATTCTATTGAAACAATAACAGAAAAAATAGCTGCTTCAATTGGTCAGTAAAATTAATTTTTTGTTATCAAATTTTAAAAACTATTAATAATAAATCTTTTTTTAACACTTCCATCATTATGTAAATCGAAAAGAATTTGATTATTTTTTTCAGATCTATATCCTAAAATATTAATTGTTTTATAAATATTTAAATGATTATTTGATAGAGTTTCTATTGTATTTGTAATACTATTAATACTTACATTCCAAGTTACAGTATCTTTATATGTATTATTAGTTGTAATTTCCATTTGAATTACCCCAGATCCACTTTGTCCATAAGGATATACATGGCAATTTAAATAATGTTGTTCATTTGGAAGCAAATTGTCTTGACCATTTGTTACGCCTTCTATATAGCAATTTGGAAAGCAAAATGACATTCCCCATAAATTTGGCACTGAATCTTTAATTATAGTCCATGAAATATCACAACTATCTATAGTAGTGTTAAAATAAGTGTTGATGCTTACATCTTCATCTGTAGAAAGACCTGACATAAAAAGGTTTTTATTGTCAATTGAATGTGTTTGTGAAAACAATAAGTATGGTGTAAATATAAGGATGTAAAATATTTTTTTCATTTTTAATTTATTTTAAATTTATTCTTTTTTCTACTGATCCATCATTATATATATAAAAGTATAAGTGATTCTCTTGTTCTTTTTTTACAAATCTACCTAATTGATCAAAGGTCTTAATTATTTCTTTTTTCTTAGTAAAAATGTTTTCTTGTAGTTGATTTGTATTACAATTTATCATTCCATTTATATTGAATCTGGAAACGAATTTCCAAATTTCTCCAGATGCATTGATATCCATATTTCCAAATGAACCTGGCCAATCATGTCCTCCTCCAACAACTTTAAGTTCAGTAATCGATACACAATTGTCTCCATTTTTCCATTCATATTTTTCAACTGTACTTCCATCATTAGTGTTTGTGTTATTAACATTTGATGAAATTGGATTTAAATCTGTATTATTAACACTAGTCCAAAAATTTGTAATTTCGTTTGCTGATAAATAATAAGGTTGAAATCCTGAATATAGTGAATGATAACTCCCATCGTTAGTTCCAGGAATTAAAATAATTGCTGTTGGATGCGCAGGAGAGCAATTTCCAAATCCATAATCGGTTCTAAATGATTCAGTAAGCATACTTCCAGAAACTGATCCAATAGCAGCAATTTTATTACTTAATCTACATGCAAGTTCATATGAAAAAATTCCTCCTTCAGAATATCCACATGCGTATATTCTATCTAAATCTATTGTATATTCATTAGAAAGTGTATCAATTATCGAGGATATAAAATTTACATCGTTATGAGTTGTAGGAGCTTTGTGTAACCATGAAGTTGATGGCGTATTACCCGGTTCTGCACCATTTATATCTAATGCGCCTTGTGGATATACTGCAATAAATCCAGCAGTATCAGAAATAGTATTAATATTTGTCATTTGCATGTGGTCAGAAGCGTATCCACTTCCACCATGAAAGCTAAAAAATAGTGGAACATTTATGCTTCCATCATAATTTGCTGGTACATAAATTATATATTCTCTGTTTAGTCCATCATAGTATAATGATTTATTTATGACTTGTGACAAAGAAATAAATGGAATTAAAATTAGTATCAAAAATATTTTCTTCATATTAAAAATTTTTATCTATAAAATTACATTAATTTTCATTCATATCATTTCTTAAATCAAGTTTTTTGAATTCAGGAAATTTAAAATTTGTAAATACAACAGAAATAAGAGTCATTAGACCACCAAAAACAACTGCAGGTACAGTTCCCATTAATTTTGCTGTAAGTCCACTTTCAAATGCTCCTAATTCATTTGATGAACTAATAAAAATAGAATTGACAGAAGCAACCCTACCCCTCACTTCATCAGGGGTTTTTAATTGTAAAATAGTTTGTCTAATTATCATTGAAATCCCGTCTGTTAATCCATATAAGAATAAGGCAAAAAGTGAAAGATAAAATATTGAGGATATTCCAAATATGATTATTGATGTACCAAAACAAAAAATAGATATAAGTAGTTTTTTACCAGCATTTTTCGTTACAGGAATATATGCAGAAATAAACATGATTATCAGTGCCCCAACTGCAGGAGCAGCTCTAAGCATTCCAAATCCTTGAGAACCTACATTTAAAATGTCTTGAGCATATATTGGAAGTAAGGCTATTGCACCACCAAATAAAACTGCAACCATATCTAATGTAATTGCAATGAGTATTGCTTTTGTTTTAAAAACAAATCTAAGACCTGTTTTTAGACTTTTTATAATTGGTTCCCCTATTTTTGGATTTAAGATAGGCTTCTTTTTAATGAAGTAAGTTAGTAACAAAGCAATAAATACTGAAATAAGTACAAAGCCCATTGATGCATTAACACCTATCCAAGCAATAGAAAACCCGGCGAAAGCTGGACCAAGAACTGATGCAAATTGCCAAGTTGAACTACTCCAGGATGCTGCATTAGAATAAGCATTTTTTGAAACAATTAGAGCTACCAGTGAAAAAATAATTGGACCAAAAAATGCACGTATGAATCCTCCAATAAAAACTAATATATATATTCCTGTTAAAACCTGTTTAGACGAATAATTCGAATAAAAATAATTAGTTGTTATTGAAAAAAAAGCAACAGATATAAATAGTAAGGCAATTATAGCAATAGTAAATAATTTTTTTTTCTCTTTTTGATCTACTATATGACCAGCAAAAAGTGACATTGATATAGCTGGTATTATTTCAACAAGACCTATTAAACCAAGTGCAAGAGGGTCTTTAGTTAAATTATAGACTTCCCATTCAACTATTATAAATTGCATTGACCATCCAAATACAAGTAAAAATCTAATTAATAAAAAATAGTTAAATTCTTTAAATCTTAATGCCAGATACGGGTCGTGATTTTTCATGTTTTAAAAATTAATAAAAACATTCGATTGAAATAATTTCACTTTAAATTATATATTTTAGAATATTTATCTTTTGCATAGTTCATAAAATATTTAAAGTTCAATTCTTCACCTGTAATCATTTTACATAGATCTTTAGCATCATATCTTTGCCCATGTATGTGAATTTTTTTTCTTAACCAAGCTAGAAGTTCATTGGTATCACCACTTTCCATTTTAATATCGATATTAGTAATTTCTTTAGATGCTTGAGCATAAAATTGAGCTGCATAAAAACTTCCAATTGTATAAGTTGGAAAATATCCAAAGCTTCCATGCGACCAGTGAATATCTTGAAGAACACCTAAAGAATCAGAGGGAACATCAATATTTAAATATTTTTTATATAGTTTATTCCATTTTGAAGGAAGATCATCAACATTTGTATTACCTTCAATTAATTCTTTTTCTATTTCATATCTAATTAATACATGTAAATGATAAGTTAATTCATCTGCATTCGTTCTTATTAGAGATGATTTTATATTATTACAAGCATGGTAGAACATTTTATAATTTACATTCTTCAATTTATTAGGAAAGTAGGTTTGTAACTTATTGAAATTATGTTTCCAGTATGCTAAACTTCTACCAACATGGTTTTCCCATAGTCTAGACTGTGATTCATGTATTCCAAGTGATATTGAATTCCCTAATGGAGTTCCATAATTTTCAGATAATACCCCTTGTTCATATAAAGCATGACCACCTTCATGAATACAGCTCCATATCATATCAGAAAGGTTATTTTCATCAATTCTTGTTGTAATTCTTGCATCTTCAGGAGAAAAATGTGTTGAAAATGGATGTGCAGAAATATCTTGACGTCCTGAATCAAAATTGTAACCCATTTGTTTTAAAAGATCAATGCCAAAATCCCACTGTTTTTTTTGATCATAGTACTGATAAAAAAAAGAATCATCTATATGATTGCTATTATTTATTTTATTAATGAATGGAACCAAATAATCTTTTACATTATCAAAAATTGAATCTACATCATTAACGGTTAAATTAGGTTCGTATATATCTAACAATGCATCGTAAGGATTTTCATTAAATCCTAATAAGTAAGATTCTTCTTTTCTTAGATTCACTATTTCTGATAATGATTTTCTGAATAGATTAAAATCATTTTTCTCTTTAGCAGTTCTCCAGTCTTTAAACGCTTTTGATATTAAAGTTGATTGTTTTTGAATAAATTCAGCTGAATATTTTTGTTTTTTTATAAATTGCTTGTTTGATAAACTAATATTCCTTTTTTGATCTTTATTTAAAGTTTTATCTTTTAATAATCTTTCTAAAAGTTTACCATATTTAAAATTCGTCTCTAGTTCATAAGCAATTTTTGCAAGTGTAGATAATTGCTGTGCTCTAAATTTATTTCCATTATTTGGCATATGTGTTTCCATATCCCAGTTTAAAACACTCATTGACATATGTATATCATATATCTTTTTACTATAATTTATATAATCATTGTAATTTTTCATTTATTTTTTGAAAACAAATCTACAGAAAATTAATGTGAAGAAATTAAAACTGATAATCAACTATTAAAAACAATAACTATAAAATTTTATATCTCCAAAACAAGATAATAAGCTTAATAAAAATATAAAATAGAACTAGTATTTCAATTGTAAATAAACAATATTAGTCAATTGAGTTTTGTATTATTGTTTTTTTAAAAAAAATGCTTGATTTAAAATATACTTACTTAACTCTTCCTAGTTTATTTCATAGTTTAACAAAACCTAGTTCTTTTCCAAAACCTGAAATTTTCTTATCAAATAATCAATTATATAAGAAATTTAATTTATCAATTAGAAATAAAGATAAATTACTTGATATTATTTTAGATGAAAAGTATCATGAAAAATCTTTTGCTCAAGCATATGCTGGACACCAGTTTGGACATTTTACTAAATTAGGAGATGGAAGAGCAATAATTATAGGTGAATATCTTACAAAAATTAATAATAGAGTTGATATACAATTAAAAGGGGCAGGAATTACAGAATATTCAAGAAATGGAGATGGAAAAGCAACCTTAAGGTCAATGCTTAGAGAATATTTAATTAGTGAAGCTATGTATTACTTAAATATACCAACTTCTAGAAGTTTAGCTGTTATTAAAACTGGTGAAGATATTTTTAGAGAAGCTAAAGAAGATGGAGGTTTATTAGTAAGAATAATGAAAAGTCATATTAGAGTAGGCACATTTGAATATGCCTCATATTTTAGTTCGGTTAATGATTTAAAAAAGCTTACATATTATACTATTGCTAGATTATGCCCTGAATTAAAAGATAAAGAAAACCCTCCACTAGAGTTATTAAATTTTGTAATGCATAAACAAATTGAATTAGTAATAAATTGGATGAGAATTGGTTTTATTCATGGAGTTATGAACACAGATAACACATCTATTTCTGGAGAATCTTTTGATTATGGTCCTTGTGCATTTATCAACAGCTATGATCCTTATAAGGTATATAGTTCAATTGATTTTAATGGAAGATATTCATTTGGAAATCAAGCAAAAATTATTAAATGGAATATAGCAAGATTTGCAGAATCACTTCTTCCTTTAATTAATCATAATAAAGAAAAATCAATTATTCTTGCTCAATCAGTTTTAGATAAGTTTGATGAAATTTGGAGAGAAAAATATTATTTAATGATGTTGAAAAAAATAGGAATTAATAGTAATAAAGAAAAATTATATCCACTAGTGGATGATCTTTTGTATATCATGAAAAAAAATAATTTGGACTTTACAAACACATTTTTTTCTCTTTCTTATGAAAATTTTAAAACAAGTAATATTATAATTAATATTGATTTTATTAAATGGAAAAAAAGACGAGATCATATTATTCGTAAAAGTAATAGTATAAAAGATAGTATGTTAACAATGAAAAAAAGTAATCCTATTGTTATTCCAAGAAATAATTTAGTTCATAAGGCAATTGAAGATGCAGTTAATGGAGATACAGCATTAATTAATAAACTTTTAGGACTTTATTCAAATCCTTACAAATATAAGGACGGGTTAGATGAGTTTATGACTCCTCCTAGTTCAGATTTTGAAAAATGTTTTCAAACATATTGTGGAACTTAATACTAAATCTAAATCCTTACTCAATTTAGTAGTTCAATAATTTTTTAGACATTAAGATATTTTTAAATAAAAAAAATATACAATAAAATCTATAATAATTTTTTTGTATTTATTTTTGCAAATGGGCAAAAAATTAAATATCGTATGGTTAAAAAGAGATCTAAGAATTAATGATCATCAACCTCTTTTTGATGCTGAAAAATCAAATCTTGATTACATAATTATTTATCTTTTTGAACCTAAAATGATGGCACATTTTGATTTCAGTATAAGACATCAACAATTTATTTATTATTCTATTTTAGAAATGAATAAATCACTTTTTAAATATAAACGAAAAGTTCATATCTTTAATTCTGATGCACCTATTTTTTTTAGTTATTTATCAAGTAAATTTATAATTAATAAAGTTTTTTCATACAAAGAAAGTGGAACGTTAATTAGTTGGAATCGTGACAAAAAAGTTTATAATATTTTAAAGAGATTAAATATAGAATGGAAGGAATTTGATTCACAAGGAATAATTAGAGGAAGTAAAAATAGGATAGGCTGGGATAAAAATTGGTTTAATTATGCAATATCACCCTTAATTATTAATAATTATAGTGTAAACAGCTTTAATTTTAAATTAAATTCATTTAAATTCAATATTAAAGATTTTCCTTATTTGTTAGAATACCCAAATCAATTTCAACCAGCAGGAGAAAAATATGCTTTCAAATACTTAAAATCTTTTATTAAAATAAGACACAAAAATTATAATTACCACATATCACAACCTGAAAATAGCAGATACTCTTGTGCTCGTATTTCAACTTATCTTTCTTGGGGGAATATTAGTGTAAGACAAGTTTATCAATGTATAAAAAATGCCTTAAATTATAAATTCAATAAACGTATATTTAACTCATTTCTTTCCAGATTAAAATGGAGGTCCCATTTTATTCAAAAATTTGAAGTTGATTGTAGCTATGAACATTCTTGTATAAATAGAGGGTATGAAAATGTGATTTATCAAAATGATAATAAGCTTTTAGAAAGTTGGAAAAAAGGAAAAACAGGTTTTCCATTAGTTGATGCAAGTATGAGATGTCTTATAAATACAGGCTGGCTTAATTTTAGAATGAGAGCTATGCTTGTTTCATTTCTTTGTCATTATTTAGAACAAGATTGGAGAAGAGGAGTTTATTATATGGCAAAATTATTTTTAGATTACGAACCTGGAATTCATTTCACACAGTTTCAAATGCAAGCAGGAACAACTGGAATTAATTCCATTCGTATTTATAATCCAATTAAACAATCAATTGAAAGGGATCCTAATTGTATATTTATAAAAAAATGGTTGCCAGAGTTATCAAAAATTAAAAATGATTTTGTTCATAAACCATGGTTATTAACAGAACTTGATTTAATAGATTTAACTATTCCTGATTATTACAGGAAACCTATAGTTTCACCAAATTTATCAAATAAAAATATTAGGAATCAATTATGGGGTCTTCGAAAAAATAGCCATGTCAAAGAGGAATCCAAACGACTTTTAAGAATACATGTAAGAAGAAAATAAAATTATACCATTTTAGAGCTTTAGTTAATTAAATCTAAAAGATTTACATAAAAATTAATTGTTTTTTTTATTATTTTTAGTCTATTTATTTTAATTTATTCTAAATATAAATTAC
>PBQB01000088.1 GCA_002724895.1 Flavobacteriales bacterium
AATATCGACGAAAATAAAAAAATTATTTTATATGCTCCAACATGGATTCACAAAAATCAAAAAGTTGATAAAGAGTTTATGTTACCAACCAACCCACAGTTCTTACATGAGCTAAATAATATTGGAAAAAAATTAGATTTGATATTTATTTTTAGACCTCATATGAATACATTATTTAATACTAAATTTTTAAAAAAATTAAGTTCTTTGGATAATGTACTTTACTTTCCTTTTAGCGAGTTTGAGGCATCTGATGAATTTTTGATAATTTCAGATATGTTAATAACAGATTGGTCCTCGATTGCTTTTGATTATATCTTATTAGATAGACCAACCCTATTTCTAGATATTCTTGATTCATTCCAGAATGGTACTTATAATGAAAATCTTTTGAGATTTGGGATTAGGACAAACAGGAAAAATTTAGGTGACTATATAAATAAATATCTTTCAAATATAGATCTATATTTTGATGAGTCTAAACACAATAAGTCAAAAAATGTTTTATATGATAATACAGATGATATTTCATCTAACAATTATGTAAAAAGAATTGAAAAATATATATAAGAATTATGAAAATTAGTATTGGATATGAATTTATTGACGGACCTTGGGGAGGTGGAAACAGTTTTGCAATACAACTAAAGAATTACCTGAAAGAAAATGATATACAAGTCGTTAATACTTTAAAAGATGAAGATATCGACATTATCTTACTTACTGAACCTAGAAGGTACACCAAGTCATCTTCATTTAATCACATTGATGTAATGAAATACATAAGAAATAAGAACACCAATGCTCTGGTCGTAAATAGGATAAATGAATGTGATGAAAGGAAAAATACAAAAGGATTGAATAAATTCCTAATTAATTCATCTTTAGTCTCAGATCATACTGTTTTCATTAGTGATTGGCTTAAGAATTTATTCTTGTCTCAAAATTTTTATAATGAAAGTTTTTCAGTTATTAAAAATGGTGCCGATAGCAAAATCTTTAACTTTAGAAAAAAAACTATCGGTAAAAAATATAAAATCGTAACTCATCATTGGAGTTCAGACTTTAATAAAGGATTTGAAGCATACATAAAACTCGACGAAATTCTAAATTCTCAAGAATTTAATGATAATTTTGAATTTATTTTTATTGGAAACAAGCCAAAAAATTTATTATTTAAAAACACTACGTTTGTTGATCCTTTATTTGGTAAGAATCTTTCAAATATCTTAAAAGAATGTCACATATATATAACAGGTTCTTTAAATGAACCTGCTGGTATGCACCATATAGAAGGTGCGATGTGTGGGTTGCCATTGCTATATATTGATAGTGGGGGAATTACAGAATATTGTAGGGATTATGGTTTAGATTATGAAGTTAAAAACCTTGAGGAAAAACTTAGAGAGATAATAAACAAATATGATTTATTTCTAGGCAATCTTGAAAAGTATCCTTTTACCGGGGAAGAAATGTGCAGAAATTATTTAAATCTTTTTAATGATTTATTTGAAAGGAAAGATAGCATTTTACAAAATAGAAAAAATTTAGAAAAATTAAAATTACAAAATCAATATAAATTATTCAATTACTATTTCTACTTATAAATTTTAGATTTTGAATTTTGCTCTAAGATAATCAACTATTTCATCAGAAGGAGAACTAGTTGTTTTCGAATAAGAAACACTATTGTCAAGATTTTTAATAAAATTTAAAATTTTATCATTATCATAATCTGAAATCATCATATTTTTATTCAGAGCTTCAGGCCTCTCAGTAACCCCTCTCCAAATAATTGCATTTTTTCCAAGATAGAAACACTCTTCTTGAATAGATCCACCATCTGTAATTACTAAGTATGAACTTTTCAACTCTTCAAGAAAATCTTCATGATTTCTTAAGCTACTGACTGAAATATTATTAGGAATTTCTAGTTTGTGTTTATTAAGATAATTCTTTGTTGGTTCATGTAAAAACCAAGTTGCATTGTAGGTAGTTCCTATCACATTTATTAACTGTAGAAATTTAGAAAATCTTTTCTTATTTACAATATTCTCTGTTCTATGAAGTGTGATTGTTACTTTTTTACTATCTGTAACTAAATTATTCACATCAAGTGTCTCGATAACAGTGTTATCTGAAGCCATGAAAATATGTTTTTCTTTATATTTGTTTTCTAGTCTTTTTTTTGAGTTTTCATCAAAACAAATAAGTATATCTGATTTTTGAGCTACAAATCTTCTTACAATTTCCTCTGGAAAGGGAACGAACCACTTGTTACTGGTAAGACCACTCTCTAGATGAATTAATTTTAATTTATTTCTTTTCCCCCAATATGCCCCCAGCAAAGTACTTATTGTATCTCCGTGTACAATACAAAAATTTTCATTGTTTTCATCATTTAATTTTGTTTGAAATATTAAGTAATTTTTTATAAATGAAAAAATCCATTTAATACCCTGAAAGTATCTAGTTATATCTTTGTTATTTTTATATAAATTTATTCTTTCTACTTCAATCAATGATGTTTCAATGGCACTATCAACAATAGACTTATGTTGACCAGAAGAAACCACTATTGGATTGAAGTGCTTAATATTTTTAATTTTATTAATTAATGGAATACATTTAATAATTTGAGCTTTTGTGCCTATAAAAAAATAAAAATTAACCATTATTCTCTAGCTCTTCAACAAAATAATATTTGTTATTTGGAATAAAATAATAATAGTTAAAGGATAATTCTACTTTTGATGAATAAAATTCCTCAACATAGCAAAGCTTTATATCACCACATAAATAATTATTGACTGTGTGTGGTTGAGAATACTTCTTCCATCCATCTTCTATATCGATAAATGATATTACTTCTTTTCCAATTTTTAGCTCAATTGAGTCAAAATTTTGTAAAGCTAAAATTGAATCGAACCTAACCAAAGTAAGCACAACAAATAATAATAAAAAATTTGGTAGACTTTTAAGATATCTTTGTATATTTATTTTTGTTTCTATTATATATCTAAAGAAAAGAACAAAATATATACTCAAGAAAAAAGGAACACCAAACCTATAAGTAGGGGCTGAAAAAAGCCAAATAGAAAAAATTAAAATACTACAGACAATTTGAGAAATATTTATTGCAATTTTTTTTCTGAATACTGAAAAAAATATAATTGCTATCAAACATGTAATTAAAAAATTCAAAAGATAACTTGATTGAGTTGAAACAAAATTTTCAAGAAATTCAACTGTTGATATATTTGTTTTTGCATTCGAGTTTGGAATTTTATTTACATTTAATAACAACTTTGATATATATTCTGCCTGACTTGGTTGATAAAACGGAAGTATCGATAGGCATGTAAGTTGAATTGGAAACCACAAACAAGTTGAGCTTAATATATTCTTCATTACAAATATTAGGTAGAAAAAAAGAGGTGCAAAAAGCTTCCGTCCTTTCATCTGATATTTATTTTTGTATAACAAAACAAAAAAATATATTAGTAATAAGTGACCTACAAATCTTGTTTGTGCTGAAAATAAAAATATGAAAATTAATACATTTAGATTTTCTGCATTGGGAGATTCCTTAAAAGTAATAAAAAAATATGAGATAAAGAACAAAGTTAAAGCAGCAAAGATATCATCATATTTGAATATTTCTTGAATGAAAAGAAAACCATTTCTACCACCTTCAAATCCAAAGTTATCTAAGATACCAATAGTTAAAAAAAGAAATGCAAAATTTTTGTAACTTGAATTGTTTGATTTTAAAAATTTAAAAAATAAATCAAATATTGAGGCAATTATATAAATTCCAATAAAATGTATAAATATATAATTATTTTCAAACCATAAAATTGAATTTATGTATTCGATAATTGATGAATAGCCCAGATATGGATTAATATTTGATATTCCGAGGACCATCTTCTCATCTCTTAGCCATGATTGTTGCTGAAGATGGTAAAGGTTTGCATCTTTACTTATACCTACAGTTGTAGAGCTCAAAAATAATATTGTTAAGTTAATAAAATAAAATATATAATTTTTAATCAGACTAGGATTACTTCTTAAACTTACGAGAAATAAAATTAAAAATAGGAAAAGTATAAAGTTGTCTGCAGTTCCCGAAAAAAAATTCCAAATTACTAAAAAATTTGATGTTATAAATATTCCAAATATCGGTAGAAAACTATATCTAAAAGAATGACTTTTATTCTCATTTTTATTGATAAGAAAACTATAAAATATCTCTCCCAGATAAATAAAAACTATCCCTAAAAAATAAAAATATAAAACGATTTCTAATTTTGATAATTCAACAGTTTCCAACACCTTATTTAAGTTTAAAATACATTTAGCTAAAATACTTTTTTTAAAAAGAGAAACATGTTACTAAATAAATTAAAATCAAATTACATATATGTTTGCTAAATTCAGTACATTATTAAAAAATAAAACATTTCTAGCTAACTTATTTATATTAGAAATTATTTCTCATGTTTTTTACAAAGTGACATTTGAGGATGATTTATATAGAGATTTTGAAATAAATAAAATAGTCTTTAGTCAAGAATTAGATCTTTATAGAACTGAGCTCGAATCACCTTTTAACACAATTATCGTAAATTTATTCAACATTGAAAGTTCTGATATTTATGCACTTATTTTATATATAATATTTCAAATCACCTTAGTTTTAATATGTATTAATTTAGACTTTCTTGGAAACTATTCAACCTTATTTCTATTTGGTGGTTGGTTAGTTACTGTATCTTGGTTTGTTGGTTTTGTCGAAAATATATCAGTATTATTAATAATTCTTTGTTACAAAAAATATTTTCATGAGAAAGATAACTTTCTCTTTTATGTTTATCTTTTTCTTTTTGGATTCAACCATTTTGGAATGGCATTATTTACAATAATAGTTTTACTTATATTCTCGAATTTTCGAAATTTTTGGAAGATTTTTTTAACCACAGCAGCATCATACGCTTCTTTACATTTTTACCTTAAATATATAGTCAATTTTAAGGGTAGAGATAGATTTAGGTTTATTTTTAATCAAAACACTGTTGATACAGGTACAGAATTTATTGCTAACAATCTACTTACTTTCTTTTGGTCTGGATTTATGGGCATAATATTTATTCTTGTATTTATTATTTTTAATTCTGAACTTGAAGAAATTTATAGATATGTATTTGCCATAACTCTTGCCGTGTTTGCATCAGCAATAGTTACAGATGTAAGCAGGATATTTACAATTATCTGTATTCCAATTATTTTAAAATTAATTGATACACTTCGATTTTTAGAATTTAAAAATATTATTTATGAAAAGTATTTAATTCTTCTCGTTGTTTTGTCAAATTTTATAATTCAGGAACGTTGGATTTATGGGGTAGTTTATCAATCATCTCCCAATCAAGCTCTAGAATCTATATATAATTTTTTTGCAAGGCTTGTAAATTCACTTATGAAAAATATATGGATTTAATTTAATTTATTTTTTCTTACAAT
>PBQB01000089.1 GCA_002724895.1 Flavobacteriales bacterium
AACTTAAGAAAAAAAAATAACATATACAATTTAAAAAATTATACCATTTCTATGATATATATTAACTTATCAAGTTTACGCAAATAAAAAAAAATTAGTTGCAAAATGGGAGGGTTAAATTTTAGAGAAAAGTTGCCCGACTAGGGCTCGAACCTAGACTCTTCTGGACCAAAACCAGACGTGTTGCCAGTTACACCATCGGGCAATTATAATGGTTAGCAAAAATAGAAATAAAGCAACAATTACAAAATATTTTTATATGTTTTCTAAATAAAGAATAATGATGCGAAAAAATATTTTATATTTTCGCAAAACAAAAAAATACTATTATGACCTCATTTGAAAAGCTGAATAATATTCTAGGATGGATTATCTTTTTAATTGCTTCAATTGTTTATTTATCAACTATTGAGCAGACTGTAAGTTTTTGGGACTGTGGTGAATATATTGCAACTGCATATAAATTAGAGGTAGGACATCCTCCAGGAGCACCATTATTCCAACTAATGGGTAGAATATTTTCATTGTTCGCAGAACAAGGTACTAGCGAGGTGGCTGTTGCTGTAAATATCATGTCGGCCTTATGTTCATCATTAACAATTTTGTTCCTATTTTGGACAATAACTGCATTTGGAAGAAAAATAATTACTGATATAAATAATAATATTTCCAAAATTCTTGTTTTAGGAGCAGGCGCTGTTGGTTCTCTTACATATACCTTTTCGGACTCATTTTGGTTTTCAGCTGTAGAAGGTGAAGTATATGCAATGTCATCTTTTTTTACAGCTGTGACATTTTGGTGTATAATGAAGTGGGAAAGAGAAGCTGATCAACCTAGATCAAGCAGATGGCTAATCTTAATCTCTTACTTAATTGGTTTGTCAATTGGAGTACATCTTTTGTCACTATTAACAATTCCTGCAATGGGAATGATATATTATCATAAAAAGTATAAACACACTAAAACAGGAGCAATTAAAGCATTTATTGCTTCTGTACTTTTATTAGGACTTGTTCAAGGAGTTATCATCCCAGGAGCAGTCAGTTTAATATCAAAATTTGAATTGTTTTTTGTTAATACTATTGGCTTACCTTTTAATTCTGGAACAATTATATATTTCCTAACTATTATTTCTGCAATTACATTTGGGATTATATATACAAAAAATAAAAATAAACCAGTTTGGAATACAGTAATACTATCTGTTATGATGATGTTGATAGGCTATTCTTCATTTGCTATTTTAGTTGTAAGGTCAAATGCTAACCCACCAATTGACGAAAACAATCCAGAAGATGCAGTAGGACTTTTATCATATTTAAAAAGAGAACAATATGGTAGCTGGCCAATTATTTATGGACAACATTTTAATGCTAAATTGGATAGTAGAAATCCATATTTAGATGGGAATCCTATTTATGCAAAAAATGAGAAGAAAGGGAAATATGTTATAATTGACAAAAGAAAAAACTCAATACCTAATTATAGTAAAAAAGATATGATGTTTTTCCCTAGAATGTGGAGTAATACCCAACAACGCCATGCTGGTGGTTATGTGAGTTGGGCAAATCTAAAAAATAAAAATTCTACTCCTACATTTTCTGACAATCTACGTTTCTTTTTTAATTATCAAATTGGATGGTCATATTTAAGATATTTCATGTGGAATTTTGCTGGAAGACAAAATGATTTTATGAATATGGATGGAAATAAGCTTCATGGTAATTGGGAAAGTGGCATCAAATTTATTGACAATTTGAGATTAGGGACACCATCATCAGAGATTAAAATGCCTGATTATTTAGCAAATAATAAGGCAAAAAATCATTATTATTTTTTACCTCTAATATTAGGGTTGATAGGTATGCTTTTTCACTTTAAACAAAACAATAAAGATGCATTTGTTGTTCTCTTGTTTTTTCTTTTTACAGGAGTGCTAATAATTGTGTATTTAAATGTTGTACCTTTTCAACCAAGAGAAAGAGACTATGCTTATGTGGGGTCATTTTATGCATTTGCAATATGGATTGGTATTGGTGTTTTAGGAGTTTTTGAATATCTATCAAAAAAATTAAATCACAAAACAAGTGCTATAATATCACTTGTACTATGTTTATTCGCCTCTCCAGTTTTAATGGCATCAGAAAACTGGGATGACCATGATAGAAGTGGTAGGTACACCGCACGAGAAGTAGCTAAAAACTATCTTAACTCATGCGATAAAAACGCTATAATTTTTACAAATGGAGATAATGACACCTTCCCACTTTGGTATGCTCAGGAAGTAGAAGGAATTAGAACAGATATCAAAGTTGTTAATTTATCATTATTCAATACTGCTTGGTATATTGATCAAATGAAAAGAGCGACATATGAGGCAGCTCCTATCCCTTCTTCTCTTGAACATGATGATTACAGAACAGGAACAAGAGATTATACTCCAATTCAAGAACGCTATAAGCAACATATCAATGTAAAAGATGTTGTAGACTTTATAAATAGTAAAAATCCAAAAGCTAAAATTAATACTTCAGCTGGCCTTAGAAATTACTGCCCTACTAAAAACTTAAAACTCAAGGTCGATAAAGAAAAAGTTAAATCTTTTGTTCCAAAAGAACATCATGATAAAATAGTAGATGAGGTAAAATGGAAATTAAAAGGAAATGGTATTTTTAAAAATAAACTTTTGGTACTAGATATGCTAGCAAACTTTAATTGGGACAGACCAATATATTTTGCTATAACCGTTGGTAGAGATAATTTCATGGGATTAGAAAAATACTTTCAATTAGAAGGACTAGCCTATAGATTGGTCCCATACACAGGACAATCTCCTGACGGTCAAATTGGATTTGTAAATACAGAAAAAATGTATGAAAGATTAGTAAATCAATTTTCATGGGGAGGATTAAATGATCCTAACATTTATTTTGATGAAACTAATACAAGAATGGTCATGAATTTTAGAAATAATTACTCTAGACTAGCTGAAGCATTGCTTTTCAAAGGTGACACAACAAAGGCAATCAAAACACTTGATAAATGCATGAGTGAATTTCCAAGAGATGTTGTCAAGCTAAGTTACTTTGCAATTCCTATTATTGATTTATATTATAGATTAAATGAAAAAGAAAAAGGCAATAAAATGCTGGCAACAATGATGAATGACTATTTAACAGAATATAAATATTTAAGAGAATACAAAACTTCAAGTGGATTAAAACAAAACATTAACATCACTGGCCAAGTATTAGCAAACTTATCTAGAATTTTAAAAATAAATAACATTGAAGACAATTCTTTTAATTATTATGAAGAAAATGGAAAATATTATGCGGAAAAAAATGGAGAAGTGAATGAAACAGATTTTACTACTTACACTTTAAACTCCTTTTCAGAACAGTACTTATCAATACAATAAAAAAATATTGTTTAGTAAACCTCATAAAATTTTTCATTTGATTTATCCATCAATTATATGGAGACATAAAACAAACGAAAAAAAGATTTGGCTTACTTTTGATGATGGGCCTCACTCTGGCATAACACCTTGGTTATTAACTGTTCTAAAAAAGCACAAGATAAAAGCAACTTTTTTTCTTACTGGCAAAGAAATATTAAAATATCCTGATTTGTTTTCACAAATTAAAAAAGAGGGTCATGTTATTGGCAATCATTCTTTTTCACATTATAATGGGTGGCTAACAAATAACGCAACTTACTTAGATGATATCGAAAAGTGTCAAGAATTAATGCCAAAAAACAAACTGTTTAGACCTCCGTTTGGAAAAGTTGGATTCAACCAAATAAGAAAAATCAAAAAAAAATATAAAATTATACTTTGGGACATTTTAACAATGGATTTTAGTAAAAATTATTCTCCTAAAAAGATTGAAAAAAATATACTTAATAATGTTAAAAAAGGATCAATTATTGTATTTCATAATAACTTAGTAAGTAAAAAAAATGTGACTGGTTCATTAGAAAACATTATTATTAAATTAAAAGAACGAGGCTTTAGCTTTTCTTCTACTTGGTAGCAATACAAAAGTGATCCAAACAAGAGTCTGAAGACTCTTTAATCATATAGTCTTTATAGTCTATAGCGGTTACTATATCTTCAAAACTATCTTCTAAATTTTGTCGATTAAAACGATTCAAAATATCATATGGAATCTGCAAAATCCATCTAGGTAGCCAATATTGCATATTTAAAACATCATACTTCATTATACGATTAACTGATTCTTTATTTTTATTATAATAATCCATTACTTTATCATTACCAAAAATTCCTTTTAACTCATAATTAGAAAAAACTTTTTCAAGTATATTACCCATTTCTTTCGGAGTGTATTCTCTTATATGCCATGGATTTCTACTTAAAGACATTTTTTTATTTGGTGTAGTTAATATTAATTTTGCACCTGGTTTCATTACTCTAAAAATTTCCTTCAAAAAATCAAGGTCATTTTGTATATGTTCAATTACTTGAAACGTTAATACAAAATCAACGCTTTCATCATTTATATTAGTTAGTGGTGGAACATCAATTTGATGGAAACTGATTTTGTTCTTTTTATAAAGATTTTCAGCAATATTTGTTTTGTACTTATCAACTGCTATATAATGATCGGCATATTTTGACAACTCTTCAATACCATAACCTTCTCCACTTCCAACTTCTAAAACAGTTCCACTAATCATCTTTGCTGCTTCTTTATAAGCAATTAAATGACGTTGAAAAATTACATTTTCCGAAGAATCTTTATGTGAACTCCTTTCTGCTGTTTGTAATATCCCCATAATTAAAAACTACAAATATAAAAAATCTAGTCAGCTAATTTTAATAGAACTGGACAATGATCAGAATGCTTAATACTTGATAATATATCAGCGCTAATCATTTTAGATTCTAAGTTTTTTGATACCATATTGTAATCAATCCGCCATCCTAAATTCTTATTTCTTGCATTAGCCCTATAACTCCACCAACTATACTTATATGGAGATTTATTAAAAAATCTAAAAGAATCTATAAAACCAGAGTCTATAAAACTAGTCATCCATTTTCTTTCTTCTGGCAAAAAACCGGATGTGTTTTTATTTCTTTCAGGATTATGTATATCAATTGAACAATGACATATATTATAGTCCCCTGACACTACTAAATTTGGTTTGGTTTGTTTTAAGTTGTCAATGTATTGTTGAAATAAATTTAAAAATTTCATCTTAAATGCTTGCCTAATATCTCCACTACTACCAGATGGAAAGTACACACTCATTACAGAAAAGTTTTTAAAATCTGCACGAACTACCCTACCCTCATTATCTATCTCTTCTATTCCACAACCATATTCAACATGATCTGGTTTAATCTTGGAAATAATTGCAACACCACTATATCCTGGTTTATTAGCTGGAAGCACAAATGAATAATAACCTAAGGAGTTAAACAAATCAATATTAAACTGTTCTTTGTTTGCTTTAATTTCTTGAAAGCAAATTACATCAGCATTTAAATCTGTAATCCATAAGTCTAAACCTTTTCTTATG
>PBQB01000090.1 GCA_002724895.1 Flavobacteriales bacterium
ATAAGCTTCATAGAACAGATTATCAGAATATATTGCATCTGAAAAATTATTTACTGCTACATCAAATAATTTAAGTTCCATATGAATAAATCCTAAATTATAATGTGCATTTGCATGAAATGGAGATACATTTAGTAAATCTGCATAAGCGGCTAAAGACTTATTCCAATTACCTGTTTCTTGGTAAAAAACTGCTTTATTATATAATACTAATTCATCATTTGGGCTTATTTGCAATGCATTATCATAATATGTAACTGCCATAGTATCTAATTTTGAATGAAAAATTTGACCTAATTGAACATATGCCTCGGTATACTCAGGTTGGATAAGAATTGCATTTCTAAAGCAATTAATTGCTTCTGTTTCTTTTCCTAACTCATTAAAAAGAAAACCCATTAACATATGAGTCTTTTCTTGATTATAATTTATACTAAGAGATTGATTTAAATGATAAAGAGACTGCTTATAATTCTTATATGCGAGTAATAATTCTCCATATAATGCATGTACTAAATAATTACTATTATTTTTTTTTAAATACTTTTCTAAATGGAATTTAGCTAATCCTGGATATTTTCTATTAGCGTTAGGTTTTTTAGAAAAATCAAAATATATCTTTGCAATCATATAATGTAACTCAACTCTATTTGAATCAAGTGAAAGGCATTGTTTTAAATCAAATAGTGCTGAATCAAATCTTTTATTTCTTATATTATATTTAACTCTGTTTAATATAAGATCTACATTAGTTGGATCCTTCTTTATTGCATTAGATAAGTTACTTATTTCTGATATAGATTTTTGATGTTTATCCGCATTACCACATGAAAGAATAAATAAAAAAATTATAAAAGAAGATATTAATCTCATTTTTTTAAAAAACAAATGGTTAATCTATGATATTTTTTTTAATCATTTGTTCAATTTCATCAGATAATTCAGGGTTATCTAACAACATATTTTTTACCGCATCTCTACCTTGTCCAAGTTTAGTATCATCATAAGAAAACCAAGAACCACTTTTATTGACTATTCCTAATTCAACTGCTTTATCTAAAAGCTCTCCAGATCTTGATATTCCTTTTCCAAACATAATATCAAACTCAACTTTCCTAAATGGTGGTGCAACTTTATTTTTAACAATTTTGACTCTAGTTCTATTACCAATAACATCTTCTCCATTTTTGATTGCTCCAATTCTTCTAATATCTAGTCGTACTGATGAATAAAATTTTAAAGCATTTCCACCTGTTGTTGTTTCAGGATTTCCAAACATAACGCCAATCTTCATTCTAATCTGATTAATAAATATTAATGTAGAACCAGTCTTATTAATTGTTGCAGTTAATTTTCTTAATGCTTGAGACATTAATCGAGCGTGCAAACCCATCTTTGAATCTCCCATGTCTCCATCAATTTCTGATTTTGGTGTTAATGCCGCAACTGAATCAACCACTATTAAATCTACAGCACCAGAACTAATTAAATGATCAGCAATCTCTAATGCTTGTTCACCATTATCAGGCTGAGATATATATAAATTATCTATATCTACTCCGAGAGAATTTGCATATGATGCATCAAATGCATGCTCAGCATCTATAAAAGCTGCAACACCTCCTTGCTTTTGAACTTCAGCTATTGCATGAATAGTTAAAGTAGTTTTTCCTGAAGATTCAGGACCGTAAATTTCAACAACTCTTCCTCTAGGATAACCACCAACTCCAAGAGCTAAATCTAAACCAATTGATCCCGTGGGTATAGACTGAATATCTTCTGACACTCTATCCCCTAATTTCATTACAACTCCTTTTCCATAAGTTTTTTCTAATTTACCAAGTGTCATTTCAAGCGCTTTAATCTTTGCTTCTTTTTCTTGTTTACTCATAATAATTTATTTTTTACAAAATAACTGAAATAATAATAGAAAAATCAAAAGAAACATCAATCATTTATTAACAATAACAAAAGTTTAGACTTTACTACAGATAATACATTGACATTCTTTTTTTCGCGCTTGACAAAACTCTCTTCCAAAAAAAATTATTTGTAAATGAATTTTATTCCATATTTTTTTATCGAAGCACTTTTTTAAATCTTTTTCTGTTTGTTTTACATTTTTACCACTAGATAATTTCCATCTTTGTGCTAATCTATGAATATGAGTGTCAACTGGAAAAGCAGGAACGTTAAATGCCTGAGACATAATCACCGAGGCGGTTTTATGTCCAACACCAGGCAAATTTTCTAGTTCATCAAAAGAACTTGGTACAATTCCATCATGATTTGAAATTAATAATTCTGACATTTTTTTGATATTTTTTGCTTTTGTAGGTGCCAAACCAATTTGTCGAATAGTATGTTGAATTTTTTCAACTGAAAGAAGAATCATTTTATAAGGATTATCAGCCATATCAAATAATTTGGGTGTTATTTCATTTACTTTTTTATCAGTACTCTGTGCACTTAACATAACAGCAATAAGAAAAGTATAATTATTTCTATGATCTAATGGAATGATAGGATTAGGGTATAATCTTTCAAGAGTCTTAGTAATAAAAATTATTCTATCTCTTTTATTCATCAAACAAAGATAAAAAAGTAGCCCAAAAGGAAGTCTAATTTAATTTAATAATACCACAATTGGTTCTGGCAATTTTGTTTTTATATTTCTAGCAGAATTAGCATATGCTAAAATTCTATTTATTGACTTCTTACTTGGTTTATATTTGTTTGATTTTTTTTGTAAAAAAGAATGTTTATCAAGAGATTTCTCCCAATTCTTTAAAGTAGAGTTTATATCCATATATAGTATTTAGTATTATCATGTCACTATAACGGAAATTTAAAATCAATATTGTGTTTATTAATTAAGTTTTTAAATCAATATGTAATTTATCTGCCATTTTTCTTAAATTAAGTAATGCATAACGCATTCTTCCTAAAGCAGTATTGATACTTACGCCAGTAATTTTTGATATTTTTTTAAAAGAATACTCTTCAAAATATCTCAACTTAACAATTTCTTGTTGATCATTTGGTAATTTTAAAATTAAATAATGTAAATCATTATTTATTTGATCTTTAATCATTAAGTCGTCTTGGTTTTTCGATTCACTTGCAAGAACATCAAAAATATCAAAATTATCATTTGTACGTACTTTTCGCATTTTTGATTGTCTTCTAAAATAATCAATAATAAGATTATGAGTAATTCTCATCATCCAAGGAAGAAACTTACCTTCTTCATTATACTTTCCTTTTTGCAGAGAATTTATCACTTTAATAAGTGCATCCTGAAAAATATCATTACTCAAATCTTTATCTTTAACCTTTGAAAAAATAAAAGAGAAAACTCTGTCTTTATGTTTATTAAGCAATAACTTAAATGAATTTACATCTCCTTTGAGATATTTTTTAACCAAAAATTCGTCTGATAAATTAGTAGATAACATAGTACTTTATTTTAAGTTTATTAATTAAATTAAAGTAAAAATGTTTCTTATAGGCAGTATTTTATTTCTGTAAATTATTATGCAAAAATAATAAAAGTAAATTACTTATCCAAATCATATTAATTAGCTTTGCAACAAATAATTAAAATTACTAGTAATATCAACAAATATATTTTTATAAAAGGAGCAAAGACTCATAATTTAAGAGATATAAATCTAAAAATTCCTAAAAACAAATTTATTGTAATTTCAGGAGTTTCTGGTAGTGGAAAATCTTCATTAGCTTTTGACACGTTATTTGCAGAAGGTCAGAGAAGATATATTGAAAGTCTTTCATCATATGCACGTCAATTTCTTGGTAAAATTCAAAAACCTACAGTTGATGAAATTATAGGTATTTGTCCTGCAGTTGCTATTGAACAAAAAACAATCACTAATAATCCAAGATCTACTGTAGGAACGAGTACAGAAATTTATGATTATTTGAAACTTTTATTTGCAAGAATAGGAAAAACATTCTCTCCTATTTCAGGTAAAGAAGTAAAAAAAGATAATATTAACGATATTAAAAAATTTATTCAAAAAAAACGAGGAGATAATTTAGTTTTAGTTCTTATTAGCCTTAACATTAATCACAATCTTAATAATTTATTTGAACAAGGATTTTCAAGAATATTAATTAAAAATAAAATATTTAAAATTAAAGACTTAGCTGATGATTTAAAAATTGATTTTGAAACTGCTTTTTTAGTCATTGATAGGTTTATAAATAACGAAGAGAATATAAATAATGATAGTATTTCAGACTCAATAGAAAAAGCAATAAGTAAAGGTAAAGGTGAATGCTATATCAAAGTTAATAATACTTTAACCAAATTCTCAAACAAATTTGAATTAGATCAAATTATTTTTGAGGAACCAGATATTAATCTATTTTCTTTTAATAGCCCTTATGGTGCATGTAAAACATGTGAAGGTTTTGGATCTGTACTTGGTATTGATGAGGATAAAGTAGTGAAAAACAAAAACTTATCATTGTTTGAGGGAGCAGTTAGCTGTTGGAATGGTCCAAAACTTAAAATTTGGAAAGAAAGATTTATAACAAATTCCTTAACATACAATTTTCCTATACACAGAGCTTACAATCAACTTAGTGTTGAAGAAAAAGAACTCTTGTGGAATGGAAAAGAAAAGTGTAAAGGAATTAATCAATTTTTTCAAAAATTAGAAAAAGATAAGTATAAAATTCAAAATAGAATACTTATTTCAAAATATAGAGGTAAAACAAAGTGTACTGATTGTAAAGGTTCTCGACTTAGAAAAGAAGCCCTGTATGTTAAAATATGTAATATTAATATTGCTCAATTATGTAATATGAGTATTAAAAATGTTTTATTTTTTATAAATAATATCAAATTAAACAAATCAGATTATCAAATTTCTAAAAGACTTATAGATGAAATAAAATCGAGATTAATATATCTAAATGATATTGGACTTGGATACTTAACACTAAACCGAGAGTCAAGAACATTATCAGGAGGTGAATCTCAAAGAATAAATTTAGCTAAATCTATAAGTAGCTCTTTAGTTGGATCCATGTACATTCTTGATGAACCAAGTATAGGACTTCATCCTAATGACACTTCAAAACTGATTAAAATATTACAGGAATTAAAAGAAATAGGTAATACAGTTATTGTTGTTGAACATGATGAAGACATAATTAAATCTGCAGACCATTTAATTGATCTTGGACCATATGCTGGAAAAAATGGTGGTAAAATTGTCTTTCAAGGAATACCATCTAAAAAAGTAAAATCAACAAAAAAAAGCCTCACTTTAAAATATTTAACTAAAGAATTATCTATAACCAATAAGAAAAAAAGTAAAATTTCTGATAATAGAATTATTATAAAAAATATTCAAAAAAATAACATTAAAAATATAAACATCTCTATCCCAACGGATGGTCTAACTTTAATAACGGGTGTAAGTGGATCAGGAAAATCTACTCTTCTTAAGAGTATAGTTAAACCTGCAATTGATTTGTATTTGGGTAATTCATTTTTAGAAAACAAATCATTTGATAAAATTTTAATAAATGATGAGAATTTAAAAGAACTTGAATTTGTAAATCAAAAACCTATTGGAAGATCATCTAGATCAAACCCAGTTACATATATCAAAGCATATGATGAAA
>PBQB01000091.1 GCA_002724895.1 Flavobacteriales bacterium
TTGTTAAATTTTGCTTACTCTAATTTAAAAAATAATTGGAAGTTTGATTATACAATAAATCGATTTGGAGAAAATGTTATTCCAAACTATTTAAATTATTTAGGTGATATCTTTGAAAAAGATGGTGAGTTTTTTACTAATCCATTTTATGTACATAACACACAGATTACCTATAGTGTAAATGATTTTGAAGTTTATGTAGGTGGTGAAAATATTTTTAATTTTGTGCAAGAAAACCCTATAATTGATTATGAAAATCCTTTTGGAAATAATTTTGATGCTTCATTAATCTATGCTCCAGTTATGGGTAGATTATTCTACATAGGATTAAGATATAAGATGAAATAAATTAAAGTATTTTATTTAGAATTTTAATTGCAGATTCTGCTATAATAGTTCCAGGCCCAAAAATCTCAATTACACCAGATTCAAATAAAAACTTATAGTCTTGTTTTGGAATTACTCCTCCAGCAACAACTTTTATATTATTATCTTTATATTTATTCAAATGTTTAATGACTTGAGGGATTAGTGTTTTATGTCCAGCAGCTAAAGATGATATTCCTAAAATATGAACATCATTTTCAACAGCTTGTTTGGCGACTTCTTTTGGTGTTTGGAACAATGGTGCGATATCTACATCAAATCCTAAATCTGCAAAAGAACTTGCAATTACTTTTGCACCCCTGTCATGTCCATCTTGTCCCATTTTTGCAATCATAATTCTTGGTCTTCTTCCATTACTTTTTGCAAATAAATCTGATAACTCTATAGCTTTATTAAAGGTTTTATTATTTTTTATTTCCATTTTATAAACTCCTGATATTGTATGGTTTTTTGCTTTATATCTTCCAAAACTTTTTTCTAATTCATATGAAATTTCACCAAGTGTGCACCTTGCTCGTGCTGCATTAACAGCCAATTCTAACAAATTACCTTTCTTTGATTTACTTGCTAAATATATTTCATTTAAAGTTTTTTTAACTTTTTTTAAATCTCTTTTTTCTTTTATATTCTTCAGTCTTTTATTCTGTGATTTTCTAACATTGTCATTATTAACTTCTAAAATTTTTAATTCTTCTTTTTGTTTTGGTTGATATTCGTTTACTCCAACTATAATATCTTTACCACTATCTATTCTAGCTTGTTTTTTTGCTGCCGCTTGCTCAATCTTTATTTTTGGCAATCCATTTTCTATAGCTTTAGCCATTCCTCCTAGAGCTTCAATTTCTTCTAAATGTTTTAGTGCTTTTTGAGTAAGATCATATGTTAGTTTTTCTAAATAATATGCTCCCCCCCAAGGGTCAACTGTTTTACAAATTCCTATTTCTTGTTGAAGATAAATTTGTGTTTCTCTAGCAATTTCGGCTGAAAATTCTGAAGGAAGAGCAATGGCTTCGTCAAGTGCGTTTGTATGTAAGCTTTGTGTTCCTCCCATTACTGCAGCCATCGCTTCAATACAAGTTCTAGTAATATTATTAAATGGATCATGTTCTGTAAGGCTCCATCCACTTGTTTGACAATGTGTTCGTAATGATAAAGATTTGGGATTTTTTGGGTTGAACTTTTTTATAACATGAGCCCAAATTAGTCTAGCAGCCCTAAGTTTAGCTATTTCCATAAAGTGATTCATACCTATACCCCAAAAAAAAGAAATTCTTGGTGCAAAATCATCAATTTTTAAACCAGAATTTAATCCTGTTCTAATATATTCGAGTCCATCAGCTATAGTGTATGCAAGTTCTATATCTGCAGTTGCACCAGCTTCTTGCATATGGTATCCAGAAATAGATATGCTATTAAATTTGGGCATATTTAAAGATGTGTATTTAAATATGTCGGAAATTATTCTCATTGATTCTTTAGGTGGATATATGTAAGTGTTTCTAACCATAAACTCTTTTAATATATCATTTTGAATTGTGCCGGTAAGTAATTCTTTTTTTACTCCTTGTTCTTCAGCTGCCACAATAAAAAATGCCAATATGGGAAGTACCGCTCCATTCATAGTCATTGAAACTGACATTTTATCTAATGGAATTTGATTAAATAATATTTTCATATCCTCAACAGAGTCAATAGCTACACCAGCCATCCCTACATCACCAATAACTCTTTCATGATCTGAGTCATATCCTCTGTGAGTAGCTAAGTCAAATGCTACTGATAATCCTTTTTGTCCAGCAGCTAAATTTTTTTTGTAAAATTTATTTGAATCTTCGGCAGTTGAAAACCCAGCATATTGTCTTATAGTCCAAGGTCTTTGTACGTACATGCTTGAGTAGGGTCCTCTTAAATATGGAGCTTTACCTGCTATCAAACCTTCATGATTAGTAGTTTTCAGGTCTTGATAATTGTATGTGTTTTTAATTTCTATTTTTTCAGGACTAATCCATGTACTAATTTTTTTGTTTTTTTCTAAAGCTGAATTTTTCTTGATATTGTAATCTTTTAGTAATTCATTAATTAGATAGTTAATATAATAAGACCCTTTTGTTGGATCAGCCACTTTATTGAGATAGCTTTCTTTTTCTAAAATTGTAAGTTGATTTCTTGCTATTCTTCTAGAAAATTGTGTAGTGTTTTCAAAGTGCTGATTATATGCGTTTACCATAATTGCATTTGCTCCTCCAAATATTGCAGACATACTTTCTGTTGTTGTGCTAATAATATTTTTATATGGTTTTTTTGAACATTTATTTTTTAATGAAGTTGATGCAAAAATAAAAGGGGTACTACCCTTTTTATGCTCCCATAATATTCTAAAAGCTTTGAGTTTAGCTATTTCAAGAAAATAGTTATTTTCTATATCAAAGTAAAATTGAATTTCATGATTTATATTTTTTGCTTGATTATAAGCAGAATATATTTGTTCTTTAGCAGTTTTTCCAACAGCAAATATTGTGTTTTTAAATTTAGGGATATAGTTTTTTTCTAATTTATGAAAAGCTCCACCTAATATTTTTTTGTTTTTAATATATTCTTTTAATTCATTTGGAAAAGATTTCTTATAGTTAGAAAAATTAAGTTTGATCTTTTCAATTGGTATATTATATAACAGACGATTTAGTTCATGAGGATTTGAAAAATGTAGTCCTGAAACATTGTTTTGAATAGCTTCATGAGCTTCTTTATTTGATTGTTCGACATCTCTTACAACAATATTTTGATAGTTAATCCATTTTTTTGGAAAAGAACATTCAAAATTTTTATGCATGTCATCTGAATGATATATTGGGCTAATTTTGATCTTTTCAAAATCTGAAAAAAGAGATTTTTTATTAATTTTATTATTAAAAATCAATTTCTCCCAATCTTTTTTAGATGTATAGTTGAATTTTATACTACTCATTTTTATCTTTTATAATAAATATATCTTCATTATCTTTTTTCATTAAAAATTTTTCTCGTGCAAACTTTTCTTGTGCTTCTGGATTGTTTTTTAGATTATAAAGCTCAGTACTATCTTTTTTTATTTCAGATTCATAAAATGATTTTTGTAATTTAAGAGTTTCAATCTTTTTTTTGATTTTATATTGATTAACTAAGTTATAGTCATCTAAAAACAAAATCCATATAACAAATAATATTATGGTTATAATATATTTGTTCTTAAAAGGTTTTGGTATTTTTTTAAAAATAGTATTTATTAATTGCACACGACAAATATATAAATATACATTTGATTTTTTTTTTATGAATTATTGCTATTTTGATTCAATAATAAAAATTGTAGGTTCTTTTTTAAGTATTTTTTGCTCTTTTATCCATTCAAAAATTTTTTTAGTTTTAACTTCTTCATTAGTAGCTGTAATATTTGATGCTATACATAGTTTTGTATTTTTATTACAATTTTGTAGTAATGCGCTAAATAGTTTTTGATTTCTAAAAGGAGTTTCAATAAATATTTGTGTTTGTTTTTTGTTTTTAGATAAATAATCAAATTTTTTAATTGCTTTTTTTAATTCAGTTGAATTAACAGGCAAGTATCCATTAAAAGCAAAATTTTGTCCATTCATTCCTGAAGCCATTAGTGCAAGAATAATTGAAGAAGGCCCAACAATTGGTATTACATTAATATTATTTTCATGCGCAATTTCAACAATTTTTGACCCAGGATCAGCAATACATGGGGTTCCAGCATCTGAAAGAAGGCCTATGTCTTCACCATTTAAGATGTTTTGTAGAAAGTATTTGTTTAAATTAAGTTTATTATGTTTTCCGTAGTCATAAAATATAGTTTTTTCAAGATTTTTTTCTTTATATAATTTTTTGATAAATCTTCTTGAATTCTTAATATTTTCAACAATGAAAATATTAATATTTTTAATGTGTTTTAATGTATTTTTAGTTAATGTTGATGCTTCAGTATTCTGTATAAGAACAGATGGAATTAAAAATAGGTTACCTTTTTTCAATTTTTTCAATAATTTTATTACATGCCTTATCTAGTAAATTGTAAACATCTTGAAAACCATTTTCTCCACCATAATAGGGGTCTGGAACAGGATGGTTCATTTCTGGATAAATTTCGTTTAAAATAACTTTAACTTTTTCTTTATGTATTGGATTGTTGGTCATTTTAATTATATCGTTATAATTGTTTAAATCCATTGCGTATATAACATCGAATATTTCAAAGTCTTCTTTTGTAATTTTTCTTGCGGATTGGTTACTTATGTCTATTCGATATTTTTCAGCTATTTTTATTGATCTATAATCAGGAGGATTTCCAATATGATAAGAGGCAGTACCTGCAGAATCAATTTTAATGTTTAGATGTTTTGCTTTATTTTTAAGAATTCCCTCGGCTAAAGGTGATCTACAAATATTACCTAAACAAACCATTAAAATTCTCATAATTTATTTAGATGCTCAATTTTTTTTCAATATCTGAAATATATCCTTTGAATCTTTTATCTGTGTCAGCTAAGTTATTTACGGTTTTACAAGCATGTAAAACTGTAGCATGATCTTTATTTCCACAGTGTTTTCCAATCATTGCTAAAGAGTTTTTAGTCATTTGTTTTGAGAAGAACATAGCAAGTTGACGACATTGAACAATTTCTCGTTTTCTTGTTTTTGATTTCATGGTTTCAATTGGAATATCAAAATAGTCACATACAACTTTTTGAATATAATCTATAGAAACTTCTCGAACAGTATTTTTAACAAATTTATCTAGCATATTTTTTGCTAGATCAATTGTAATTTCTTTTTTATTAAGAGAAGATTGTGCTAAAAGAGAAATGAGAGCTCCTTCTAACTCTCTAACATTAGTAGTAATAGAATAGCCAATGTATTCTATAACTTCATAAGGAATATCTATACCGTCATTTTTTATTTTTTTCTTTAAGATTGCTAATCTTGTTTCAAGATCTGGTGATTGTAAATCCGCAGAAAGCCCCCATTTAAACCTAGATAACAATCTTTGTTCCATTCCAATTATATCCACTGGGGCTTTGTCAGATGTTAATATTACTTGTTTTTTATTTTGATGAAGATGATTGAAAATATGAAAAAATACATCTTGTGTTTTTTCTTTACCACATAAAAACTGTACATCGTCAATTATTAATACGTCAATAGATTGATAAAAATGAACAAAGTCATTTTTTTTATTGTCCATTATTGCATCAACAAATTGAGTTTGAAATTTATCGGCAGACACATACAGTACAGTTTTATCTGAAAAGTTATTCTTTACTTCAATTCCAATAGCATTTGCCAAGTGAGTCTTTCCTAACCCACCACCACCATAGATAAATAACGGATTAAATGAAGTTCCTCCAGGATTTTGTGATACTGCAAAACCAGCTGATCTTGCTAACCTATTGCATTCTCCCTCAACAAAGGATTCAAATGTGTAAGATTCATTTAATTGAGGGTTAATATTTATTTTTTGTAAACCAGGAATAATAAATGGATTTCTTATGGTAGAGTTCTCATTCATATTTATCGGGAAATTTACAGGATTGTTTTTGATTTTATCCTGTTCATTACTTGGTATTTTAGTTACATATGGTTTTTTCCCAGATGAAGTTTCAAGTAAAATATTGTATTCAAGTTTAGCGTCTCTGCCTAACTCTCTTTTTAATGTTTTTTTAATAAGTGTTATATAATTGTTTTCTATCCATTCATAGAAAAATTGACTAGGTACTTGAATAGTGAGAACCATGTTTTCTAGTTTGACTGCTTTAATTGGCTTGAACCAAGTTTTAAA
>PBQB01000092.1 GCA_002724895.1 Flavobacteriales bacterium
CAGGACCACTGATATGTACCATCATCAGAAATATCTACGTTTATATAGATATCTGCTTGTACTCCCTTCTGTTTTAAAATTGATTCAACTTGTTGCTCAATCCACTGCATTCCATTCCAAGCAGCAAGCAAAACAGCAACCCTTGGGTTTTTTTTATTTAAATTCCTCATTTTTTTAAATACAAATTATCATCGCTTAGATAATATCTCAATTAAGTTACTTGTTGATTTGTAAAAATTATCATTGATACTTTTATATACATACGAAAAGTTAGATGGACAATAAAAAGATTCGGTTGGGCGTTTTGAAAAATCATTAATTTTTTTTATTAAATCTGATATTGAATCTGAAAAAGTTGCTGATTGAGAATAAAACTCATAAAACACATCGTCATTTAGTAAGAATACTTTTTTTCCCATACAAACACATTGGGCTATAGGTCGACAAAATCCCTCTCCCGAAGCAACTGATGCGGCGCATGAGATATTAGCAATGAAATCTGATAGCGAAACATGACTTGAATTAATTAATTTTATTTCTAGTGATGGAAATGATGAAATTATGTCCTCAATGTATTTATTACTGGTACCATAAATAGAAAACGAAAAGTTAATATCTTTATGATTTATTGCATTTTTGAAAAATAACTCATAATTTTTCTTACAAGAATCAGTTCCAAACAAAGCAATAGTAAATTTGTAGGGCGTTTGAATAACGGGTTGTTCAATTAATGATATTCTATTGGGTAGATATAGTGTGCCTTTATTGAATAACAACTCTGAAAAAGGCTTAGCATTAGAGTTATTTACATAACAAATATATGGCCAACTAAAAAATGATAGATATTTTAATAAATGAAACTTCCATCTTAAATGACAAGAATAAAAAGGATAAGAATCATGAACGGTAATAACTTGTCTAGTAACAAGAGGTAAGCAATGGCTAGTAGGTGTATAGACATACAGCTTAGAGAATAATATTTTTAAATATATAAAAATAAATCCAAATAATCCTACATAAATTACTGGATACTGACTTAAAGTTTCAACTTTTTGATTTCTAAAACGATAATGCAATACAATAATAGCTGATTTTAAATTCAAAGACGAAAGAGTCTCGAGGCCATAATAAAACATTCCGTTTAATGATTTCAGAAAAAAGAAGTTGGCGATGACTTTATTCATTTTCAAAGTTTGGCAATTCCATCTTTGGTAGTAGGTTCAATTTTGTTGAGGACTTATGCGATTTTAATGCATGTTTGATAATTTCAGTTAGGTCATCTTTGTTAGGATTATAGCTCCATATATTTCCCAGTTTATCAGCATAAAACTTCATCTCCGAATGAATAGAACACACCGCCTTGGCATTACATGCATAAGCTTCAAATGGTGGAATTCCAAAACCTTCGTACCAACTTGGGTATACAAATAAAGAGCAGTTCGAATATAGTAACCTCAGCTCCTGATCACATACATCAGATATAATGTGTACTCTGTCAGTTATATTAAGTTCATTGAGCCTTTTGTACATAGAAGAAATCCTCCATCTTTTTGAACCAACCAAAATTAATTGAATATCATGATTATCAATTATCTTGTTGAATGACTCAATCAATGCATTAAGGTTCTTCCTGGGCTCTAAAGAGCCAACATACAATATATACTCTGAGGTATAATCAAAAGCTCTATTCACTTTTTTATCAAAGGACTCTTGTTTAGATAAAAAAGCTTCGCTTACTGTGTTTGATATTATTTGTTGTCGATATTTTTTAGACGTATTTGGATATAATAGATCAAATAATTCCATAGTATATTTAGATACAAAAATTAAATTTTTTGTTGTATTCAATGATATTAACAGACTTAACCTTTGAAATATTTTATTCACCAAAGTCATGCTTTTCGGATATATAGTAAAACAAAAGTCGTGTATACAAAGATATTTTTTTCCACTCCATCTAATGGGCACTGTGTGAGATAAGCCAATAAATATACTCTTTCTCATTATAAAAAATCCTAAGAAAAGAATAAAAAATGTGCCTGGAATAAATCTCAATGAGACAATCTCAATAAATTTTACATTTTTAGGAAACCTATCTTTATGTTTTACTACTTTGTTGCTGACAATAAAAATTAAATAATTGCTATTTTGTTGACAGAGTTTTTTGACAAACTCAATACCATAACGCGCAACACCTGCCCATTTTTTTTCACAAAAACATCTTCCGTCAATGTAAAATTTCATTTGAATAAAACCAAATATACTGTTCTAAGAAGTGACAACTTCGGTGTTTTAATTAACATATATAGCCATGAAATCAAATTTTGCCAATACCCCTTGGATAATTTATAAATAATTTTTTTTTGAGATATATTTTTTTCTGGAAAATTATATTTTTCAGTATTTTCTCCTGAACTAAATCCTATATTTCTTACCATTGAATATGGTGGGGATAGACACTTAGTGGAATTTAAGATATTTGATGCTAACCAATATATTGCCCATGTTTGATTAATACCCTCAAGATTACCATACAGATGAGAATAATGAAGTGTAGAGAAATACTTAGAGATCTTTATTTTCTGATAGACCGATAAATTTCTATATTTATTCATGCTAAATGTGTCAGGCTTCCATCGATTACTCCATGAGGCCCACCCCCAACAGTGTAAATAATTTGTAAGATAAGGTCTGTCAGAATTCATTATCGGATAGTTCCATAGATTTATGTGGCCTATCAAATAATTAGATGAATATGTTTCAAGAGATTTTAGACAAAATTCTAATCCTTTATTACTTAAGATAATGTCATCCTCGATAACGATAAATGATTCATATAATTTTGATATCTTATCTATCCCATCAATTATATTTTTTTTCAAGCCGAAATTTTTTTTTCTAATTATCACGTTATGGAATAATGATGAATTTAATGAAATTACATCTCTAACTTGCTCAACATATACTTCATCAGAATCTTCGCGTGCTCCGTCTGAAAATATAATACAATCAACTTCATTTATTCTTTCTAAGGACTTCAGAGATTCAAGCACGTGAGTTAAATTATCAGGCCTATTATATGCAAATATTGCTAGCGCGGTCCTACTCATAGCAGTCTAAGTCTCATGATATTTCTCATTACGAAGAATACTAACCAAACATATATTATGAAGTTCATGTAAATAAAGGGCGAACTCTTTATAAAAATAGGAATTAAAAAAATATAATAATGAAATCTCCCGTCATAAAATAAAAATCTTGTTATATAAACCATTAATATTGCATAAATAAATAATAAGAAGTGACCTAAAAGCCCTAAATGAACAAAGTCTGCTATGATATACCAGCCTCCAAGTGGCGCTATTTTCTCGTCTAGTTGAAATGCAACATCATCACCTAAACTAAAAATAGCTTTATCAAAGCCGAACAATTCAAGCTTATGAAGTAAAAAACTTAATGGTTGCGTAAACAAACCAACTACATGCCCTGGTTCAAAATAGTGAATATCTGTTAACCTTGAAACTTGATCTACTACCCTGGTTGCATTATATATCTCTCCAAAGATACCAAAATAAATAGCTTGAAAAAAATTATAATAATTTTCTGATCTTATTGCAGCAAGTATAATCACAAGAAGTATTAGTATTGAAAAAATACTCAGTCTATTTCTGTATGATGAGACTATCGCTAGCAAAGCTATAAAAAAATATGTTCTTGATTCATCTATATACATCAGTATCACAGTAAGTATGAGAACAATATTTCTCTTTTGGAGTATATCTTGAATTACAGAAAAACTGACAAAAAGCCAAATAGCTCTCATAATTGCTGCAAAAGATGCTCCGGTTGAAGTTCTATCATCATGCCAAGGGTAATGGGTAAATATTATGGCTGATATAACAAACAGAAAAAAAATCACAGGATAAGAAATAGTGCGTCTTGGCATTGCATATGACACAAACCATCCTCCTTTGATTGGTTTATAGAAAATCAGTAATGCTACAAATAAAGGTATTGAATACAGTAGTGTTATCACTGACCATTGAACATATCTTAATTCCAATATGTCTGAGGTGATATAAAGGAAAGTGCCGTAAGTTAACACAAATAATAAACAAATAATCCAAGAAAAAAAGTAAGACTTATTAGGATCAATATTAGTCATGCTTTAATTTATTATAAACATTATTGTAGAAATCGTCTTTCTGATAAAAATCAAATGCTTTTTTAATTTTATTTGTATTTGAATTATGACGGGTTTTTAAATCAAAATCTTTAATATATTCTCCATAACCTCGTTCTACAAATTTTGTCATCATTCTATGATCACAACTTGGTATTATAAGAATTTTGCAATCAAAAAATGTTGCATCATACAGGGCTGTAGAAAAGCCACCGATGACATATCTAGCTTTCATCATTTCAATATAGATATCACATTCTTTACTCCTTTTGACCGTTATCCAATCTTGTGAGCAAAACAAGGAATCAGATTTATCATCATAAAATGGATGTAAACAAACGCATAATTTATATTCTTGAAGTGTTTTTTTATTTCTTACAAGCCAATCAAAAAGTTGTTCGTCAATAGCAGGCTGGCTGATAAATAAAATGTAATCTTTGCTTTTAGAAAAATTACTCTTTTTAATTTTATTATATTTACGAGTTAAATGTGAGTTTCCAAGATGAAAGACTCTTGATGATCCAAAATTAAAGAATGACTCATCCTTATAGAGACCTCCATATGTTACAAAATAATCAGGTAAATACTTAGATGCTTCATTATCATTGTAATAATTTAATTTACCTTCAATAGGTGTTCCGTGTTGTAACTCAACGACATTTATGGCTAATTCTTTTGCAGAGGCAATCAAAGCTTCATTACCAAATCTCTCACTTAAAATTATCATATTCGGTCTAATTATCTTTAATAAAAAACCATATAATATTTTGTGAGATTTATAAGCAAAGACAATTTCTTTTACTTGATCTGCTGATTTGACGCTGTTTGACTCACCATACAGCTCGGCAAGCGCCGTTATAGAGAGCTTTTCAGAACAGTAGTAAATCTTCATCAATGTTTTCAATATTTTCGCAACTATGTATTGAAGGTCGAGTGGTAATATTCTCTTATATAGAACCCCTGTCTCATATTTTATGTTTGAAGCAGGATCCAATTCTATAACATCAATGTTTTTAGACTTTAACTCCTCCAAAACATGACTTGAGTAAATATCTATCCAACATTTATCAACATATTTTAGTCTTGCGTGTCTAAGAATTAGCACTTTATCTTTTTTTCTCCTCAAAAAAATAAGTATTTTAAAGAAAAGCAGGCTTCTTTTTATTAAATTAAAAACTAGTTTGAAAGAAAATTTTATTACATCTCTATTTGCTCGATTTGATTTGCAATAAGATTGAATTAATTTATATCTAGCAAGTTGCCACCAATTAACGTCTAGGAATTTTGATTCATTTAATGAAAACTTTTTTTCAATTTCTTTAAGTAACTCTATATTCATTTTTAATTTTATTAAATTTATACCATTGCAGCCTAATTCTATGATGTATACTGATTATTTAAACTAGCATTTTGAAAATATTTTTTGAATTTGCTATTTCAATTATGTAGTAACTTTTCATATAGTCTTTGTAGTGCCCACCTCGGATTTTTGATAGCTCGAGAAAATCTTCTTAACAAGCTTTGATCTTCCTTATACCTCAATATAGTGAAATCGTTAGGTAATTTTAAATATTCACAAATTTTTATATTATTTTTTTCTAAATGTTGTTTGGCTGCTATCACAGGTCGTATTGAATATAAATTTTTATTTTCATATATTGTGCTGAATTTCTCAGCGTTCTCTTGGCTGGATATAAAGAATAAATCTCCGACTGCCTTATCTTTTTCTTTTTCTCTAATAGGACAATAAAAACAATCTTTATTTAAACTGAGGAAATCAATCTTTTTATAAAGCAACAGGTCCAATCTACCCTGAAATACGTAATCATAAGATATCCCATGTTTTTGAGAATAAGATTTCATGATCTTTAAAACATAACTATTAGAATACCACCTGCTTGATGATCTAATCGCAGTATCTCTGAGTTTACTGTTAGAAATGCCTGAATAATCAGATGAGTGGATTGAAGAATAATCCTCAATGTTCACAATTGAGAAATCTATCTGATTTTCTATTTTTGATATTTTTGGTTTATATAGGTCAATAATATTTTGTTTAAGGTCATGGCTCCAGCTATGAATGAAAATATCAACATCATTATATTGTATAATCGTTTTCTTATAACAATCAAATGACTCTAGTATATTTACAGTACCTTTCATTGCACCATTTTTATCCTTAATACCTCCTGCATGACCAAATAAACATAACGCTATTTTCATATTTAATTCTTTGATGAAGTTATCTTTTCAGCTTCGATGTAAAGACTATAATGAGCTCTTATCTTTCTATCGAATTTTGAATCTAAAAATGCTGAGTATTTGGATTGACTACAACTCGACTTTGATATATTGACAAAACCTTTATCTTTTAAAGCAGAATATATCTTGTCATATGTGAACCAGTTAATGTGTCCATAGGGCTGTTTATATCTCTCAATAGGAATTTTTGAGACTATCCATTTGCTAAATTCAGATACTGAAAGAGAGTGAGCTTGTACTTTAATCTCATTTTCTATTCCCATTGGAGGCCCTCTGTAAAAATCATCATTCTTTATTATATAGTATCATTCGTTTCATTTATTCACACGAATGAAATTTTGGAAACTTATTGTTATGTTATGATATGATATGTTATTGTCTCATTTATAAGTAAAATATAAAATTGAAAACTCTATGAGCAATAAAGTTTCATCTAATCCTAAATATAGCATGCATCAGATTAGACCTGATGATCGTGATTTCTCATTTCTCAAGAAAAATACTCTTAAAACAATTTTTCTACACTCTGGAATGATGACTATAGAAATATATATTAATTCAAAAGTTAATTTGATAAAACTCTCTGAAAATGAGGGAGTAAATATAATGCCTAATATTGATTTCGCTGTCGTTTCAAATAATAGCCATTCCTTTTCTGTACAATCTATTGATAATAAGAATCCAATAATAGAAATAGTAGATGGAGTGGATAGTAGAACAGAAGAAGAAATCAATAATTATAAATTAATTAAAAATGCTAAAAAAGTTACTAAACCGTGGGGATATGAAATTTGGATTGCATGGTTCAAGAATCATCATGTTCTAAAAAAGATATATATGCTGGAGGGAAATAAATGCAGTCTTCAGTATCATCAGCAAAAATCTGAAACAAACTTCATAGTTGAAGGCCAAGCGAATGTCCTTAAAGACATAAAAATTGAGAATGGCATCTCTGAGAGTGATGCGCTTAAGTATTTTAATGATATACCAAACATTGAAAATTATATCACTGCAATGAGACCTGGGGATTACTGGGATAATAATCCTTATGAAATTCATAGAGTATTTTCGGTTGAAAGTTACACGGCATATGAGGCGTCTACTCATCAACTTGATGATGTAATACGTCTTAAAGATGATAGTAATCGAGTTTCTGGATTCATTAAATCTGAACACTACTAATGAAGTATAAAGTCTGCTTACAAGCAGCAGGTGTTGGTAGCAGATTGACTGCTGCAAAAGATCTGCATAAAGCGCTAATTCCACTAAATCAAAAATCTACTCTATCTAGAATAATTGAACTATTTCCGAAGGATACGTCATTTGTTGTTTTAGTTGGGTACAGAAGTGAACAAATTATATCATTCATAAATGCTAGGTACCCGCACTTGGATATAACGTTTGTGAAGATAAAAAACTATAATGGGAAAGGGAGTGGGCCAGGGCATTCACTTCTTAAAGCAAGATCTCATTTTCAAGAGCCTTTCATTTTTATTGCGTGTGACACCATAGTATTTAAGAGGCCTCCTTTGCCATCTGAAAACTGGATAGGAACATCAACTGTAAAGAATCCTGAAAGCTACTTAATTATAGAATCAATGAATGGTCTTATGACGTCCTACTATGATAAGAAAAATGAGAAATATATTTTGTCCAAGAGCGATAAATATAAAAAAGATTCAGAAAATAATTATAAAGCGTTTATTGGTCTTGCGGGAGTTTTTGATTACAAAGATTTCTGGAAAGGGCTATCTGAAAACAAAAATCTTGTTAATAATGAAACTCAAGTAACTGGTGGCTTTAGCCAATTACTCAGGAATAATAAACATGTCAGAACAAAAAAATTCAAATGGATTGATACAGGTAATGATAAGAGCTACTTTTTAGCTAAGAAGTTTTTCAAGGATAATTTTTTACTAAAAACAGATGAATATTTTTATAAGGAAGATAAACAGGTTATCAAATTTTTCATAGATTCTTCAAAGGCAAAAAAGAGGTTTGAAAGAAGTAAATACTTAAAGAATATTGTACCTGAAACATATATCTCTGGTAACAATCTAATTTGGTATAACTTTGTAGAGGGAAGGTTACTCTCTGATACTAACGAGAAAAAAGTTTTTACTAATTTTCTAGATTTCTGTGAAAAAGATATTTGGTCAAAGAAAAATACCAATAAAAGCATTGTCCATAAACTAACAAGGCAATGTATGTCATTCTATAAAGATAAAACATATAAAAGAGTCAAGAGTTACCTGCATAAAAATAAGGATCTTAATAAAATTAAATATATAAATAATGAGAAAGTTGATTCTATTTTTATCATATTGAAAAAAATTAATTGGGATTACCTGTCAAATGGCGATTTTGCATATTTTCATGGCGATCCTCAACCAGAAAATGTAATAGTGCGTAACAAAAATAAGTTCTCAATGATTGACTGGAGAGAGGATTTTGGAGGAAATACTAAATTTGGGGATGTGTACTATGATTTTGGAAAAATTTATCACTCACTAATTTTAACCCAAGAAAAAATTAGACAAAAAAAATATTACGTAAATTATGATAATCAGAAAGCAAACTATATGTTTTCTAAAAGAAGAAACTTGATGAAATATTTAATTTATTTTGAAGAATTCCTGCTTAAGAATAACTATGATCTTTTTAAAGTAAAATTAATTTCAGCATTAATCTATCTTAATATTGCGCCATTACACCATCATCCATACTCTGATTTGCTTTTTTTTAATGGAAAATTATGCTTACATCAGCTCTTAAAGCAAAAGTTGAAAACTTAGTGTACTACATGTTAACCTTAGTAAATGTGTGACAATCAAAAACTAATTTCTTTATATTTTCAAGAAAAATCAAAGATAGCTACCAAATTTCCAACAGAAAACATTTTGTCATTGTATACAGCTGTCCAAGAGGCATATGATACTGATAGTATTGTATATATTTTAGGTAATGGTGGCTCTGCATCTATTGCTGAAGGTTTTGTAGTAGACTTAAGGACACATCCTTTCGTTTCAGATGACAAATCTATAACGACAGATTTAAGGAGATTAAAAGTTGTTTCTCTAACTGAATCGTCTGGTTTATTAACAGGAATTGCAAATGACATTGGATTTGAAAATGTTTTTTCTGAGCAGATGAAAAATTTTTCCAGGCAAGGAGATATCAACAAATCAAGTATTCTGATTTGTTTGTCTGGCTCTGGGAATTCAAAGAACGTTATTAATGCTATTGAATACTCTAAGAAAAACGGAATTATGACATGTGTAATCTCTGGAAGAGGTGGTGGTCAAGCTGCAAAAATTGTTGATATACCCATCATAATTAATGGAACATCAAATTTTCCTGGTCAAATAGGTAAGAATGATAATAATTTTCACATAGAAGATTTTCAAAACTCAATTTCTCATATTATTGTTGGTTTACTAAAAAAACATGTTGAAACTCTTGGTTAATATTAATTCTTTATGAGCAATACAAAAAAGAATGATTTTAATAACATCCTGAAAGCTATTCCGTGGCAACTTAGACTTCTTACTTTTGACTCACTGCACAAAGCTGGTTCTGGTCATGTTGGGCCATGCCTATCTATGGCTGAAATATTATCATGTCTATTTTTCAAGGTTATGAATATTGACAGAAATGATGAATCTAGAGATAGGTTCATTTTATCAAAAGGGCATGGAGTACCAATACTTTATAGTGTATTTCATGTACTTGATTGGATAGATAAAAATGAACTTGAATCATTAAGGCAAGTTGATACTAGACTTCAAGGACATCCTGATAAAGTTGCTCTTGATTTGCTTGATTCTGGCTCTGGAGCACTTGGGCAGGGTATCTCAATATCTATTGGATATGCTATTGCTCAAAGTATGCGAAAAACTAATAGTTACTCCTACTGTATTGTAGGTGATGGTGAAATGCAGGAAGGGCAAATCTGGGAGGCAATTCTCTTTGCAGGGGTTAAAAGAATTCAAAACTTGTGCGTTATTGTAGATAACAACAAATTTCAGAATGAAAAATCAGTCCAAGACACTTTGGGTAATATTTCACTGGAAAGTAAACTTAAATCTTTTGGTTGGGATTACATTAGTGTGGACGGCCATTCTCTTGAAGAACTTACTGAAGCATTTAAATATTTTAAGTCCAGTCGTTTTCCAACTCTAATTGACGCGCACACAATTAAGGGTAAGGGAGTAGATTTTATGGAGAACAATAACTCATGGCATTCTAAAGTTCTCAACGATGGTGACTATCAAAAAGCAAGACAACAATGTTTGGATAAATTAAATGATATCAATTAGAGAGGCTTTTGGTCAAACACTCGCAAATTTGGGAGAACAAGATAAAGAAATAGCATTAGTTAGCTGCGACTTAAAGGTTGCTACTAAGTCAGATTATTTCTTTCAAAAATTTCCTGAAAGATCTGTTGAAGTTGGAATTGCAGAAGCGAACGCTGTTGGAATAGCTGCAGGGTTAAGCATGTCCGGATACAAAACAGTTCTAAGTTCATTTGGCGCATTTTTAACGGGAAAAAATGTAGAAATTAGAACCTCTATTGCATATAACAATGCGCCCGTAACTCTAGTTGGTACACATGGCGGATTAATCGGTCCAGATGGGGCTACTCAATCGGGGATTCAAGACATTGCAGTGATGAGATCAATGCCAAGAATGAAAGTTTTTCAACCATCGTCTCCAATTATGACAAAAAACATAGTTGAGCATTGTATTAATTCAGGCTCACCAACTTATATTAGGGTTGCTAGAAATGAAGTGCCTGAAATTTATCCTGCTAACCAGAATTTTATTGAGGGAGAGCCTTATCTTCATGGCAAGATATCAGAAAATGTTTTAATTTCATCAGGACCAATGCTTCATAATTGCATCTCTGTAGCCGAAAAAATTTCTGAAAATTATAATATTGATATCAGTGTCATAGATATTCCATCATTAAAACCTTTGAATCTAGAATCACTAGAGAAAATGTTGTCAAGTTGTAAAAAACTATTTACAGTCGAAGATCACATGATAGATGGTGGACTAGGAAGCCTTATAGCTGAATCGCTGACATTGATGAATATAACTCCTAGCATGCATATCAAAGGATTAAATGGTTTTGTTGGCAGCGGTAAACCGGATGAACTTGAAAAAAGATATATGCTTGATGAGGGGAGCATTATTGATTTTTTGATTAGCAGAATTAAATAAAGTTTATACTTGAAATAAATTGAAAATAAAAAATTCACCTGAATTGTTCATTTCCGTATCATCTTCACCAGGTAAATTTGGTGAAACAGTTCATAACAGTGCATTTAGATTTCATAAACTTAATTATGTGTATAAAGCCATAAGAGCCCTGAATATTAAAGAAGTTGTTAAATCTATACGAGCGCTAGACGTAAGAGGATGTAGTGTTTCTATGCCATTTAAAGAAAAAATTATTCCTTATTTAGACAAGGTCGATTCATTAGCTAATAGAACTGGTGCTGTTAATACAGTCCTCAATAAAAACAATAAATTAATTGGATATAATACAGACATTTATGGAGCAACACAGGCATTAAAGAGCATTGATGTTCGATCAAGGGATGATATTTTGATTTTAGGAGCAGGGGGAGTATCAAGAGCCATCATCACAGCACTTAAAAAAAGTAATAATCATCAAATTACTATAGCTAATAGAGATTTCAGAAAATGTAAAAAACTTGCGAATTTTTTTCAATGTAATTACATTGAATGGGATAAAAGAAATGAATTTAAAGCTACTGTTCTTATTAATGCTACTTCAGTTGGAATGAAAAATAATAATGTTGCACCGATCAATATGAAATCAATTGCAAGTTTCAACAAAGTTATGGATGTAGTTGTTAGCAATACAGAAACAAAAATAATTATGGAATCGAAGAGATTAAATATTACGAATGTAACAGGAATGGTAATGACTTTTTACCAAGCTTTCGAGCAGTATAAAATATATACAGGACTTGATGCCCCTAAAAAAAATATGCTTGATGCATATAGCTCAAAATACTTAAAAAAAGTAAATATTTAACTCAATGAAAATGCAGGTTCAGGATAGATGAGAATGATTTCTAGCGGCTAAATCTGAGGTTTGTAGGGGGTAAAAAAAACCTGCAATATATGCAAGCATGCCTCCGCAACAGCCCTATCACCTCCACATCTCTCCGTAATGTAACTTGCGCTATCTTTTGCATTATTATCAGAATTAGAAGTCGCTATGGAATAACCAACTTCTCTCATTACATAGTGATCAAAAATACCATCACCCATATATATTACCTCCTTGAGATTGAATCGTTCTTTAATCCAATCGACTCTTTGGAGTGTTCCCACAAGATCTAGCTGATAACCCATATCATCAGTAATTCGTTTTTTACTTATCGGGAGACCTCTTTCATCAGCTGTTACAAATCTAATTTCCATATATGGTTTTAATAAATTCAGTGCATCACTATCGTCAGGACCAAAAATCTTCATCACTTTACCCTCTTTTGAATAGATGAACTGACCTGTAGTCATGATGCCATCAACATCTAATATTAAAACTTTTGCTTTCATCATTATTAATAAGAATTAAATTTAGTTTTTTTAATAGAGCTTACTATTTTAATCATAGTTATGCGTGAGTAGCTAGATTTTTAAACTTCTCATTATTATTAAAGAGCTCGTCATAAGTGCCTTGATCAATAACTTTGCCTTTATCTATGAAAAAAATAGTGTCGCAATTTACTACCGTTTTTAGACGATGCGCAACTATTATAATCGTTTTTTCCTTTTTGAAATTATTGATAGCTTGCATAACTGATTTTTCTGTCAATCCGTCCAATGAACTCGTAGCTTCATCAAATAATAACACATTTGCTTTATGGTATAGTGCTCTCGCTATGCCAATTCGTTGCTTCTGGCCGCCAGATAATTGAATACCCCTCTCTCCAACTTTTGTATCCACGCCCTTTTCAAGGCTATCAATAAATGTTTTTAAATGAGCAAGTTTTAACACTTCTTCTACTCTCTCGTTATTTATTTTTTTTCTAGGTATCCCAAATGCAATATTCTCGCTAACAGATGCATCAGTCAAAAAGATATTTTGATCTACGTAACCAATATTATTTTGCCAAGATCGACAATTATTTTTGTTAAGCTGAACACCATCTACCTCGCACTTCCCTTGTTGTGGATAAATAAGTCCTAATATAATACTTACTATTGTTGATTTTCCTGAACCAGAAGCACCCACTAATCCAACACTATTGTTTACTGGTATCGATAAGTTAAGGTTTTGTAGAGCGGGCTCGGATTTATTTGGATAGCTAAACGATATGTTTTTTAAAGTTAACTGCTGCTCGAAACTCATGCTCTTACTATGAGGTGATTGCTGTATTAATTGGCATTTTTGCGAATTAAATAAGTCTTGTCTAATTGATTCAAATGCAGCAACGTTTCCCTTAATGACTGAAAAACTGGCATATATTTGTTGAAAAGCAGGTAATAGCTTAAATGTCGCAAGTGCATAAACTGAAAGAATTGGTAATACAATACCAAGGTTTGCATTGTGCGTAGCTATTAAATAAAGAATGAGTGTAATCATAGCGCCAAAAGCTATCATCTCCATAAAATATCTAGGTACATTAGCTAAAGCTGTATTTGTTCCCATATTATAAGATAATGTCTCATTCAATTTTTTGAAATTATATATAAAGTTCTTTTTTCTTCCAAGTATCAATATATCTTTAATCCCTCCAAATCCCTCATTCATTAATCTAAATCTATGTTCATTTACTTTTGATCTAGATTCTCCATTGAGTCTCAATTTTTCTTTTACAATTCTAAATAAAAAAAAGTATGCAATGATGAATATAGTAGAGCCTACCATGGCTATTTTTGGGTTATATATAAAGATAGAAATTATTAACAGTAATGCCAATCCTAACCTCGAAGTCATTTGCATCAATGGAACAATTATCCCGCTCGCTACCCTACTTGCTTCAATAGAAATTTTCTTTGTAAGATTTGCACTGCTGCTATAGGAATGGAAGAGCCAGTCTTCCTCTAAATAATAAATATATAATTTAGATGATAACTCTGCTCCAATTTCATGGCCAAACATTGATAACTTCCACATTGTAAACATTGAAAATATGGAAGAAGTTAAAAGTATCAATAAAACTATCACACCTAACCAGAAAACAAATGTAGATTCAGATGTGATTTGGCTGATAGAGTAAAGTTGATGTATTAAGCTATTATTTTGAAGTTGATTCATATCACCTATTAATGTCATGAAAGGTATAATTGAGATGACACCAATAATTTCAGTAATTGCCATTAAAATAACCATGATTTGAAGAATATAAAATCTTTTTTTCTGTTCAGGACTCAATAACTTAAAAATTTGTCCAATAATTGACAACATTGATAAATTTGAATTATTTGAATGATTCATGTTAAATGTATTGACATTATAGTCTTTCTATATCTTCCTCATCACATATATTGCCATATTGTATTTCAATTATATGGCAAGGCTCTTTGTGTGGATTAATTATTTGATGCCACTCATTTTTCTGAACAAAAAAATAATCATGTAATTTGAGAGAAATTTTAGTTTTATTCTCAGGCTTATCTTTGCTATACATCACATCGCATGACCCTTTACTGACTAACCAGATTTCATTTCTATTGAAGTGTCTTTGAAAGCTCATTCTTTTTTCCGGTTGAACTACAAGTTCTTTTACTTTTACCCCTTGATCCTCAAAAAGATTACTAAATGTTCCCCAAATTCTGTCCTCATTACTATACCTCCATTTTTTTAAAATGGATGATGAGGAATTTTTTTTATCATCGCCACCGACTGAAAAAATAAATTTGACTCCTTCAACTAGATCCATTTCAGGAATATTACTCTTATTTCTATCACCTCCATTTGCGAAAATGATTTCGTCATTTGGATACAATTTCCTAATTTCAAGCAGTGCATTGGATGCACTTCCGATCTCGTCATCTTCAATACCA
>PBQB01000093.1 GCA_002724895.1 Flavobacteriales bacterium
CAAAAAATTCTAAAAAAAACAAACAAGATTCTCCAACTATTGAAGAATTATTAGCAATTGAAAAAGATAAAAACCTTAGACTGTTTGCTGAGTTTGAAAACTTTAGAAAAAGAACAGCAAGAGAAAAATTAGATTTGTTTAGTACAGCTAATAAAGATATAATGAGCATTTTACTTCCAATTTTAGACAATTTTGAGAGATCTATCAAAGCAAATAATTATTCAGATGAGGACGGCCCAGTTTTAATCTATAAACAACTTAAATCTGAGCTTGAAAAAAAAGGCCTAGAAGAAATTGAAAATCCTATAGGTAAAACATTAGACACTGATTTTCATGAAGCAACTGCAAATATTCCTGCCCAATCAAAGAAAGAAAAAGGAAAAATTATTGATGTTATTGATAAAGGATACTTACTTGGAGGTAAAATACTGCGTTACGCAAAAGTAGTTATAGGTAATTAAGAAAATATATTATGTCAAAAAGAGATTATTACGAAGTTTTAGGAGTTGGAAAAAATGCAGATGCCAAAAGCATAAAAAAAGCATATAGAAAACTAGCTATCAAGTATCATCCAGATAAAAATCCTGGTGATAAAGAAGCAGAAAATAAATTTAAAGAGGCCGCAGAGGCATATGAAGTGCTTAGTAATCCAGAAAAAAAACAAAGATACGATCAATTTGGACATGCTGGAATGAGTGGATCTGCAGGTGGCTTTGGAGGAGGTATGAACATGGATGATATATTTAGCCAATTTGGAGATATATTTGGAGGAGGTAGTTTTGGTGGTTTTGGTGGTGGTTCAGGTGGAAGACGAGTTATTAAAGGTTCAAATTTAAGAATTCGTCTTTCATTAAATCTAAAGGAAATTTCTGAAGGAGTTGATAAAAAAATTAAGGTAAGAAGACTTGTAATTGCAGATGGTGTTACTTATAAGACTTGCTCCAACTGCAACGGAACTGGAACAATTACTAGAGTTAGCAACACAATTTTAGGGCAAATGCAAACTTCAAGTACATGCCCTGCATGTAATGGAATTGGAAAAAGTATTGACAATAAACCTGCTGGAAGCGATTCTAATGGAATGATAAATAAAGAAGAAACTGTAAGCATCAAAATACCTGCAGGAGTTGAAGATGGAATGCAATTAAAAGTAAGTGGCAAAGGAAATGGAGCTCCATTAGATGGTGTCAATGGTGATCTAATTGTTCTAATTTCAGAAGAAGAACATCCTACATTAATTAGAGATGGTAATAATTTACATTATGATCACTATATTAGCTTTGCTGATGCAGCACTAGGAGTTAAATCTGAAATTCCCACCATTAATGGAAAAGTAAAAATTCAACTAGATAAAGGTATTCAAAGCGGTAAAATTTTAAGATTAAAAAGTAAAGGAATCCCTTCTGTTAACGGATATGGTAAAGGAGATCTACTAGTTCATGTTAATGTTTGGACACCTCAAAATCTATCAAAAGAAGAAGTTAAATTCTTCGAAACATGCAAAAAGTCTGAAACTTTTACACCAAATCCTTCAAAAAATGAAAAATCATTCTTTGATAAGGTTAAAGAAATGTTTGGATAAATGGATAATTATATCTTTCAGGGAAAAGATATTGTTAAAAAATTTGGCAATTATATAGCCTTAGATAACGTAAATATTTCTGTTCCCAAAGGAAGTATTTTTGGGCTGTTAGGTCCTAATGGTGCAGGTAAAACTACCCTAATGAGAATTATTAATCAAATAACTGCACCAGATAGCGGAACTTTAATTTTTGATGGATCTAAATTAGAGAGAAAACATATTTCTAAAATAGGATACTTACCAGAAGAAAGAGGGCTTTATAAAAAAATGAAAGTTGGAGAACAAGTCCTATATCTCGCACAACTAAAAGGAATGAGCTATATTGATGCTCTTAATAAATCAAAATATTGGTTTGAAAAATTAAATATTATTAATTGGTGGGATAAGAAGATCGAATCGCTTAGTAAAGGAATGGCTCAAAAAATTCAATTTATTGTAACAGTAGTACATGAACCTATACTATTAATTTTTGACGAACCTTTTAGTGGATTCGACCCAATAAATGCTTCCATAATTAGACAAGAAATTTTAGAACTCAGTAAAAAAGGAACTACTATTATATTTTCAACTCATCGAATGGAATCTGTTGAAGAAATATGTAATCACATAGCGTTAATCAATAACTCTAAAACAATTCTTCAAGGCTCAATTCAAAATATTAAAGAAAAGTATACAAAAAATGATTATGAAATTATGGTTAAGAAAGGGGATCTTAAAAACAACGAATCATTTACAGTCAAAAACAAGGAAAAAAATAAGTACTTAATATCGATTCATCAAGAAGAAAAATATAAAAGTATTTTATCCAATATTTTACAAGAAAATGAAATTGTCGCATTTAACAAGAAATATCCAACTGTTGAAGAAATATTTATAAACGCTGTGAAAAATGAATAAAATTTGGCTTATTATAAAAAGAGAATATCTGGTTAGGGTCAGAAAAAAATCATTTTTAGTAATGACTATATTAGGCCCTTTACTACTTGCTAGCATTATGATTATCCCTACATATCTAGCTAATCAAAATCAAGAAAAAAGAATTATTGCTATTTCTTATGAAAATTCTGATATTACTAATCAATTGATAGATTCTGAATATATTAATTTTTCCTTTGTACCTAAATTAGAAGCTGAGAATTTAAAAACTGATTTTTTTGATAGTAAATTCTATGCATTGCTTGAATGTAACAATGATACTTTTTTTCTTACTTCAAATCAACAAATAAGTATAAATGTAAAATCAGAAATTGAAAGTCAATTAGCAAAGATCTTAGAACACCATAAACTAAAAGAAGCTGGTATTGATTTAAAAGTACTAGAAAATGCTAAAACAACAATTAAATTATCAACAAAAATAATTAATGAAAAAGGAATGAGTAGTAATAGCAAAACTGAAATAATTATGGGAATTGGTTTTGTTTCTGGTGTTTTAGTCTACATGTTTATATTTATGTACGGAACTATGGTTATGAGAGGTGTAATCGAAGAAAAAACAAATAGAGTAATTGAAGTAATTATTTCTTCAGTTAAACCCTTTCAATTAATGATTGGAAAAATTTTTGGAGTTGCACTGGTTGGACTAACACAATTTATACTCTGGATCATATTAACTATTATAATTTCTTCGCTTGCTGAAGTTCTTTTCTTAAATAATAATTTTAATAGTGACTTAAATGCACAACAGTCATCAGTCATTTTATCTGAAATTAGTAATATTAATCAATACCTTAATTTAGAAGCAATATTTTTTAGCTTCTTATTTTATTTTATTGTTGGGTATTTAATGTATAGTGCTCTTTTTTCCTCCATAGGATCAGCCGTTGATGCTGAAGCAGACACACAACAGTTTATTCTTCCTATTACTATTCCTCTTATAATATCTTTCATTCTCATCCAGCCTATTATGGAAAACCCTGATGGTCCACTAGCATTTTGGATGAGTATGATACCGTTTACATCTCCTATTATAATGATGGTTAGAATTCCATTTGGTGTTAATAGTTGGGAAATAATATGTTCAATGATCATATTAATATTTTCATTTATCTTTTTCACGTGGATTGCTTCTAAAATATATAGAGTAGGTATATTAATGTATGGGAAAAAAGCCACCTTTAAAGATTTATACAAGTGGATAAACTATAAGGAATAGCATGATAAAAAGCTTAAAAAACCTATTTTTTTACAATTTTTAACTTTTTTTCTTACTTTTTTATGTTTTTTTTTGAAAAAAAAATAATACTTAAATAATTGATTTTCAATTATTTATTATAAACACAAACACTAAAATGTTAAAAAAGGTGTAATTTTATTAGGCTCGTTTTATTTAAGTAGTTTATCTTTGCAGCGTATTAACCAAAAAATAAATAATATGAAAAAGAATTTACGAAATGTATTAGCCCTTGCATTAGGACTAATAACTACTGTATCTTTTGCTCAAGACTGGAATGTAGATTCTAGAACTAGAATAGACATGTCCAATGCAAATGATGATGCAGGAGAACAAATGATGACTGACCAAAGAGTTACTTTAGGTGCTACTTGGGGAGGATCAAACTGGGGAATTCATGTTTCTTCTGATGTTAACTATAACTTAGGAGACCCTGCTACTAGTTATGCTGGTAACAGACCAACTATGTCTATATATGAAGCTCATGCTTCTGCAGATTTATTTGGTATGGCAAGTATGACTATTGGTCGTCAAGCACTTGACTATGGTTCAGGAGCATTAATCTCTTCTAATCAGTGGGGAGCTCACAGAACTACTTGGGATGGATTTACATTTGGATTAGGTTTATCTGATCTAGCTGACATTACTATTGGTTACGCTTCAAGAAATGAAGGTGGAGTAACTAATGATGTAGCTGACGAAGCTAATGCTAACATGTATGCTAACATTGGTGGTGAGTTCAGTGGATGGAATGTAAATATTCTTTACATGACAAAAAGTGGACCTGCTTATGATAATGCAGGAATGTCTGATAATGCTGCTATGGGTATTGATATTTCTGGTGCATTAATGGGGGCTACTTTAGGTCTTTCTATGAATACTGACCACTCTGAGAATGAAATGAGAGTTTTATCTCTAGGATACTCTGTAAATGATGATCTTTCTGTAAATGTAGGTCAAACTGCTTATAGTACTGATAATGTAGGTACGTTCATGATGCCTGGTACTAATATGTCAGGTGGATGGGCTAATGGTAATTTAGGTTACTTAGCTAGTGGTATGGAAGACTTACACTATGGTGTTTCTTACAACCTTGGTGGAATCTCATTAGGAGCTACTATGCATAATATTACTGATGCTACAGAAGGTAATGATGACTACGAAAGAAGCGTTATGGTTCTTGACTTAGGATACAGCATGAGTAACAATGCATCATTAGGATTAAAATATGCTACTGATGATAATGGTTCAGATGACTCTGAGGCTAATTACACATGGTTAACTTTAACAGTTACTCCGTAATTACATCAAATTTTAATTAAAAAAAGGCTACTCTAGGGTAGCCTTTTTTTTTGTTTTATTATTTTTTTATGTCCATATCTAGGAATTTAACATATCATTGTGTAAAAATGATCAATAAAAATTGGCATAAAACAATAAGGTTGCGTATCTTGCGCCCAATATTAACCATTTAAATATATTTAAAAATGAAAAAATTATTACTAACCGCAGTTATTGCATGCTTTGGTTACTTTGCTTCTGCACAAATTATGGTTGTTACAACCTATGTTGATGAAGCGGCAGACGGCACTGAAATTGAAGGAGCAGATCGATTAACTCAAAAAATGGGTATCGGATATACTGTAAATGACAAAATTGCCGTAGGATTCACAAAAGATGGTGATGAGGACTATGCAGTATTTTTAAGATACACTGTAAAAGATGATATCTATGCTGTTGCAACAATGCCTACTGAGGATGGAAGTGACAAGATGAAATTAGGTCTTGGATATTCTTTCAATGTATGGCAAAGCTTATACTTTGAGCCAAGCTACACAATGCCTGTAAAGGAAGATGCACTTACTGGAGACAGAAAGGGTGAGTTTAACTTCGGCCTTGGATATAGATTCTAATAAATCTATCCCAAAATTATTTAAAAGCCAGCTTTGAGCTGGCTTTTTTTATTTTTTTAAATATTCTCTGGCTTTTATAAATACATTTTGAATACCATCATAATTATCTCCTCCTGCAGTTGCAAAGAATG
>PBQB01000094.1 GCA_002724895.1 Flavobacteriales bacterium
GGATAAATGTTTTAAGAAATAAATATTCAGTTAATGTCAATAAAGAGGTTTTGTATTCTATCATTAAATAGGATGCACAATATTTTATTTTTCTTGTTATTTTTTTTGTTTTCTTCATGTTTTAATCAATTTGAAAAGAAGGTTGTAGCAACTTGCTATAATAAAGAACTTTTATTAAGTGAGTTAATAGAAAATATTCCTCAAGAGCATGAAGATAGTAGTTTTTTTGCTCAAGAATATATAAATAAATGGATTAGAAAAGAACTGATGTTATCTCATGCTGAAATGAATTTAAATGATAAAATTAAGGATGAATTTGATATCCAGGTTAATGATTTTAGAGAATCTCTTTTAATTCATGCTTATAAGGAGCAACTAGTATTACAAAATTTAGATTCTATTATTGATAATAATTTAATTATAGAATATTATGAAAAAAATTATGAGGCCTTTATTTTAAATAAAAGTATTTTTAAAGGAAGGTATATTGTAGTGGATAAATCTGCTCCAAAACTTAAGCAATTAGATAGACTTTATAAATCAAATGATTCTGATGATTTTATAGAATTAGTGGATTATTGTAATCAATTTGCAAAAGAATATTACCTACAAGATACCGTTTGGCAATATTTCACTACAATTGCTCAACAATTGCCTATTCAAATAAATGAAGAACAATTTTTAATTAACGAAAAAAATAATTATTTTGAGGATGATTATTATAGATATTATATTAATATTGATGATTATATTTTAAAGGGTAAGCAATCTCCTTTAGCTTTTGTAAGTGATCGAATTAAGAATGTTTTAATTAACAAAAAAAAAGTTAAATATTTAAAAGATTTAGAAGATAAACTTTTTAATAATGCAATTTCAATAAATAAAATTAAAATTTACTAAATGAAATTAATATTTAAAATTATAGCTCTTTTATTTTTCAATCATTTTTCTTTTGGACAATCAATTGATAAAATTGTTGCTATAGTTGGAGATGAAATATTACTTAAATCAGAGATTGAGGCGCAGTACTTACAATACCTTACTCAAGGTAATGAAAATTCTAGTGAAATTAGATGTAATGTTGTTGAAGATTTATTATTTCAAAAATTATTGATTAACCAAGCAAAACTAGATAGTTTGGAAGTTACTAGTGATCAAGTAATGAGTGAAGTTAACAATAGAATTAAATATTTTGAAAATCAATTAGGTTCAGTTGAAAAATTAGAAGAATACTTTAATAAGTCATTAAATGAGATTGAATCTGAAATTAAGAATATAGTTAAAGAACAATTGTATGCTCAAAAAATGCAAGCAAAAATTGTTGAAGATGTTAAAGTTACTCCTCAAGAGGCTAAAACGTTCTATGCTTCGTTAGACAATTCTCTTAAGCCTCTTGTTCCTACTCAAATTGAAGTTTCTCAAATAGTAATAAAACCTGTAATTTCTGATAGCCAAAAAAATGAAATAAGAAAGCAATTAAACGGTTTTAGAGATAGAGTAAATAAAGGTGAAAATTTCAATGTTTTAGCTACATTATATTCTGATGATCAAGGTTCAGCTGTAAAAGGAGGTGAATTAGGATTTGTAAATAGAGGAGATTTAGTTCCAGAATTTGAACGAGCTGCTTTTAAATTAAAAGAAGGAGAAGTTTCTGAAATTGTTGAGTCTCAATTTGGCTTACATATTATTCAACTTATTTCAAGAAGAGGAGATCAAATTAATGTTAGACATATACTTAAAACAGTCAAGCCTAATTCAAAAGCAATTCAAGATGCAAATAAAAGAGCTACAGAACTATATCACAAATTGATTTCTAAAGAAATATCTTTTGAACAAGCAATAATTGAATACTCAGATGATGAGAGTAAAAACAACTCTGGATTAATTCTTGATCCAAATTCAATGTCTTCTTTAATAAATTTTGATAATATTTCTAGTGATTTTAAAATAGTAGTTAATGATATGCAAGAGGGGGATATATCAAAACCTGTAATAATTAATTTTTCTGACAATAAAGATTTATTTAGAATTATTAAAATAAATAAAAGAATTGAATCCCATATTGCAAATGTTGTAGATGACTTCAACTATGTTAAAGAATTAACAATTAATAACAAAAAAGAAAAGATAACATTAGAATGGGTCAACAATAAAATTAATAAAACATATATAAATCTAAATGAAAATCTTTTAGAATGTAATTTTAGAAATAATTGGAAAAAATAATTATGAAGAATAATACCGTTGAAGACATAAATAAATTTGTTAAGAAATATCAAATTTTTAAAAAAGAAATTTCTAAAGTAATAGTTGGTCAGGAAGAAATTGTTGAACAGGTTTTAATGTGTATTTTTTGTAATGGTCATTGTCTGTTAGTTGGAGTTCCAGGATTAGCAAAAACATTACTTGTTAAGACTATTTCTGATTCATTAAGTTTATCTTTTAATAGAATTCAATTTACTCCTGATTTGATGCCATCAGATATAATTGGTGCTGAGATTTTAAATGAGAATAGATCATTTGAATTTTTAAAGGGACCATTATTTTCAAATATTATTCTTGCAGATGAGATTAACCGTACCCCACCAAAAACTCAATCTGCATTACTTGAGGCAATGCAGGAAAGATCTATTACTAATTCAGGTAAAAATTATATTTTAGATAAGCCATTTTTTGTTTTAGCAACACAAAATCCGATAGAACAAGAAGGTACATATCCACTGCCTGAAGCTCAACTAGATAGATTTATGTTTAATGTTATTCTTGATTATCCTAATTATAATGATGAGATAGAAATTGTCAAGAGAACGACTGTTAGTACAAATATTAGTCTAAATACTATAATGTCTGCTGATGAAGTTATAAAGTATCAAGATTTAATTACTAGATTACCTGTTACTGATAACTTATTAGAGTACTCTGTTAAGTTAGTTGCAAAAACAAGACCAAACACCAAATTGGCTCCAGAAATAATAAACAATTACATTGAATGGGGGGCTGGACCAAGAGCATCGCAATATATTATTATGGCCTCCAAGTGTCATGCTGCAATTAATGGGAAGTATGCTCCCGATATTGAAGATGTTAAAAAGGTTGCTAAGCCTATTTTACGTCATAGAGTTGTAAGGAATTATAAAGCAGAAGCAGAAGGTATTAGTATTGATAATATTATAGAAGAAATTTTATAAATGATTTTACCTATTTCATGTTTTGGATCACCCATTTTAAGAGCTAAGACAAAAAATGTTTCTTTTGATCAAAGTACTAAAGATTTAATTCATAATATGTGGGAAACTATGTATAATGCCAATGGAGTAGGGTTAGCTGCACCACAGGTTAACAAAGATTTAAGATTGTTTATTATTGATACTAGTTCATTTCAAGATGATAATGACTTTCCTAACCATATTCCATTAAAAGAAGTTTTTATTAATCCTATAATCAAAAAAGAGGAAGGGGAAAGATGGGAATTTAATGAAGGTTGTTTATCAATTCCTGATATCAGAGAATACGTTAAGAGAAAATCAGTAATTCACATAGATTTTTATGATGAGAATTTTAAGCTTAAGTCTAAAAAATATACTGGTATTAATGCTCGAGTAATACAACATGAGTATGATCATTTAAATGGTGTCTTGTTTATAGATAAAATATCTGTTTTAAAGAAAAGAATGATTAATAGAAAATTAAAAGATATTACTAAAGGAAAATTTAATACATCATACAAAATAAGATTATTTAAATAGAATTATTTTATATCTACACTTAATATCTCTTCATTGTTTAAGTAGCCAGTTAGTTTATCATTTTTATTTACTTTGCCAACTCCTGATGGCGTTCCTGTATATATTAAATCACCTATTTTTAGAGTGTAATATTTAGAAATAAATGAAATAATTTTATTAAAAGAAAAAATCATATCCTTTGAATTACCATCTTGGACTGTAACATTATTTTTTTTTAACTTAAAGTTAATGCTATTTAATTTTAAGTTTTTTTTATCAATAAATTTAGTGCTAATTTGTGCGGAACCGTCAAAACCTTTTGCAGGTTCCCATGGTAAGCCTTCCTTTTTACATTTTTCTTGGATATCTCTTGCAGTAAAATCTATTCCTATTCCTATTTCTGAAAAATATTTATGAGCAAACTGTTCTTCAATATGTTTTCCAACCTTATTGATTTTTAATACAAGTTCAATTTCATAATGTATATCATTAGAGTAATCAGGAATAAAAAAAGGATGTCCCTTTGGTTGAATTGCAGTTTCAGGTTTAAGAAAAAAAAGTGGATTTTCAGGTTTTTTATTATTTAACTCATTTATATGTTGTAAGTAATTTCTTCCGATACAAATAATTTTCATCTTTCTGATTTAAATTTTTTTTCTAATTTAATTTTATTGATAATATCATTTACTATATTTTTGGTGTAGATTGGAAAATTTGCATTTTTAATCCATGAGAAATATCCTGGATTTTTGTTAAAAACTTCTTTTAATGATTTATTCTTATATTTCCCAAAACTAAATATTTCTTCATTGTTATCATTCATTCTAACAAAGCCAGCTGCGTCAATAAACTTTTCTCCAATATTTGAGAAATTATCAAGGAAATTTACATTGTTTTCTAAATTTTTGTATTTATCTATTTGTGATATTAATATTTCATAAGTCGCTTTAGTATCTGATTCAGCACTGTGAGCATTAGTTAACTTTTTACTACAGTAAAAGTTATAAGCAGTTGTTAGATCTCTTTTTTCCATTTTATGAAATATATTTTGAATATCTATTTTTTTCTTTTCTTTTAAATTAAAGTCAACTTTACATCTAATAAACTCTTCCATTAGTAAAGGTATATCAAATTTATTTGAATTATATCCAGCTAAATCGGCATCAACTAACATATTTTTTACTTCAATAGATATATCTTTGAATTTAGGACTATTTTTAACTTGTTCATTAGTTATCCCATGAATAAGAGTTGATTCCTTTGGAATTGTTATTTCAGGGTTAATAAGCCAGTTTTTGCTTATTTTGTTTCCGTTTGGAAATAATTTTAAAATGGAAATTTCTATAATTCTGTCACTAGAAATATCTAAACCTGTAGTTTCTAAGTCAAAGAAAGCTAATGGTCTTTCTAATTTAATATTCATATTTATTCCAAAATATTAAATAGATAATGAAGTGTCAAAATTTTCAAGATAATCAGCTACTTTTTTTACAAATTGACCTCCTAATGATCCGTCAACAACTCTATGATCGTAAGTTAATGAAAGATACATCATATGTCTAATTGCAATAACATCTCCCTGCTTAGTTTCTAATACGACAGGTTTCTTTTTTATAACACCGCATGCTAGAATTGCAACTTGTGGTTGATTAATAATAGGTGTACCCATTAAATTGCCAAATGTTCCAACATTAGTCATTGTAATTGTGCCACCTTGTATATCATCTGGGTTTAGTTTACTATTTCTTGCTCTAGATGCAAGGTCATTTACATTTTTAGTAATACCAATTAAATTTTTATTTTGACATTCTTTTATAACAGGAACAATTAAATTTCCATCTGGAAGAGCGGTTGCCATTCCAATGTTATAATTCTTATGTTTAACTATATTGTTTCCATCTACAGATACATTAATCATTGGAAAATCTTTAATCGCCTTAGCCATAGCTTCTATAATGATTGGAGTAAATGTTATATTTTGTTTTTCTCTTATCTTAAAATCTTCTTTCACACTATTTCTCCAGTTAACAATATTTGTCATGTCAGCTTCAACAAATGATGTAATATGTGCAGATGTTTTTTTAGACATTGTCATATGAGCAGAAATTAGTTTTCTCATTCTATCCATTTCAACTATTTCGACATCTTTATTTTCAATAAATTGATTTGTTTGTTTTACATCAATTGACTGATCTTGTTCGATTTTAATTTCTTTACTTGAAACTTTTGTTTCTTTTGTGGTTTGATGAGAAATTTGAATATTTTTTTCTCTGGTATTAATGTAATCAAGTATGTCAGATTTTGTAACTCTACTATCTTTTCCAGTACCATGAATTTGGGCTAGTTCAGCTGAATTAATTCCTTCTTTTTTTGCAATGTTTTTGACTAGGGGAGAATAAAATCTATTATCTGTAGACTGATCAGTTTTAGTTGATATATCATTTGAGATTTCTGATTTTATATTTTTTTCTTCACTATTTGTGGACAAATTTGAAATTGGTTCTTCCAAATCTTTGACTATTTGCTTTTCAACTACATCATCTTCTTCACCATCAACTTCTAAAATTGCAAAAGGTTTTCCTACTTCAATTACATCATCGGTGTCAAACAATTTTTCTACAAGTTTACCATCATGAGTAGAAGGTACTTCTGAGTCAACCTTATCAGTGGCAACTTCAATAATTGTTTCATCCATTTCAACTGTATCGCCTACTTCTTTTGTCCATGCAATAATAGTTGCTTCTGATACGCTTTCTCCCATTTTTGGAAGTATTAATTCTATCTTACCCATATATTTTTTTTTGCAAAATTAAGAAAAGTATATTAATCTTTATATGTTGAAACAGAGTTTTCATATGGTGTTCTACTAGAAATTGCTGCAGCTAAAGTAATTTGATCAGTATATTCTAATTCATCACCAATTGAAATTCCTCTAGCTATTGAAGATATTTTAATATTGTATTTTTCAACTTTTTTAAAAAGGTAATAGTTTGTGGTATCACCTTCCATAGTTGTGCTAAGGGAAAGGATAATTTCTTTCACATTGTTTTTTTCAATTCGATTTATCAATTCACTTATTTTTAGTTTATCTGGGCCAATACCATTAATTGGAGAAATTAGTCCACCTAAAATATGATAAACTCCTTTATATTGTAATGTGTTTTCTATTGCTAACATTACTCGAATATCTTCAACGACACATATTGTAGAAGTATCTCGTTTTTGATCTGCACATACAGAGCAAATATTTGCTTCACTTATATTGAAGCATTCAGAACAATAGTTAATATTACTTATAAGATTTATGAATGAATTTCCAAAATTAATTACATTTTCTTTTTTTCGTTTGAGCATATGTAAAACTAATCTTAATGCCGTTCTTTTTCCAATACCTGGAAGGCTTGATAAGTGATTTACAGCATCTTCTATTAGTTGGGATGGAATTTTCATTAATGCAAATTTAATGAAATGATGTGATATATTTTTTATAAAATAATTATTTAGTTTTGTTACTTATTAAAAATAATTTCATGACTCCAACAATAATAATTATTTGTATTGCTTTTTATTTTACGCTATTGTTTTACATATCATATATTACTGGTAAAAATGATAGTAACGATACTTTTTTTCTTGGAAACAGAAACTCACCCTGGTTTGTAATTGCCTATGGAATGATTGGAACTACATTGTCTGGCATTACTTTTATTTCTGTTCCTGGATGGGTTGCTTCAAGTCAATTTTCTTATTTGCAAATGGTATTTGGTTTTTTTGTTGGTTATTTAGTGATATCAAGAATATTACTGCCATTATATTATAAATTAGAATTAACTTCAATATATACATATTTAGGAGATCGATTTGGATATAATAGTTATAAAACTGGATCCTCATTTTTTTTATTGTCTAGAACAATTGGAGCATCTTTCAGATTATATTTAATAGCAACTGTTTTACAGTTTTCAGTTTTTGATGCTTGGAACGTGCCTTTTTTTACAACAGTATTAATAACTATATCATTAATTTGGGTATATACTTATAGAAGTGGTATCAAAACAATAATTTGGACTGATGCTTTACAAACTACATTTATGTTATCAACTGTATTTATTATTGGTTTTGTTCTAATGAAAAAATTAGATTTAAATTTCATATCTCTAATAAATACGATTAAAGCATCAGATTATTCACAAGCTTTCTTTTTTGAGGACTGGAAAGATAAAAAATACTTTTTTAAACAATTTTTTTCAGGTGTATTTATGGCAATTGTAATGACTGGTTTAGATCAGGATCAGATGCAAAAAAATTTAAGTTGTAGAAACTTAAAAGATGCTCAAAAAAACATGTTTACTTTTAGTACAATTTTGATTATTGTAGACTTATTATTTTTATCACTTGGAGCTTTGTTATTTATTTATTCTAATCAATTTGGCTTTACAGTTCCAAATAATCCAGATATGTTATTTCCTAATATTACTCTTAATACTGGACTACCTGTTTTTGTTGGAATTCTTTTTATTATAGGCATAATTGCTGCTGCATATTCAAGTGCAGATTCTGCTCTTACTTCTTTAACTACGTCATTTTGTGTTGATATAATTGAATTTCACAAACAAGATCCAAATAAACAAATTAAAACTAGAAAATATGTTCATCTATTAATGTCTTTTGTCTTATTTATAGTTATAATGATTTTTAATTTAATTAATGATGACAGTGTAATTAAATCATTATTTACTGTAGCAGGATATACTTATGGGCCATTACTAGGAATGTTTTCCTTTGGTTTGTTTACAAAGTATAAAATTAAAGATAAATTAGCTCCCTTTATAGCTATTTCTTCTCCAATAATTTGCTATGTATTACAACTATTCATTCCATTTGGTTTTGAACTTTTAATTATAAATGGTTTAATTACCTTTTTCGGTTTATTTTTAATTAGAAAAAAATAACACTCTTTCTAAAAATAGTTTATATTTATTCCTTCTTAATAAATTATCATAGTTATGAAAAAAAATATATTTTTTCTTTTTTTATTGTTGTTTACAACAAATATTAAAGCAGATTTTGTTAGTGTAAGTACTGCTGAATCTGCTGCTATCAAGTATCTATCACTAAAAGGTGAACCAACTACAATTACACTTGTACATACTGAGTATGTTACAAATACAAACACTGCCATGTTCTATGTATTTGATATTTCAGCAAGTGGACACATTATCATCTCTGCTGATGATAGAATGGCACCTGTTAGAGCATATGTTCCAAATTCTGATTATATTTTTAATTCAGACAACCCTGGACTTGCAGTTTGGGTATATTGGCATGAAAAATTCTTTATTGATTCTATTATCTCATTTGAACAAACAGAAAGAAAAATTAATGATTGGGATTTTTTCACGAATCCAACAACTAATTATAATGTAGCTACAATAACTGTAGGTCCATTATTAAGTACTGATTGGTCACAATCTAGAAATTGTGAAAATAGTGTTGTAGTTGCTAATACCGCAGCAGGTGTTCCCGTTGGTTGTGTTGCTACTGCTGCTGGTCAGATTATGAATTATTATCAACATCCTTACCGTGGTGAAGGGTCTTCTTCATATACTGAACCTGCTGATTTTGATAATAATGGTGTATTAACTACTCCCAGCTATGGTACTTTAACAGTAGATCATACTAATTCTTCATTTGATTGGGATAATATGTCACAAGGAACCTCTACTAATGCTGAAGCTGGTCAAATATGTACTAATGGAGATGATGTGGCGCAATTATTATTTGAATTAGGAGTTGCATTGAATATGAATTATTCCCCTGGAAATTCTGGAAGTCAGACTTCAGATGTTGATAATATTTTAGAAGACCATTTTGGCTATGATAATGATGCTTGGTTTGATGATTATTCTAATTATACCGGTTTATTTGGAGGTGGACAAGATGCATTTGAGACAATGATTCAAGGAGAGCTTGATTTAGGAAGACCTTTAGTATATAGAGGAAGAAGAACTTGTGGGACAAGCACTTGTGGGCATGCGTGGGTATGTGATGGTTATGAAATTATTGGTTCTTCAGAGACGTTTCATATGAACTGGGGATGGTCAGACGTGGAAGGATGGTATACCATACCTATGTCTCAAGCTGCTACTAATGGTCAAACATATAATCTTCAAAATGGAGTGGTTAGAGCAATAGAGCCAGGAACAAATCTAATTGCTCATGGTGCTTCAAGTTTTTCTTCTGGAGTTTTTACACACAGAGTAGAAAATGATTTTGGTAATGGAGTATTTGAAAGTAGTGATGCTCGATGTAATCCATATATAGTAAAATATTGGGCTTCTACTAATACAACCTTAGATGGTAATGACTACTACTTGGGACAAAAGTCTGATGGAAATGGTCTTCCTGGAAATGGTATTACTGATTTATTTAATAAAAACATAGATTTAAACGATGCTCCTGCTGGTAATCATTATATCATCTATAAGATTGATGCTAATAATGATGTATGGGAAACAGATGAAGCAAATATTTATTACATGAATTCTCAAGTGATGTTTACTGGAGTAGAAGGCTGTTCGGACCCATTAGCATATAATTATAATGCTTCGGCTACTATTGATGATGGAAGCTGTTCTTTTCCAGCAGATTTATATATATCAAATGAAAGTCATTTTGTAACATTATGTATGCCTTTACCTTGCCCTACACCTCCAGTTACTGTTTCCGGAACTACAATAAGTTTTAATGTAGAAGTAACTAACAGCAATAGTGCTTATGGACCATCTTCATCAACAGTTTTAGGATATTATCTTTCTGATAATACTATTTTTTCAAATAACCAAACATATGACCATTTGTTAGGAACAGATTATGTTAGTAGTTTGTCAGCAGGTGCATCTTCTACTGAGACGGCAACATTTGATTTATCTTCAAGTATTTTTGATTCTATCCCTAGTGGTACATACTATATAGGAGCATATACTGACATGAATAATACTGAAAATGAAATAGATGAAAATAATAATGATGCTGCTTTTGAATGGGCAAATGGAATGGTTATTATAGGGCAGTCACCTTCTTATCAGTACTATCAAATTACAATTAATAGAGGTTGTACAGATTCTTTAGCGAGTAATTATAATGTTAGTGCAAACATTAATGATGGTTCTTGTACTTACCCAGATCTTGAGATTACAAATGAGTATTATTCATCTTGTCTTTTAATACCTTGTTCTACAACTGCTCCAGTTAGTGTAAATGGCACAGTGATTGATTTTAATGTTGTGGTTACAAATATTGGAAGTGCTTCAGCTTCACCACATACATTAGGTTATTATTTATCTGCTAACACTATTTTTTCAAATAATCAAACATATGATTATTTATTAGGTACTGATCAAATAGATGGTGGATTTATTCCTTCTCCTAATTGTCCTCCATCTTGTGGTTTTACAACACTCAATTTGATGCCTGGTGGTATCTCAAATGAAACTGCAACTTTTGATCTTTCTGATTCCTCTTATAACAATATTCCTGATGGGGTTTATTATATTGGAGCATATGTTGATATCAACTATAGTCAATCTGAATCCAATGAATATAATAATGATGCTGCTTTTCAATGGTCAAGCCCATTGGTATTAATAGGTCAGCCTATAACTTATACTCACTATCAAATTACAATTAACAGAGGTTGTACGAACCCAGTTGCTACAAATTATGATTCTTTAGCTAACATAAATGATGGTTCTTGTTTATTTACATGTACTCAAGCACCATATTTAGAAAATTTTGATTCTGGTTTAGGATCTTGGACAAATGTAGGGTGGACTTTAGATGCAAATGGAACAACTTCTTCGTGTACCGGTCCGACTGATGATATTACA
>PBQB01000095.1 GCA_002724895.1 Flavobacteriales bacterium
ATCTATAATAGAGCGAGATTCCTCAGCTAAAGTTAACTTTTTTATACTAGATTTTTGCTCAAAATTTTTATCTTTTATTGAACTTTTTTCTGAATTTTTAGATTGTTTATGTAATTCTGAATTATAATTCTGTTTAAGATTTTTAGACTTCTTTTCTAACTTAACAAAATCTGATTTTTTTTTAAACTCTTCATTGTTTATTGATGAAATTTGAATTAAACATAATTCGACTAAAAAATGTTTATTTGTTGCATTCTTATACTGAAGATCACAAGTACTACATAATTGTAAGGAACTGAGCAAAAAACCTTCTTCACATTCTTTTGATTGTTGATGATATCTATTTTGAACATCTTCAACTTCATCAATTAAACTAAGAGTACTTGGATCTTTTGATAACAATAATTGTCTTAAATGTTTTGACAAACCGATAATGATATCTTGTGGATCAAAACCATTGTTTACTATTTCATTAAAAGTTAACAAAACATTCTTAAAATCATTGTTATTTATTTCTGAAACTAACTTAAAATAGTACTCATAATCTAATATATTTAATTTCTTTATTACATCTTGAAAAGAAAGTGTTTTGTTTTGAAAATCAATTAATCTATCAAATAACGACAAAGCATCTCGCATAGAACCGTCTGATTTTTGAGCAATAACATTTATCGCAGATGTTTCTGAATCTATATTTTCACTTTTAGCAACAAAATCCAAATAGTCTGAAATATCCTTAACACTTACTCTCTTGAAATCAAAAATTTGACATCGTGATAAAATTGTTGGAATTATTTTGTTTTTTTCAGTAGTAGCTAAGACGAATATAGCATGTTTAGGTGGCTCTTCTAAAGTCTTTAGAAAAGCATTAAACGCAGATTGAGAAAGCATATGAACCTCATCTATGATATAAACTTTATATTTTCCAATTTGAGGAGGAACTCTAACCTGGTCTGTTAAACTTCTTATATCATCAACAGAGTTATTAGATGCCGCATCTAATTCAAAAATATTAAATGAAAAATTATCAATATTATCTTCATTGTTAAACTCATTTATTTGCTTTGCCAAAATTCTTGCACAAGTAGTTTTCCCAACACCTCTTGGACCACAAAACAAAAAAGATTGAGCTAGATTTTTTGTTAATATAGCATTTTTTAGTGTCTCAGTTATAACTTTTTGACCAACAACTGAATCGAAATTAGTTGGTCTATACTTCCTTGCCGAAACTACATATTTACTCATGAATATAACAAATAAAATAGATAGTGCAAATCTAACATTAATTACATATTAAATAAACAAAAAAATAATTAAATTAAAAAAAGAATTCTATTTCAGATAATTAAAATGTTTTTGCTAAATTTGCTGCCCAAAATTAATATTAATTTAAATAAATATAAATGAATACTTATGAAACTGTTTTCATACTAAATCCCGTTTTATCTGAAATCCAGGTAAAGGAAACAGTAAAAAAAATTACCGATTTTATAAAAGAAAGTAAAGGACAAATAACTCACGAAGAAAACTGGGGTCTTAAAAAACTTAAGTACAATATTCAAAATAAAAAAACAGGATTTTATTACCTTTTAGAATTTAAATCTGAGGGCAAACTAATTTCCGATTTAGAAATTGAGTTTAAAAGGGATGAAAGGATAATTCGGTGGCAAACTATAAAACTAGAAAATTTTGCTCTTGAATACGCTGAAATCAGAAAACAAAAAATTAAAAATAATAAATAAAAAATTTAAGATGCCAAAAAATGATGTAACATATTTATCTCCAGTTGATATTGAAATAAAACACCAAAATAAATACTGTAGATTCAAAAAAATGAAAATCAAATATATTGATTACAAGGATCCTGACTTTTTGTTAAGGTTTTTAAATGAGCAAGGGAAAATATTACCTAGAAGAATAACTGGAAATTCTCTTAAGTTTCAAAGAAGACTTGCAGTAGCAGTAAAAAGAGCAAGACAAATCGCTCTATTACCTTATGTAGGAGACAATCTTAAATAATTTTTTAAAATTTAAAAAATGGATGTAATATTAAAAGAAGATGTTGAAAAATTAGGCTTTAAAAATGAAATAGTTAAAGTAAAAAATGGGTTTGGTAGAAATTTTTTAATCCCAAAAGGTCTTGCTGTACTTGCAACTAAATCTGCTATTAAAATACTAAATGAAACTCTTAAGCAAAGACAAGAAAAGGAAAAAGAAGAAATTGCTGAAGCAGAAAAAATGGTTTCAAATCTTACATCTTTAGAAGTAGTTTTACATGCAAAAGTTATAGATGGAGGAAATAAATTATTTGGTTCCATTACAGTAAGTCAATTTGTTGACGCCTTATCAAAATTAGGACAAACTGTTAATCCTAAGTTTGTTAAAATTGCTTCGATCAAAGAGCTAGGAAATTATGAAGCAGAAATAAGATTAAATAGATCTGTTAAAACAATAGTTCCTTTTAAAGTAGAAGCTGAAAAATAATATATAATTATTTTTCATTAGTTTAAAATCTGGCCTAACTATTTATTTGTTTTATATTTATTACATTTAATTTATGTATCAAAATTATATCAAAGAAAATACTGAAAGAAAAAAAATAGGTTTAAATCCAAAACCAATTAGTAACGCTAGTCTATTAAAAGATATAATAAAAGAAATTCAAAATGAAAATAGCAGTTGCAAAGAAGAATGTTTAAACTTTTTTATCTATAACGTCTTACCTGGAACAACAAGTGCCGCTAAAGTTAAAAGCGAATTTTTAAAAGATATAATACTTGATAAAATCAATTTAGAAGAGATTAAATGCGACTATGCGTTTGAACTACTATCTCATATGAAAGGTGGCTCTTCAATCAAAGTGTTAATTGATTTGAGTCTTTCAAAAAATTTAAAAATTGCTAAAAAAGCATCTAAAATTCTCAAAAGTCAAGTATTTCTTTATGATGAAGATACTAATAGACTATCAAAAGCGTATAATGAAGGCAATTTAATAGCAAAAGAAATTATTAAAAGTTATTCTAAAGCAGAGTTCTTTACTAAGCTTCCCAAAATCCAAGATAAAATTGAAGTAGTCGCTTTCATAGCTGGAATTGGAGATATTTCAACTGATTTCCTTTCTCCAGGAGCTGATGCCCACTCAAGAGCAGATAGAGAAATGCATGGGCAATGTTTATTTGAACACAACAAAAAAAAACAAAAGGAGCTTAAGGATTTACAATTAAAACATCCAAATAAAAGAATTATGCTAGTAGCTGAAAAAGGTACTATGGGTGTTGGGTCATCTAGAATGTCCGGAGTAAACAATGTTGCTTTGTGGATTGGAAAAAAATCAAGTCCTTATGTACCATTTATTAATATTGCTCCTATAGTTGCCGGAACAAATGGTATTTCCCCTATTTTTTTAACTACTGTGGATGTTACTGGAGGTATTGGACTAGACCTTAAAAACTGGAAGAAGAAAAAAGATAGTAAAGGAAATGTATTACTTGACAGTAAAGGTGATCCACAATTAATAGAATCTTACTCTATAAAAACAGGAGATATTTTTACTATTAATACTAAAGAAAAAAAACTATATAAAAATGATAAAGCTGTAAAAGATATTTCTTCATCATTCACACCACAAAAGATAGAATATATGAGAGCTGGAGGGTCATATGCTGTTGTTTTTGGAAAGAAACTTCAAAACTTTGCATGTGAAACCTTAGGTATAAAAACTCCCCAAATCTATGCAAAGTCAAAAGAAATATTAAATTCTAAAGGTGGACTGACTGCAGTAGAGAAGATATTTAATAATAATGCTATAGATAAAGTAGATACAAAAATACTAAAAGCTGGATCTGATGTAAGAGTTAAAGTTAACATTGTAGGATCACAAGACACTACAGGATTAATGACTTCTCAAGAGTTAGAGATGATGGCTGCCACTACAATCTCTCCATCAATTGATGGAGCTTATCAATCTGGATGCCATACTGCTTCTGTTTGGGATCAAAAATCTAAAGATAATATTCCAAGGTTAATGAGTTTCATGAATAATTTTGGTTTGATAACTGCTCGTGACCCAAAAGACCAGTATAAACCAATGACCGATGTTATTCACAAAGTTTTAAACGATATTACTATTGATGACTGGGCAATAATTATTGGAGGAGACTCACATACTAGGATGTCAAAAGGGGTAGCATTTGGTGCAGATTCTGGAACAGTAGCATTAGCTCTTGCAACTGGTGAATCAAGCATGCCAATACCAGAATCTGTTAAAGTAACCTTTAAAGGAGAAATGCAAGAATATATGGATTTTAGAGATGTCGTTCATGCAACTCAGTCCCAGATGCTCTCAAAATATAACGGAGAAAATGTTTTTCAAGGTAGAGTGATCGAAGTTCATTTAGGAACATTACTTGCTGATAAGGCATTTACCTTTACTGACTGGACAGCAGAAATGAAAGCAAAAGCATCAATTTGTATTTCAGAAGACGAGACACTAATAAAATCATTAGAAATAGCTAAAAAAAGAATTAAAAACATGATCAATAAAGGCATGGATAATTCACAAAAAGTTCTCCAAAATCTAATTGATAAAGCTAACAATAGAATAAATGAAATAAAATCTGGAATTAAGCCTGCACTTTCTCCAGATATAAATGCTAAATACTATGCGGAATTTGAGGTAGATTTATCAATCATTGCCCAGCCTATGATAGCTGACCCTGATGTACATAATAAAGATATTTCTAAAAGGTATACTCATGATACCATTAGAAATCTATCATACTATAAAGGAGAGAAAAAGGTTGATTTAGGATTTGTTGGATCATGTATGGTTCACAAAGGAGACCTTAAAATCCTATCCAAGATGCTAAAAAATCTTGAAAAACAAAATGGAAATGTTAAATTCAATGCTCCACTAATTGTAGCTGCTCCAACATATAATATAATCGATGAGCTCAAAGAAGAGGGAGATTGGGAAATTTTGGAAAAATATTCTGGTTTTATTTTTAATGACGCAAATCCCAAAAAAACAGCTCGAATCAAATATAAAAATATGATGTACCTAGAAAGACCTGGATGTAATCTGTGTATGGGTAATCAAGAAAAAGCTGCCAAGGGAGATACAGTTATGGCGACTTCGACTAGACTGTTTCAAGGAAGAGTTGTCGCTGATTCAGATAGAAAAAAAGGTGAATCATTACTTGCATCTACTCCAGTTGTTGTATTGTCTGCAATTCTTGGAAGAATTCCAAAGATGAAAGAGTATATTCATGCAATTGACGGAATTAACTTGACTAAATTTTCCCCTCCAAAACAAAAATTATGTTCTTCATAATTGAAAATTAAGAAAAAAAAGGAAAATCGTCTAAAAAATCAACTGAATTGTCATCATAATTCATTTTACAACAATAATGGGTCATTCCATTTGTGACAATTAAAAAATTTACTCTTAGTTTAAAATTATATCTAGCAATTTGATTAAATGTAGATTGAGTAATTTTAATGTTTGGGGCCTTACACTCAACAATTATATTTGGACTTCCATTTCTATCATATAAAACAATATCAGCTCTAGTTTGTAAATTATTATATTTAACCATCTTTTCAACTGAAATGAGACCAAGTGGATAGTTTTTAGTTTTATGTAAAAAACATATTATATGCTGCCTTACCCATTCCTCAGGAGTTATTTTAATATATTTTTTTCTTACCTGATCAAAAACTTGCATAATACCATTAACTACTTTAACTTTGAGGTTTACATCATTAAAATTCAATTTAGGTAAATCCATTTTTAAAATAATGAATTATAAAGATATTATATTATCTATAAAACAAAAAAAAATTGAACCAATATATTTTCTTTGTGGAGAAGAGTCTTATTTTATTGATGAGATTACTAAAACAATTCTAAAATTTACTTTAACAAAAGAAGAAAAATCATTTAATCAAATTGTTTTGTATGCCAAAGATACAAATACAGAAGAAATAATTTCAGAAGCAAAACAATTTCCATTTGGTTCAAAAAAGAAAGTTGTTATTATTAAAGAAGCACAACATCTTAAAAAGATTGAGAATTTAATAAATTATTTTGAAAAACCTCAGTTGAGCACTGTTCTAGTTTTTGAACATAAAAATAAGTCTATCGATAAAAGAAAGAAAATCTCTAAAACGATTATAAATAGATCAATTTTTTTTGAAAGTAAAAAGTTATATGAAAATCAAATAAGTAATTGGATCATAAATTATTTAGAAGAAAAAAACTATAAAATAGACATCCAAGCAGCAACAATAATTTCAGAAAATATCGGAAATGATTTATCTAAGATTACTAATGAGTTAAGTAAACTCATGTTAGCTATAAATCTAGATGATACAATAACTTCTACACACATTGAAAATTATATTGGGATTAGTAAAGACTATAATGTTTTTGAATTACAAAAATCCTTGGGCGAAAAAAATATCACTAAATCCAATAAAATTACAAACCACCTTTCTTTAGACTCAAAAAATAATCATATAATTTTAGTAATTAGTTCA
>PBQB01000096.1 GCA_002724895.1 Flavobacteriales bacterium
AATAATGCAGTAACCATTGATTGATCTGGGATACTTTCATTATTTGAAACCTTTATTGTTTTTTTATGGTGGCCGTGATCATGGTGGCCATGATCATGGTGGTCGTGATCATGGTGGCCATGATCATGGTGGTCGTGATCATGGTGGCCGTGATCATGATGGCCGTGATCATCATGACAAACTTCATTATGGACCTCCCAAACGCTTTGAATATCAGTCAATACTAGATTATCCATTATAGAACTAGATTGCTGTAAGATACCCACAACTTCGTAACTGTGATTATCATGAACATGCCCGGATTCACCAAAACCATGAGTTCCAAAAAATTTATCACCTATTTTTAAGTTATTAACTTTTGCTACCATACTTCCCAAAACAACCTCCATAGACTTTTTCCATAATTGCCCCTCTCTTAATTTTACCTCATATAAATTAGGATACTCGTGAGTAGAACCAACGATTCTAAATCCATTATAAGAATCTCCAAATGACAAAGGAATTGTAAAATCAATTATGGGACTAGTAGTTATTTTTTTTGCTTCTCCGTATAATATATTTCCTGTTGGATTGTCCAAATGATATATACTAGAAAAGATCAATTGCAACGGACTTCCTTTAGCACCTATTACCATATCTATCCCTCTTAAATTATTTTTTAGGTTCTTGTCTAGCTGATTATTTAATATTAGAATCAAAGACATTATTGCTACACCAAATGTCATTAACAAAATACTTAAAGATGTGTTAAATGGATTATATATAAGATTTTTCCATGCTACTTGTCTTATATTCATAATGTTATTGATTTTTTAAACTCTCTTTTAAGCCTTCTATCATGAGTAATTATTATTAATTTAGATTGGAACAAATTAGCTTGTTCTTTAAGTATTTTAATTGTTTTCTTACAGTTATCATCATCTAAGCTAGAAGTAGGTTCATCTGCTAAAATTAAATCTGGCTTTTTAACTACTGCTAGCGCAATAGCTGCTCTTTGTTGTTCACCTTGACTTAACTCATTAGGATAAGAATGAATCTTGTTAAATAAGCCAATGTCTTTAAGTATATGTATCGCTAAATCTTCATTTTTATTACTTTTTGATAGATATAAAGTAAGAAGAAGATTTTCTAAAATAGTTAATGTTTGAACAAAATATGGTTGTTGAAATATCATTCCAATTTGTCTCCCTCTAAACAAATCTAATTCTTTTATAGAAAAATTTTTGTACCCATTTCCATTTAACTCTATTTCACCTGACTTTGGAATTAATAATCCAGCTAAAATTTGAATAAATGTAGTTTTTCCTACACCTGAGTTTCCAAGAACTAATAAACTTTCTGCTTTTTTTAAATTAATATCAGGAAAGACTAATTCATTCTTTCCGTCATATGTAAAAGTAATTGATTTTGATTTTAACATATATTTTATGATAATTCAGTGCACTTAGCACAATAACCTTCAAGTGTTATATTTAATTTTTTTACTTTAAATCCTTTTAATGATGAGAAATTTGGATTTTTTAAATAGTCCAAACAAAACGTTTCATTACATGAATAGCATACAAAATGACTGTGGTTGGAATAATTAGAATTACATGTTTTATTTTTAGATATAGCATATTTCTTAATAAAATTTTTGTCTGGAACCCTATGAATTAAATCCTTTTTCTCAAAGTCTTTTAAAGCCCTGTAAATTGTAACTTTATTAATTGAATTTGAATAATAGTCTAAAATTTCATCTACTGAAAAAGATTTATTTGATGAATAAAATAAATTTATTAAATTTATTCTAAACTTTGTTTTACTTATTCCATTTTTGGATAAAATTAATGCATAATCTATCATATGTATCATTTTCTTATGCAAATTTAAAATATAAAAGCAAATCAATTGCGTTAATGAAAAATAGTTTATTTTTGTTGAGATTTTTTTAAAGAAAAAATGAATAAATTAGCATTATCACATGACAGTATAGGAATCATTGCAAGTAGTTTATGTATGATTCATTGTATTGGAACACCGTTTCTATTTATCGCTAAGGCCTGCTCTACAGCATGTTGTGCTGATACACCGTTATGGTGGCAAGCAATTGACTATATTTTTTTATTTATTTCATTTATAGCAATTTATTATACAACAAAAAATACATCAAATAAATGGATAGCACCATCCCTATGGTTATCATGGTTTATTTTATCTCTTACAATATTAAATCATTCGTTCCAACTGATCAATTTACCTAATAATTTTATTTATTTTCCTGCCGGATTAATTATTGTTTTACATTTTTATAATTTAAAATACTGCAATTGTCAAGAAAAAGAATGTTGCACAATGAGTTAGTATATTTATATAACTTCTTCTTATAAAGTCATCTTTTTCTCATAACTACCATCGTTGTAAATATAAATTAATATTCTACTATTAGAAAACTTTGTTTTTCTCCCATATAAATCTCTAATCTCTATAATTTCTTTTGAGTAAGATTTATTTGACTCGTAAATGTTAGTAAACAAATTGCTACATACAACATTTGTTGTATAAGATGAAGATGTTATAGGTTGCTCTAATAAAAGAGGACAATAGCAACTATCTGTTACTAGAAATGTATTTAACCATGCTAGAACTCTCGCTCCCACTTCCCCATTTCCTGCATAAGGTCCACTAATAGCATCATGACTGGCAAAAGCTACTTCATATTTCAACTTTTTTGTAGTCATTGGAGTTAAATTATATTGAATATCTGCATGTAAAAAAGGTGGAGCAATAGCATCAAGTTGTCCACTAATAATAATAAGGGGGACTGTATGTTCTAAATCTGAGGCTGTTACATTTTCTAGCCAAGGATACAATGCAACAACAGCCTTTAAACTTGGATCAACTTTTGCTAACAGTTGAGCCCCTCCACCTCCTTTTGAAAACCCTCCAACAGCAATAGAAGATGTATCTAACTTTCCAAATAATGGAGAAGCTATTCTTTGATTTTCTTGCTTTAAAGATATTATTGCATCAAACAACGCATCTCTTCTTTGAACATGTGTATCGGTTAGTGAATTTGTACCTATAGTCATAGTTATAATACCATGTGAAGCAAAAAATGGACCCCAATTTTGGATTGTAAGTTCTGTATTCATAAATCCAGGAACCAAAACAATACTTGAAAGATTATTTTGATTTATTGGATAATATATTGTTGCACCGTTATAATCCGTACCATTTCTAAGACCCATACTTTCATTTATTTCACTTATCTGTAATGGACCTATATTAATTAAAGATTGCATTTGTAAAGAATCACATACCTGACCAAAAAATAAGATTGGAAAAAATAGAAAAGTATACAAAATCCTCATATCACAAAGTTAAAAATATTTGAATTAAGTTATTTTGTTACATTATTTATATTAAAAGCAATAATAATGATTTTATTAATTTTGAATATATGTTCATAATTAAAAACATCACAATTTATTGCTTAGCAACACTTTATATTGTAATTGGAATTAAACATTTTACAGAGACTGAATTTTTCATAAAAATTATTCCCTCATATTTAAATTATAAAAAAGAACTTGTAATTATAAGTGGAGTAATAGAAATAATTTTAGGATTTTTATTGTTTTTTAAGTTTACTAGAAAAATAGCAAGCTGGGGAATAATATTACTATTACTGGCAGTATTTCCTGCAAATATTTATCTATACACATCTGATTTTGCAAGAGAAAGCCTATCAATCTCTAAGACTCAAGCATTAGTAAGAATGCCATTTCAAATACCTCTAATTGTCATAGCTTATTGGCATTCACAACAAAAAAGCTCAAAAAAATTCTCTATTATTTGTTGTATATTATTTTTCCCAACAATATTTTATTTTATTTCTATATAAAATATAATAGTAATTTTGTATGGCATTTTTATTAGTAATTAAGAGATATGGATTTTGAAGATTTTGTAAATGAAAATCAAAAAACTTGGAACAAATGGACTCCTACTCATATAAATTCTAAATTTTATAACAATGAAGAATTTAAAATGACAGGAAATTCTCTTCATTCTATCGAACTAAACGCATTAAATAATATTAAAAACAAAACATTACTTCACCTACAGTGTCACTTCGGTCAAGATAGTATTTCTCTTGCTAAAAAAGGAGCAAATGTAACTGCAGTAGATTTTTCTTCAGCTTCAATTAATGAGGCAAAAAAACTATCAAAATTAATGGGGATTAAAGTAAATTTTATTTTAGATAATATTTTAAACTTTGAAATAAATCAAAAATTTGATTTAGTATTTAGCTCATATGGGGTTGTTGGTTGGCTGCCAGATTTAGATAGATGGGCAAAAACAATTTCAAAACATTTAAAAAAAGGAGGGGTTTTTGTATTAACAGAATTTCATCCCTTTTATGAAATGATTAAAGACAAGGGAAATAATTATTTTTATACAAAAAAACCAGAAATAGAAATTAAACATGGTTCATATGTAGATAGTAATAATAATTTTAAAACAAAAACATTTTTTTGGAATCACTCATTAACAGATATTTTTGGATCTTTAGAAGCAAATGGTATGAAATTATGTTTGTTTGAAGAGTTTAATTATTGTCCGTTTCCACTTCCAAATATGATTAAAATAGATGACAAAAAATATTTATTACAAAAAAGAGCAAAATTAAGCACACCCTACATTTTCAATCTTAAAGCAGAAAAAAAATAATTTAATTTTTAATTACTTTAATATAATGCACCTGTAAATCATTTATTGATAAGCAAATAAAATAATGACCACTTTTAATATTGTTCTTGGGATTCCAAATTAATTTATACTTGTTTGGTTGTAGTTTTTTTTGTTGAAGAAGTTCAACTAATTTACCTTCTAAATCAAAAATCTGAATTTTAACGTCTGAACTTTTAAAAATAGCATAATTAATTTCTAAAAAATTAATAAAAGGATTTGGATTTGCTCTATATAAAATTCCTTTGTCTAAATATAGATTTTCAGTATCAACAGTTGTCCCAGCTCCATTAATTACAATATCCCAATTTCCCTCAAGTATACCATTTGAGTTTTGTACTAGAGGAATTATTCTATTTGTTGCATCAAATGTTCCACTGGTTACTGATGCAGCCGCATCTGAAGAAATATATGGATCTGATTGAAAATAGAGTTGAGTGATTAATGGTGGGAAACCTGGAGGTGTTATTTTAAAGTGGATATGAGAAGGCCTGTTTGTATTACCGTTTAAATAAAAACCTGGCTTAACAGTTTCAAAAATATAAAAACCTTGGCTATTTGTGAGGGTCCTTCCTCTTAAATTAAAGCCTACATTATCATACTCCCCTTCATTATTTGCATGCCATATATCTATTTCTGTATTTGGAAGAAATTCGTCACAATCTAAATTGTATACTCTCCCGCTTATTATAATGCGCTGACCAACCTCATTTGAGGAAGCTAATTGATTATTTTGTATCATCGGTGAATTAGTAGTATAAAATGGTCCTTGACCGTATAAATCCTCCGTAGATTTTGGACAATTATTTTTTTCTTTATTAAAAATTAAACTCTTTGAACTAGAAAATAATTTATTTGAAAATATAGATGTCGCTATTAATGACAATGTTGTTTTCTTAAAAAAAAACCTTCTGTTAACCTTTTTATTCTTCATTATTAATAATTTATTTATTCACTATTTTGTGTTTTTATGGCAATAAAAAATAATTCTCTTTTTGATCTTTGACTGATTGAATTATAACAATTATTAAAAACTTTAAATTGAAAATAATTTGAAAACAAGTTGTAATATTCTTGTTTATTACCTCCAAAGGGAGGGCCTTCAGTTTCAAATTTTTGATTAAACAATACTCCTACTGCTTTTCCTCCTTTTTTTAATAAATCATGTATTTTAAGAACATATTGATATCTTCTTTTTTTTTCTAAAGCACAAAAAAAAGTCTGCTCTATTATAAGATCAAATTTACCATTTAAAGAAAAAAAATCTTTATTAATAATATTATTTCTGGGAAAAGAAGGAACACGCAATTTAAAGTTTTCTAATGCTTTTGATGAATAATCTAAAATATAAACATTAGCAAAACCTTTTTTATGAAGATACTCAGCTTCATATGAATTACCACATCCAGGTATTAAAATTGTTTTTTCTTTATTTTTAAGTTGATCAAAATATTCTCTTAAAGGATTTGATATTTTTCCGATATCCCAACCTATTGTACCACTTATATACCTATTATTCCAAAAATATTTATCTATTTTTTGCTTCATTTTAACAAACATACAAAAGTCAATATATTAATTAAAATACTTTTCAATGATAAATTTAATTCTATTAGATATTTATAATATTCTATATTCTTAATTTTGCAAAAAAAAAATGAACATAATAGATATACTTACTGCTTCACTAACTCTTTTTGCTGTTATTGATATGCCCGGTAATATTCCTTTAATAATTCGTTTAAGAAAAGAATATGGAGAAATTCAATCTATTAAATCAACATGTATAGCTGCATTTATTATGATTTCTTTTCTTTTTTTTGGAAACTTCCTTTTTACTTTACTTGGAATTGAACTTTTTCACTTTGCATTAGCTGGTTCGTTTCTAATAATTTATTTTGGAATCAAAATGGTTTTAGGATTAGAATCAAAAAGTCCAAATCAAAAGATTTCAAGTGCTACAATATTTCCTATTGCATTTCCATTAATTGCTGGACCAGGAACATTATCGACATTAATTGCTCTAAACTCTGAAATAAGTAAACTAGAACTAGTTCTAGCTATTTTAATTAATTGTATTGTTATATATATTTTTTTAAAATCTGCTACATGGATACAAAGAAAAATTGGATTAACCGGGATAATAATTATAGAAAGAATTTTTGGAATTATTTTGATTGCTATTGGTATGAAATTATTATTAAAATCTTTAATTTTATCAATAAATTTTGCATTAGCAACAGTTAATTAAGTAAATCAAGTAATAATTTGAAATTTTTAACGTTAAAAAAAAATGAAAAAAACAAAAATCATCATTTACACATTAGTTGGAGGACTACTTTTTTATACAATAAATTCTATTATTTTAAATAAATCACAAGCATCAAATCAAACAGAAAATTCTGAAGTAATATCCAAACAAAATAATGTTAATTTTGAACTTCCTAATTTTGAAAATGCAGCAGCAAAAGCAATTAAATCGGTAGTACACATTAAATCTAAGTTTCTTCAAAATTCAATTTATAGATATTATGACCCTTTCTTTGGTAATAGGTACTTTAAGCAACCTAAAGAAGAAGTAGCAAGTGGTTCAGGTGTAATTATCTCTTCAGATGGATATATAATAACAAATAAACATGTGATAAATAAAGCTACTGAAATAGAAGTAGTTTTAAATGATAAACGAACATATAATGCAAAAATTTTAGGTACAGATCCTAATAGCGACTTAGCATTATTAAAAGTTGAGGCAAATAATTTAGACTTTTTAGATTTTGCTAATTCGGATAATATTAAAATTGGACAATGGGTTTTAGCAGTCGGAAATCCTTTTAACTTAAGCTCAACTGTGACCGCAGGAATAATTAGTGCTAAATCAAGAAAAATTAATATTTTAAATGATGGTGGTATTGAAGCTTTTATACAAACGGATGCAGCTATCAATGCTGGAAATTCAGGTGGAGCATTAGTAAACACTGATGGGCAACTAATAGGTATTAATACTGCAATTCAGTCTAATACAGGTTCTTTCACTGGATATGGTTTTGCTATCCCTTCTAATATGGCTCAAAAAATAGTTTCAGACTTAAAAAAATATGGTGAAGTTAAAAGAGCATACATAGGCATACATATTTCTGATATAAATAATGACATAAAAGAATACTTTTCATTAAATGGTCTTAATGGTGTACTTGTTTCTAAAGTTTTGAGTAATAGCGCAGCTGAAAAAGCGGGTATAAAAGACTTAGATGTTATTATAGCAATAAATGATATAACTGTTAATTCTGTCAGTGAACTTCATGAAATAATTGTTCAGTTTAGTCCTGGAGATGAAATAAAATGCAAAATAAAAAGAGGGAAAAAAACCATTGACTTAAGTTTTAATCTTCAAGAATAATTATTCAAAGTTAAAACAAATCAAATAAAGTTAAATCTTCATATTTATCATATATAACTGTGTCCGGAACAATTGGAATATTATAATAACTAGCTGCATAACCTCCCCAAATTCCTATTCCTCCATTAATGTTACTATTTAGATTAACTGGTTCTGAGAATGGATTGCCTGAAGAATTTTTAGAGCGCTCTACGCTTCTCCAAAATTTATAAGTATCACTATTTACATGGTTAATTCTTAAGATTACTATATCTCTTTCATAAATTTGACCATCAATATTTCTATCTGAATAGAAAGGTAAAAAAACACCATCTTCTTCATCTGCCCTTCCAGATCTAGCAAAACGTGCAGGGAAATTTTCTCCATTTACTAATTGATCGTTTCGAACACTTATTGCACATGGGACAAATAATGAATCCTTTTTTTCATTACTAGTTTTTTTAAAATAAGCAGTAATACCATTTCCAAGTGTGTCAGGATCATTAAACTGAGCCCATATATAATGTTTGTAATTATCTGAAACGTTATCTTCTTTACTCTGTACCCAAACACTATCAATTGGATATAATTCTGGAATACTTGTTTTAGATGTAATGATTTTCCCCTGCCATTCAATTTGCAAACTATATGTATACCCAATTTGACTAAAATCATCTTCTTTATATTCTAAGTCAATATAAAGACCCTCAAACGGCAATTCTGAAAAAAAATTTAATGTATCTAAAAAATTATTATCAATATAAGTTAAAGAATGTTGAATATTATCATTTCTAGTTATAGTGATATTAGCATCACTTACAGAAACTTCACTTAAAAAGTTTGAATCTAAAACATCAAAATATCCTTGGGTTGTTGTTAAAAAAACAACTGCTGGAAAGTTCTGTTGTATATATCCTTCAACAACTAAAGAGGTTTGATCTACACTTGAATTGAGACTTAATTCTGTTTCACATGCTGATAAAGTAAAAAAGAAAACTAAAAAATATAATTTGAAATTAATCATGATTCAAATATATATCTATAAGATATAACCAGAATTAAATCTCGTCAAAATCTATAACTACTTTGTCAGATTTAGGATGTGACTGACAAGTAAGAATAAATCCAGAACTAACCTCATCATCAGATAATGAAAAATTCTGATCCATCTCTACTTCACCTTCAATTACTTTTGCTTTACACACACAACATACACCTCCCTTGCAAGAAAAAGGAACGTCAGCTCCCTCCTCCATCGCAGCATCTAGAATAGACATGCCATTTGATGAAAGTTCTAAGTCAAAGTCATCTCCATCGACAGTAACCGTAACTTGACTAACTATTTCTTTTTTAGCTTTTTTGTTATTAGAAACCTCACCGGTAGTAAATCTCTCAAAAAATATGCTATCATTGTTAATACCGTGATCATTTAAAACTTGTGTTGTATTATCTATTAACTCTCCAGGTCCACAAAGAAAAAAACTATTCGCATTTAAAATATTACAATTTTCCTTAAAAAGTATTTCTAATTTTTCTCTATCAATTCTACCATTAATAAAACCTTCAATATTCTCTCTAGAAAATGCATAATGGACAAAAAACTGACTTTGAAATTTACTTTCCAAATTTTGAAGTTCTTCAAAAAACATAATACTGTTCCTATTTTTGTTTCCGTAAATTAAAGTAAAATCACTTTCAGGCTCTTCTCTTAATGTATTTCTAATCATTGATAAAATTGGAGTAATACCACTTCCAGCACAGATTCCTACATAATGTTTCTTATTACTTTTTTCGTTCTTTAAAAAAAAACTTCCTAAAGGAGGCATAACATCTAATTTATCACCTTTTTTTACGGTCTTTGTCAGAAAAGTAGACATTAACCCTCCTGAAACTAATTTAACACCTATTTCAATATTGTCTCCAGGTATACTACTAATAGAATACGATCTTCTTATATCCTGATTATTAATTTCATGTCTAACAGTAATATATTGCCCTGGAACAAATTCAAAATCTTGAATTTGAGATGTATCAAAAGTTATTGCAACAGCATCTTGTGTTAATTTATCTATGTTGATCACTTCCAAAGAAAAAAAATCTTTCATTTAATTTTATTTATTGCAAAAATAACAATATTCTATATCATAATTTAACATTTATATAAAACATATTTTTACTAATTTTGCATATAATCAAAAAAAATGAGCGAAAAATTATTTCAAGAAAAAATTGATTCTGAAAAGAAAATCGAACCAAAAGACTGGATGCCAGAAAAATACAGGCAACATTTAATACGACAGATTTCTCAACATGCACACTCAGAAATAATTGGTATGCAACCTGAAGGTCAATGGATTAATAGAGCTCCTTCTCTTAGAGCAAAAATGATTTTACTTGCTAAAGTTCAAGATGAAGCAGGGCATGGTTTATACCTATATTCGGCATGTGAGACATTAGGAATTAGTCGAAAAGAATTAATCAATCAGTTACATGAAGAAAGAGCTAAATACTCTTCAATTTTTAACTATCCAACTCTTAATTGGGCAGATATGGGTGCTATTGGGTGGCTTGTAGATGGAGCGGCAATCGTTAATCAAGTTTCTTTACAAAGAACATCATACGGCCCTTATTCTAGAGGTATGATAAAAATATGTAAAGAAGAAAGCTTTCATCAAAGACAAGGTTATGAAATAATGGCTGAGATGGCAAATGGAACTAAAGAACAAAAAGCCATGGCTCAAGATGCTCTAAATAGGTTTTGGTGGCCATCAATAATGATGTTTGGACCTCACGATGCAGATTCACCAAGAACAGGTAATGCCATGAAATGGAAGATAAAAAGACAAACAAATGATGAACTTAGACAAAGTTTCATTGATAAAACAGTTCCACAAGCTCAAGTTATTGGTCTAACTATTCCAGATCCTGATTTAAAGTGGAATGAACAAAGAGGTCATTATGATTTTGGAGAGATTGACTGGAAAGAATTTTGGAATGTAGTCAATGGTAATGGTCCATGTAACAAAGAGAGATTAGATCATCATAAAAGAGCACATAATGAAGGAAGGTGGGTAAGAGAAGCAGCAAAAGTTTATGCTGAAAAAAATAAACTTAACTAAAAATCATATTTCATGACATATAAATCAGATATTTGGGAAGTTTTTATACAAAGTAAAAATGGTTTAGCACACAAGCACGTTGGTAATGTGCATGCATCAGATAAAAAAATGGCCTTAGACAACGCTAGAGACCTTTACACTAGAAGGAATGAAGGGAGCTGTATATGGGTTGTTAAAACATCTCATATAGTTTCATCAGAATCTGAAGACAGTGAATCATTTTTTGACCCTGCAAATGATAAAGTTTATAGACATCCCACTTTTTACAAAATGCCAGACGGAGCAAAACATATTTAAATGTCTACTTTATTAAAATATACTCTTCGTATCGCTGACAATTCTTTGATTCTTGGTCAAAGAATGGCTGAATGGTGTTCTAAAGGACCAACATTAGAAGAAGATATTGCAATGTCTAATATCGCATTAGACTTATTTGGACAAGCAAATGGTTTTCTTGAATATGCATCTAAAATTGATGGACAAAAAACAGCAGATGATTTAGCATTTAAAAGAGATGCTAGTAATTTTTATAACTTTTGTTTAGTTGAAGTTGAAAATGGACATTTTGGAAATACAATGATTCGCAGTTTATTATTTGACACTTTCTATTTACTTTTTTACAAAGAATTATCTAAAAGCCAAGATGAGAATCTTTCAGCACTTGCTTTCAAATCATTAAAAGAAATTAAATATCACTTTAGACATTCTCAAAATTGGATAATCAGACTAGGAGATGGAACCAAAGAAAGTAACAAAAAGGTTCAAGAATCATTGAACAATCTTTGGAAATACACTGACGAATTTTTTGAAATAGACAATGTTGACCAAATTATGATCGATCAAAAAATTGGTGTTAATACTTCTCTTTTAAAAAAAGAATGGACTGAAATCATAGAAAGCACTATTAATGAAGCCAAATTAATTAAACCAAGTACAATTAAAATGATTACTGGAGGAAGAGATGGAAAACATTCTAATAAACTATCATCACTATTAAAAGAAATGCAATACTTACCAAGGAAATATCCAAATGCAAAATGGTAAAATAAACAAAATATGGAAGTTGTTAGAAACTGTCCCTGACCCTGAAATTCCTGTCATTTCTGTTATTGATCTAGGTGTAATAAGAGATATAACTGTTAAAAACAATTATTATAAAATAACTATTACACCTACCTACTCAGGCTGTCCAGCTATGAAAACTATTCAAGATGATATTAAAACTTGTTTAAAAAAAAATAACATAAATAATTTTGACTTCATAATTAAATATAGTCCAGCATGGACTACAGATTGGATGAGTAAAAGGACTAAAGATAAATTATTAAAGTATGGTATTTCACCTCCATCAGACATCACAATTTGTCCTCAATGTAAATCAAAAAACACTAAATTAGTTAGTGAATTTGGAGCAACTGCTTGTAAGGCTTTTTATAAATGTTTAGACTGTTTAGAGCCATTTGAATCATTTAAGTGTATATAAATAACTTAAACATCTACTTTTATTTCTTATTTTAGCTCTTTATTAATTGAACTTATGATATTGTTTGACATAAAAGATGGAGTAGGAAAAATTACTCTCAATAGACCTGAAAAATTTCACTCTATTATTAGAGAACTTGCTCTTGAATTTCAAAATTCACTAGATAAATGTATAAACGAAGGTAATGTAAGAGCTGTATTAATTACTGCTAAAGGAAAAGCATTTTGTGCTGGTCAAGATTTAGAAGAAGCAACTAGTCCTAATGCTCCCAATATTACTAAAATTATACAAGAACATTATAATCCAATTATTAGAAAAATTAGATGTTTAGAAAAACCTGTTATCGCCGCCGTTAATGGAGTCGCGGCTGGAGCTGGCGCTAGTATTGCTCTTTGTTGTGATATAATAGTTGCAAAAGAAAGCGCCTCTTTTGTTCAAGCATTCTCAAAAATCGGACTTATCCCTGATAGTGGCGCTACTTTCTTTTTGCCTCGATTAATTGGTAGTCAAAAAGCCACTGCAATTATGATGACTGCCGATAAAATAAATTCAAAAGAAGCAGAAAAAATGGGTATGATATATAAAACTTTTCCTGACAAATCTTTTGAAAGTGAAAGCTGGAGCTTAGCAAAAAAACTTGCGAAAATGCCAACTAAAGGTCTCGCTCTTACAAAAAAATTACTTAATTCATCATATTCTAATAATTTAGAAGAACAGTTAAAAATTGAGGAAAATTACCAAAAACAAGCAGCAGATACAGCAGATTTTAAAGAAGGCGTAAGTGCTTTTCTTGAAAAAAGAAAACCAAATTTTAAAGGAAAATGATAAAAGTAAGTGTTATAGGAGCTGGTACAATGGGTATGGGAATTGCACAGATAGCTGCAACAAAGGGGCATAAAGTATGCTTATATGACAACTATGATGGTGCTATAGAAAATGCAAATAAAAGAATTAAAAAAATATTAAATAGATTAGTAGAAAAAAAAAGAATAACTGATTTAGAAAAAAAAGAAATAATTAATCGCATTCATTTCTCAACAAAACTAGATGAAATTCAAAAAAGTAATATTGTTATTGAAGCTATCATTGAGAATATTAAAATTAAAAAAGATATCTTTTCAAAAATAGAAGAAATAGTCGATAAGGATTGTATTCTTGCTTCCAACACATCTTCTCTTTCAATTGCTTCTATTGCTTCAGCATGTGAGCATGCTGAACGTGTTATTGGAATACACTTTTTTAATCCTGCACCATTAATGCCACTTGTAGAAATAATTCCCGCCATACAAACATCTGAAAACACATTAATTGAAGCAAAAAAAATAATTGATGGATGGGAAAAGGTTAGTGTCATAACTAAAGATACTCCAGGCTTTATTGTTAATAGAGTTGCTAGACCGTTCTATGGAGAAGCTATCAGAATATATGAAGAAGGTATTGCTGATTTTGCAACAATTGACTGGTCAATGAAAGAAATAGGAGGATTCAAAATGGGGCCTTTTGAATTAATGGACTATATTGGAAATGATATAAACTATATTGTTACCGAAACAGTATTCAGGTCTTTTTATTTTGATCCTAGATATAAACCCTCATTTACTCAAAAAAGAATGATGGAAGCAGGATATTTAGGAAGAAAAACAGGTAGAGGATTTTATGATTATAATAATAATAATAATAAACCTAATGAAAAAAATAATAGAAAACTAGGAAAAAAGATTTTATGGAGAATACTTTGTATGCTTATAAAT
>PBQB01000097.1 GCA_002724895.1 Flavobacteriales bacterium
GGATAGGAAAGCCTTATGTCTAACTATGTAAAATCTACAAATTTTACTGCTAAGGACTCTTTGCCTACAGGAGACGCTAACAAGGTTGTCCGTGGTTCTGAGTTCGATACTGAATTTGACGCTCTGGCTACAGCAGTAGCTACCAAAGCAGACCTTGCTAGTCCTACGTTTACTGGTACAGCCACTTTTGATGGCCTTACTGCTACAGGCACTGTTAATCTTTCAGGTGCCAATGTAACCACCAACATTGACGGCGGCACTATTGATAACGCAGTTATAGGTGGCACTACTCCCGCAGCAGGTACATTTCTTGCTGTTGCAGGCACTACGGGTACATTCTCTGGTGCGGTATCAGGAACTACAGGTACGTTTTCTGGGGCTGTCTCAGGCACTACAGGAACGTTTTCAGGTGCTGTCACTGGCTCAAACTTAAACATCTCTAACTGGGATACAGCGTTTGGCTGGGGCAATCACGCTTCTGCAGGATACCTGACTAGCGTAGATTTTTCTGACATTAGTGCCAGTGCTATTACTACGTCTAGTGAAACGTTTGCAGATAGCGATACACAGCTTCCTACCAATGCGGCTGTTATTGATTACGTAGCAGCTACAATCCCTCAGATTGCAGAAATCAACGATCTTACAGCTAGCGTTACTTGGGCTGACGTACCTGACGCAAACATTACACAGTCATCTGTTACTCAACACCAAGCTGCGCTGTCTATTGCTGCTACTCAGCTGACAGGCAACATTACTGTTCCGGGTAACGTCTATTTGGCTCCATCTGGCACAGGCTTTACAGAGCTACGTGGTAACACTAACGCTGGTGCTATTCGTTTTAACTGCGAGTCAAACAGTCACGGTGTAACAATCAAAGGCCCACCGCACTCAGCAGCCGCTACTTACGAGCTTGAGCTTCCTAACGCAGATGGTTCTGCTGGACAGTTCTTGAAGACAGACGGTAGCGGCAAACTCAGCTTTGACACTGTATCCGTTAATAACATTTCTGGTGACGTAACGATTACTGGTGAGTTGCTGGCTGATAGCTACAACGAGAAGTTTAAGCGGGTGTCTAGTGTTGCTGCTACTACTGGGTATCTTTTGTCTAGCGCGGCTTATGACTCTAAAAGTTTTAGCTTTGCTTCTCAAACAACTGCCCCACAAGCCGTTCAGTTTAATAGCAACGGCACCAAAATGTACACTATAGATCAAAATAGTGCTGTAATTTATCAATACTCTTTAAGCACAGCTTACGATGTATCAACAGCGTCTTATGACTCAGTAAGTTTTAGTGCTGGCTCTGAAACCTCTTCTTCTACTTATGGTTTTAATTTTAACAACGATGGCACTAAATTTTACGTCCTGAGTTATGCTAACGACGCTGTTTATCAGTACTCATGCAGTACTGCTTACGATATGTCAACAGCATCTTATGAATCAAAATCATTTAGCCATGCTTCTCAAGAAACGGATTCTACCGGAATAGTGTTTAACAATGACGGCACTAAGATGTATATTACTGGCTCTGGTAGTGATGCTATATATCAATACTCTTTAAGCACGGGCTTTGATGTATCTACGGCTTCCTATGATTCTGTTTCGTTAAGCGTTTCAAGTCAAACAAGTCAACCTACTGATTTAGCAATTAGTTCAGACGGAACTAAGATTTTTATCTGCGACAATACAAACGATTCTGTTTTTCAATACAACCTTTCAACTGCGTATGATTTAAGCACCGCGTCTTATTCAACGTCTTTTAGTGTTACAAGCCAAGACACAATTCCAAACGGACTGACGTTTAGTTCAGATGGAACAAAAATGTACATGGTTGGCACTTCTAACGACACCGTTTACCAATACTCAACATCTTCTACGTCATCCAGCACAACTTTTGACTGCGAAGATGCCAACGTCTTTGAGACAGAGCTAGACGCAAATACCACTGTAGTCTTTAGCAACCCGCCAGCCAGTGGTACAAACGTTGTTAATGGTTACTTATTGAGTACTGGCTCATACGCTTCAAAAGAAGGCACTGTATCTCAAGGGACAAATATTCAAAACCTAGCCGTTAGTCACGATGGTTTGCATTTTTATGCCGCAGACTACGGTAATAATCTTATTTATCAGTATGACGCAACTACGGCATTTGATGTCAGCACAATATCTTATGCAAGCAAAGCGCTTGACGTATCATCACAAGAAACTACTGGAATTTATGGATGCTCATTTAGTAATTCGGGTTACAAGCTGTATGTAATTGGAGCGACTAATGACGTTTTCGAGTACACCCTTACAACAGCATATGACTTAAGCACTGCGTCTTATGCGTCTAAATCGTTTGACGTAGCCACTAGTGGCACAAACTTTTTAATGTTAGATATTGAAATGTCATCTGATGGTACAAAAATGTATCTAATGACTAACAATAACTACGATACTATTTATCAGTACAACTTAAGCACAGCCTACGATGTAACCACTGCGTCTTACGCTTCTAAGTCGCTTGCTATTGGTTCTCAAGATACAGCAACAGCAGGCTTTACTCTTAGCTCAGACGGAACAAAAATTTTAACTGTTGGTGGAACGTCTCCAGATAGCATATACAGGTATGACTTATCAACAGCATATGACTTGGCTACCGCATCTTATGCGTCTCAATCACTGTCTGTAACGTCACAAAGCACAGTGCCTGTAGGTGTTGCTGTTAATACTGATGGCACTAAAACTTACATGGTAAGCAATGTAGGAACTGAAAAAATTTACCAATACACAACAGGCACATCAGAGCTTATAGACAGCACAGCCTACGGTATGTCACTCAAGGTTATCCAAGACTCTGGAGCCTCTGGGTACACCGTAACGTGGCCTACGTCTGTTAAGTGGCCTGCGGCTACAGCGCCTACCCTGACAGCTACAGCATCTGCTGAAGATCAATTTGTGTTCTACACGAAAGACGGTGGGACTAACTGGTACGGCTTTACAGCGGGGCAAGCACTAGGATGAGTTCAGCTTCTAAGAAGTTAATTCAAGCAGCAGGCGGTGCAGCTGGGGCTGGTGGTGCAGCTACTTACGTTGACGATGTGTTTTCAACGTATTTGTACCATGGCAACGGTTCTGCCGAAACCATAAGAAACGGGATTCTTTTGGGAGACGGCGCAGAAAATAACACGACACTTCAAATAACAGGAGATGGCTCTATTTCAGATGATTCTCCTTTTGGCTACTCCCTTACATCATCAAGCTCAATGACTACCAGCACTAGCGTGAAAAAATTTGGTAGTGGGTCTATGCACTTTCCGTACAATGCTACGTTGCCGACGGTATCAGCCTCAACAGACTCAGCTCCACAAGGGACTGAAGATTTTACTATTGAGGGTTGGATATACCATAGTGCTGCTAACGGGTCGTTCCGCACAATATACGCTTCGGGTTATCCAATTCAGCTTTATGTAAACTCAAACAATATTATTGCGTATTGCAGCTCTTCAACAACTAGCCCTAGTTATTTTGTAAATGGAATTGGTGGGCCATCAAATTCATTACAAGATAATACTTGGACGCATTTTGCTTTTGTAAGAAATGGAAATAATTTTACTGTTTATGTAAATGGCAATGCTGGAACTGGCACTACAAGCTCTAGCGCTGTAGCAGCAGCTTCACGCAGTATCTTGGGAGGGTTTTCAACAACCTTATATGGAATATGTACAAGTTCTGGTGAAAATGCTTACATTGACGATTTTAGAATTACGAGAGGTCGTGCTGTATACACATCCAACTTTACACCGCCAACAGCTGCACTTGATTTAGACACGGCAGTAACTGGCGAAGGCGGGATGGTTTGGATTAAAAATAGATCGTCAGGAGGTTCTTATACAAATCATGCGATTGTAGATAGCGAAAGAGTTAATTCAAGCACGTATCACAAAAGTATTTACCCTAATCTAACTGAAGCTGAATATGATCCGGGCAGTAGCGTTTCGTCTGCTGTTGCAACAAGTTTCAACTCTGACGGCTTCTCGTTAGGTAACAACTCGAATGTAAATTTCGGCAACGGCGACTACGTTTCTTGGACATTCCGCAAGCAACCGGGGTTTTTCGATGTTGTAACGTATACGGGTAATGGAACAAATCAAACTATTAGCCATAACCTTGGCTCCGTTCCCGGCATGATGATCGTCAAAAGAACAGACTCTTCAACAAACGGGTTTTGGATCGTTTATCACAGAAGCACTAGCGGCTCACCGCAAAATGATTACATGATTTTAAATAGCACCCAAAGCCTTAATCAATGGACGGACTGGAACCAAACTGCACCTACTAGCACTGAATTTTCTGTTGGATCTGCATATACAAACACAAGTAGCGCAACCTACGTAGCCTACCTATTCGCCCACGACGCCCAAGACTTTGGCGAAGATTCCGACGAAGCCATTATTAAGTGTGGTAGTTACACGGGTAACGGAAGTAGCAACGGCCCTACAATTGACCTTGGATTCGAGCCTCAGTGGTTACTTATTAAGAGTACAAATACTACTGACAGCTGGCTTATTCTAGACACCATGAGGGGTATTTCTACTGGTGGTAATGACTCCTACTTGTATCCTAACTTATCTAACGCTGAAGTAACTACGGCTGATCGCGTAGATGTTACTCCAACAGGATTTAAGGTTACAAGCTCTTCAGGTCAAGTGAATGATAATACCTATAACTACATCTACATGGCTATCCGCAGACCCCACAAGCCAGCATCAGAGTTTGCAGCTACTGATATGTTTTCTCCAATTGTTGGGACTAGCTCCAGTGATTGGATATTTGATGCAGGGTTTCCAGTAGATTTACATTTTTATAGTAAGACCTCTAATAACAGGTTTGTGTTTGATAGGTTAAGAGAGAACGAATATTTAATGTTCAATAGCGACGCAGCAGGCTCCGCTTATACCTGTGATTTTGACTACATGAATTATTGTGATGTCTCAGGATCAAGCAACAACGGCTGGACAATGTACAACTTTAAGCGTACTCCCGGTTTTTTTGACATGGTGACTTATGCAGGAACAGGCTCATCAGGTCTAGCCGTAAATCATAATTTAGGCGTGACTCCTGAGTTAGTAATTATAAAAAACAGAACATACTCTCCAAGTGACTGGCCTACGCTTACAACCGCAGTAGATGGCTCTTGGGATTTCCAACTTATCAATAGTACTGGTGCTTTTGTAGACGGTACTTGGTTTACGGCTAGTGCAAGCGACTTTACGTTAAATGTTGCTACGTCTAGGAACGTCAATTATTCAGGTAACAATTACATAAGCTACCTATTCGCAACAGCTCCCGGAATATCAAAGGTTGGCACTTACACAGGCACAGGTGCAAACGGCTTAGATATTGATTGTGGTTTTACTAACGGCGCTAGGTTTGTATTGATTAAACGCACAGATTCTACTGGTGATTGGTACTTGTTTGATTCGGCTCGCGGGATTGTGGCAGGTAACGACCCATATTTCCTGTTAAACAGCACTTCTTACAGCGACTCGACAGATTACATAGAGCCTCTTTCTAGCGGTTTTCAGCTTAACAACGGAGGAAACGGATCTGTCAATATAAGTGGTGCTAATTACTTATTCTTTGCAATAGCATAGGAGAATCAACTATGTCGGAATATCGCATTAGATCAACGGGCGAGGTCAAGACTCAAGGCCAAATCCGAAGCGATCATCCCAACACATCTTTACCCAAGGTCTGGACTGAAGCTACCTGCGAGGGTCTGGGTATTGATCCAGTGTTACCCTCACCTCGACCAGCGCCTTCTGCTGACTACAAGAGCGTAGTACGCAACGGTGCAGAGCAAGACCATGCTGGTAACTGGGTATACGCATGGACAGAGCGAGATATGTTCACTGAGTACGAAGAAGAGGTTACTGACGAAGAGGGTGTAACAAGCACAAACGTAGTGACTGTGCAGGATCCGATTGACGCCTATGAAGCAGCTGCACTAGCTAAGAAGCGTGAAGGCTTGGTAGTTACTATGCGCCAAGCACGACTAGCGTTGTCTCAGGTAGATAAGCTAACTATGGTTAACGACGCCATTGCTGCTATGGATGAGCCTGATAAGACTACTGTATCTATTGAGTGGGAGTACGGTTCAACTGTAGAACGTGTGTCACCTTGGATTGATACTATGGCTACTGCACTCAGCATGACAGGCGAAGAAATGGACGCCCTGTTTGAACTGGCGGCAACTCTGTAACATGGACAGCGTGGGAAACACAGCTATGATGGATAACAGGCTTGACCGCATAGAGCAAAAGCTTGACAAGCTAACTGAAGCGGTATCTCAGATTGCCCGTGTGGAAGAGCAGTTACTGTCTGCTTTCAAGCGCATGGATCGACACGAGAAAAGACTAGACGATCAGGAGGATGACATACGCGAACTAGAGAACGTAGTCATGGTGAACTCAAGCTCTGTTAAGAACGCAGAGAGGTTCTTCTGGATTGCTGTTAGTGCGTGTGCGTCCCTTGTAGTTTACATGGTGCGATAACTTATGTGGCAAGCCCTCATATCACCCATAACAACGCTGATTGGACAGGCGCTAAAGAACAGGGCCGAAGAAAAAACAGCGATACACAAAGCCAAGATGGAGGTTATTA
>PBQB01000098.1 GCA_002724895.1 Flavobacteriales bacterium
AAGAGACATCAATTAGTACTGGTAAAGTACTTTTCTTTTTATTAGATGATGGAAAAGTCGAAAAAAAAATATTTTTTGATTAAAAAAAAATTATTTTTTTATTGAATTAATTACATCTCCGAATTCTTTATATTTCCAGATAAAATTATGTTTTTTTAGTTTTTTTACACACATAATTTTATTTCCAAAATCTAATATTTTAACTCTTTTTCCTAAAATCAATTTTGGAAATATTAAAGGGATAGATATTATAATTGAATAAGGAAATAATATTTTTTTAATTGTTTTAAAAAAACTTTCTTGTGAGATATATTTTTCAGTGGCTAGGTTATATGCACCAGAGTAATTTTTATTTGTTATTGCTATATTTATAAAATTAGCTGCATCAAGAATATGTATCCAATTAATTACACTTTGTTTATTTCCTAATATAACACCTAATCCAGTTCGCATACTAAGTAAATTATATTTTAATATTCCTGAATCTTTATCTATCAATAATGAAATTCTCATTTTAACAGTTCTACTTTTAAACTGCTCATAAAATTTATCAGCTTCTTTTTCCCAATCAATTGCCATTTTTGCTAACCAATCATTACCTAATTTATTTTTTTCATTAATAATACCACTACTATCAAATCCATAAATTCCGATAGCAGAAGCACTAACAAATGTTTTTGGTTTTATATTTAATTTTTTGCATGTTTTAAAAAGTAGTTTTGCTCCATTGACTCTACTACTATACATTAAATTTTTATTTTTTTTTGACCATCTATTTAGTACTGAAAAGCCTGCTAAATGAATTATATGTTGACAGTTATTGAATGCTTTGCAATCAATGATATTGAGTTCAGTATTCCAATAAAAAATATTTTTATTGTTACATTTTTTTTTATTTGTTGTTAGGCAAATTAATTTGAATTTATCTTTTAAAAATTCACATGTTTTTTTTGCTAAAGCCCCACTTGCTCCTGTAACTAGTACTGTTTCTTTCATAAGATTTTTTGTGTTTCAAAGATATAAAGAACAAATCAAAATATATATTTTTGTAAAATGATAAATACTTGTAATGTAATTGGATCAGGTTTTTCAGGTTTGAGTGTGGCTGCACACTTATCCTCCTCAGTAAAAAATATAAATGTTTTTGAAAAAAATAATCATTTTGGAGGAAGAGCTAGACAAATAGTTAAAGATGGATTTGTTTTTGATATGGGGCCTAGTTGGTACTGGATGCCGGATGTTTTTGAAAGATTTTTTAATAAATTTGGTAAGCAACCATCTGATTATTATGATTTGGTAAAGTTAGATCCTGGATTTCAAATTATTTTTGAGCATAATCATAGTATGAAAATTCCTCAAAAATGGTCAGAGATATTAAATTTATTTGAAAAGTATGAGAAAGGTTCATCTAAAAATTTAGTCAAATTCATGGAAGATGCAATGTATAAATATAATGTAGGTATGACATCATTAGTATATCAGTCTGGAATGAGTATTTTTGAATTGTTTAGAATAGACATTTTAAAAAATATCTTTAAAATGAATTTGTTTTCTTCTTATCGTCAACATGTTCATAGATATTTTAAGAATCCATACTTAAGAAGTTTATTAGAATTCCCAGTTCTATTTTTAGGCGCATCTCCATCCGAAACTCCAGCGTTATATAGTTTGATGGGGTATTCTGCATTAAAACAAGGGACATACTATCCTATTGGAGGTTTTGGTAAAGTTATTGATGGTATGATGAGTCTCTGTAAAGAATTAGGAGTTAGCTTTTATAATAATCATGAAATTATCAAATGTAATTTTGATTCTAACAATATTTTTTCTTTAGTTTCAAATAAAGGAGAACATAAATGTGACTATACAGTATGCTCATCAGATTATCAACATTTTGATCAGAAAATTTTGCCAAGTAGGTTTAAACATTACTCAAGAAAATATTGGGACAAAAGACTTATGTCTCCATCATCATTGTTGTTTTATATTGGTGTTAATAAGAAAATTGATAAGTTAGAGCATCATAATTTATTTTTTGATGAAGATATAGAACAACATACAATAGATATATATACTGATATAAAGTGGCCAGAAAAACCATTGTTTTATGTATGTTGTCCATCAAAAACAGATAAGTCGGTTGCACCTCCATCTTATGAAAATATTTTTATATTAATGCCAATAGCTGCAGGTATAAATGATAATAAATCAATACGTGAAAAATATTTTGAAATTATTATTAAAAGAATAGAAAAATATGCTCAAACTACAATTAAGGATAATATCCTTTTTAAGAATAGTTATTGTGTTAATGATTTTAAATCAGATTACAATGCTTTTAAGGGGAATGCATATGGTATGGCAAATACTTTGTTTCAGACTGCTAATTTTAAACCAAAAATTAAAAACAAACATTTAAATAACCTTTTTTATACAGGACAATTAACTGTACCAGGACCTGGTGTTCCTCCCTCTATTATTTCTGGAGATGTTGTAGCTAACTACATTATAGAAAATCACAAGAAATAATAGAATTAGTAATAAAAGATGTACAAATTGTAAAATAAAGAAAGTAATTTTGTATTATAAAATTTATGAAGGTTTTATACGATAATATTTCTTATAAGTGCAGTAAAATTGTAACTAAGCATTATAGTACAAGTTTTTCTTTTGGTATAAAGATGTTAAATTATGGCATTAGAAAACATATTTATAATATTTATGGATTTGTGAGATTAGCAGATGAAATTGTAGATTCTTTTCATGATTTTGAAAAAGAAATATTGTTAAAAAAATTTAGAAAAGATACATTTGATTCCATAGAAAAAAAGATAAGTTTAAATCCTATACTAAATAGTTTTCAGCATACTGTACATACTTTCAATATAGATATTGATTATATAAACAAGTTTCTTGATAGTATGCAGATGGATTTAAATAAAAAAAAATATACTGAAGATAAATATAAACAGTATATATATGGATCAGCAGAAGTAGTTGGTTTGATGTGTTTACATGTTTTCTTAAATGGAGATAAAATATTATTTGATAGATTAAAAAGTTATGCTATGCGCCTAGGGTCGGCTTTTCAAAAAGTTAATTTTTTAAGAGATATTAATCAAGATACTTCTGAGTTAGGAAGGATTTATTTCCCTAATGTTTCCATTAATAGTTTTACAAATGAGCAGAAAAATTTTATTGAAGAAGATATACAAAAAGATTTTAAATTAGCATTAGAAGGGATTAGACAACTACCAGTATCTTCCAGAGGTGGAGTTTATTTAGCATATATTTATTATAAAACTTTATTAAATAAAATAAATAATATACCTGCGAGTGTATTGATAAAAAAAAGAATAAGAATTAATAATCTATATAAGTTTATATTATTTATTAAATCATTTATCAAAAACTATTTTAATTTAATATGAAAATCATTTTTATACTAATGTTTTTTTCACTTAAATTATATTCACAGATAAATACTGATATGATTGAAGTTAGATTATTATATATTAAATCTGCAAGCGATTATAAAAGTTGTTTAAAGTTGGACTCTATTACTAAACAATTTAGTAAAGAAAAATTTCCAATTTTATATAGTTATAATATTTCATCATCTTTGTTAAGTTGTAATCATATTAAAAATCCAATAAAGAAGTATGCCATTTTTAAACAAAAGTCAAAAGATCTAGATAATATTGTTATCGAAAATCCCAATTCAATAGAAATCAGATTTTTGAGATATATGATACAATCAAATGCACCACAATTTTTAGGCTATGATACTAAAATTGATAGTGATTATAAATTTGTATTAGATAATTTAAATAGAATCGATAAATCTTTACAAGAATTCATTTGTGATTTAATAAATAAACAAAAAATATGAGTATTATAATTAACATAATTTTAACAGTTATCACTTTTTGTTTTATGGAATTTGTAGCGTGGGCTACTCATAAATATGTTATGCATGGGTTTTTATGGAAACTACATGAAGACCATCATGTTGTTAATCATAAAAATCGATTACAAAAGAATGATTTTTTCTTTCTAATTTTTGCTATCCCTTCTGTTATATTAATGTATAATGGATATTCTGGTTATAGTTTTTTTATAGGACTAGGAATTTTGTTGTATGGTATTGCATATTTTATAATTCATGAAGTAATTATACACAGAAGAATTCCACCTCCTAAAAAAACAAAAAGTAAATACATAAAGGCTATTCGCAAAGCTCATAAAATTCATCATAAAAATTTAACTAAGTATAACGGGGTTAATTTTGGAATGCTAATAGTTCCAAGAAAATATTTTAAAGAATAATTTTATATTCCAGCATATAAATTACTCTTTTAATTGAATTTTTTAATTTCATATTATATAAATAGTATTAAAAGGTGATATAATAGTTAGCTAAGAAATTCCAAATTGTTGTTAGAATTATAGCTCCAAATTTTGACATATAAAAATTAATATTAAATTTAGTATGAATTAACCATAATAAAGAATTGTTAATTATTAGGCCAATAACAGATACAAATATAAAAGTTATAAATTCAATGCTTATATTTGGATTTTGACTACTAAATGTCCATATTCTATTTAGCATGTAATTTGATATACATGCAGTTGTAAAGCCAATTGAATTGGAGATATATTTATTTAATAATAGTTTTTCTTTACAAACATAAGTTAAAAGAAAATCAATAATTAAGCCCGAACAACCAACAATTATAAATTTTATTAGTTTAATGATCATGAATTATTTTTTTCTTAATAATCCATTTTTCATTATATCTTGATAAAGAGGATTGTTTTCCATTTGTTTAAATGCGGCACAATCTTTATTTCTTCTACTTCCTGAAAATAAGTAGATAGAAATACCGAATTCATGTGTTGATCCAGATTCACTAAACGTAATTGAATTTTTACTTTGAGAGATGTTTGCATCATAACTGTATGAAATCATGTATAGGTGCTTACCATTAGTAATTCTATACCTAATAAGCGGTATCCAAGTTTGCAAGTTATTAGATTTTTTTTCTTCTATTCTATTAATGCGAAAAAGTGTTCCAAATTCTAAGGGAGTATTATTAATGAAAAATGTACCACCAAATTCTGTTTTAGAAAAAATTCTTTTTTTGTTTTTAATATATCTTTCATGTTTTGCTAAAATTCTATAATATGGTATAAATGGTTGTGTTGAGATACTAAGTGGTATTGCACTATAAAACTCTGAATGAAAAGTCATTTTTGTAGGAATTTTACTGTCCTCAATATCATTGTTAGAAAATGATTCTACAGGATTTAGAAGATGATGTGTTGCAAATCCAATATTAACTCTATTAGATGTTGTATTCTTAAATTTTCCATGTTGGGTATAAATAAATCCAAATGATAAGTCACTTATCCAGTTATTATTAATAAATAAATTTGGATTTATTTCTGATGTGGAATAATTCCCGAAATCATCAATTTGATCAGAGAATAACAACTTACTACTCCAATTTAAATCATACTTTCTAAATGAAACATTTAATGGAGAAGCAGTTATATATGCATTCTGTGCTATTTTTAATTCTAATGTAAATGGGATAATAGAAACTTCTTGTTTGTTTAAGAAAACAGAATTTCCTATTTCTGGAAAGGCTTCTAAATCTTCAGTTAAATAACTTAATCCAAAACACCATGCAGTTTTAATTCTTCGATTATTCTGATTTAATTTTACTCTTGAAGAAATCTCAAAGATGCTATTATTAAAATTTTCATTTATTCTGCTCCATTGATTTCTTGAATGAAGTAATATTCTTATACCCCCCTCGTAACTTGCAAAGGCTGGGTTTTGATTCATTGTATTTAAATCAAATTGTGAGAATGATGGATCTTGAGCATAAATAATATTTGGAATAATAAATAAAAAAAGAAATATTTTTTTCATGTTACCTAATTAAATAAATTACACCTTCTTTTATTTTATCATCTTCATTATCATACTTCATTCCTTCCCAAATAGTACCGTCTGAAAATACTGCATTGATTTTCCAAATATATGTTCCTTGCGGAATGGGATTTCCAGAAAGATCATTGCCATCCCAACCTTCTAATGGTTTTCCACTTTCATCTAATTTATCAGACATCCAAATTAAGTTTCCAAATTTGTCAAATATTTGAAGATTATATTCTTCTAATGATTTTCCTTTTGGTTTGAATATACTTGATTCTCCATCTGTGGTATTTGGTGCTAGAGTATTTGGAACGTATAATCCTTTAAAATAGTCAACATATACTCCTTGGATAGAATCTGTAGATTCACAAGCAAGAATACCATTATTATCTTTAACCGTTAAATAAATAGTATATTCTAATCCATTTTGGTGTGCACTATTAGAACTAAATTGATATTCAATAATTTCATTTTGATTTTCTAGTGATCTTTCAATTGTTGAAAATATAAAGTTAAATGAATCTGCTGAAGCTGGAATTTCATTAGGAGGATCACCAATAAACGAATTACTTCCATCCAATAAATATAATCCTGGTTCTGAAAGAGGAAATACAGTTAATATTGCTGTAGGAGTAGGATAAACATTAATAGGTACAGGTAATGTGTATGTAGAAGTACAACCATAATTAGTAATAACTTCTAATGAAGGTGTGTATGGAGGTAAAATCCCAGTGGTATTATAGTCATATTTATGTGTAAAATCCCAAGTTATTTGATTAGAATATTCTTTTGTTTTTCCATCCCCAAAATTCCAAACCCATTTTTCAATAAAAGATGTATCATTATAATTAGTAGCGTTTGGGATATAAGAACTATCTATAAAAATAACAGGACTTCTTTCACATATATTTTTGGTATTAACATTAAATTGAGCTTTTGGATTTGGGTAAATATGTATTTTTAAATCTTTCTCTTCAACACATCCATTATTATTTTTTAGTTCAATGTTAAGATTATAAATACCTGCAAAAGTAAAGGGGTATGTAAAGTCTTCATTTACACTTTCATTAAAAGGAGGTGAAACATCAATTGAATATTGCCATTGATCAACATTTTGATGAGTAACATCGAAATTATATATTGTTCCTTCACATGATGGTTCAGGAATAAATGAAGTGTCTTCAAATATCATGCTAGGTCTAACAAGGATTTTAACAATTGTATCTTTAATACTTGAACACTTGAGACCATCGTGCTCACTAGTTACATTTGTTTCTTGACCTAATGAAATTTGATAATTTCCAGCACTTAAATTATTTAAGGATGTTGAAAGAATCCATGGCATATTTGTACTTGAAAATAGATTAGAATTAAATGACCATGTAGGTAAAAAAGTATTATTTGGAAGTAAAGCATCATTTTGGAATATACTGTTATCTACAAATGAATTATTATTAAAAATAAAGTCATCTCCTTCACAAGGCCAAGGTAAAGTTGAAAAATTAATTGTAGGTAAAGGATGTATTTCTATTTGACTTTGTGCTGAAAATTTATTTTGACATCCAATCGAATCTGTTACAAATAATGTTGCATTTACATAAGCTCCAGTTAGACTGTCAATATTGTTATAATAATGTTGTAAGTTATTTGTATTTGTAGATAGAGGAAGCGATCCGTCACTAAATACCCATGTATTGGATACAATAATATTGTCGGTCCAAGTTGATGAATTTGTAAAGCTTACAGGTTGACCAGCACAAACTTTATTCCAACTAAATTGTGCAAGAGGAGGATTGTTAATATATATCGTATCTATCTTTACACTTTGACAGTTGTTGTTATCCTCAACAGTTAAAGTTATCTGTTTAAATTGATTTGTAGATGTAGTATAATTTACAATCTCACAACTATCACTAGAGCTAGAAGGAGTTGCATTAGAACCAAAATTCCAATTCCAAGAATTTATTGTTCCATCTCCTGATAAACTTATATCACAAAAATTAATATTTGTATCAAGACATAATATGCCAGAATAATTAAAATTAGCAAATGGATTTTGGTAGATGGTTACCATTGTATCAATATTTGAAACACAATTATTTTGATCTTTAATATTTAGATTAACAATATAATTACCAGGATTATCAAATAAAAATGTTGTATTGTCTAGTTGAGGTGTATTTAATGAAGTATAGTTTCCAAATAGAGTATTAATATTAAAGTTCCATTCAACAATATTAAATAAAGAGTTTTGAGTTGAAGTAGAACCGTCAAGATTAATATCTACTCCATCACATTCATTGTTTGTTATAATTTTAGCTATTGGATTTTCTACAATATTTACAGTAGTACGTAATGTGTCTTTACAGTTGTTATCATCATATGCAATTAACTCAACATCATAAATACCATGATTCAAAAATTCATATACAGTATTTGGATTAATAGGATAAGTAGTTGTTACTGAACAAGGAGAACAGTTAGCAGGTTCATAAAAAATCCAATCATACTGAGTAATGTTTGCATCATTTATATTAGAAATTGGATTAATAACAATTGGATTTGTGTTATTGGTAAAATTTGTTAGTGATCCTATACATGCAGTATCTGATGAAAATGAAACAATTGGTAATCCCCAAACATATATACTATCAGAAAATGCTGTTGAGTAACAAGTATCATTAGTAAGTATTTTCATAGTTTTTAATACTACTTGATGTTTACCAGGAGTAGTAAATTTATATGATGTATTGAATGAGGTTGTAGTATCTTTAAATGAACCTCCTATTGCTCCTGGATCATAAAATTCCCAAATATAGAAATCTGTAGTTGATGTACTTGAAGAAGCATTAAATAGGGTAGGTAATTTTAAACATACTGTATCCCATGTAAAAGAACTTGTAATTCCAGGTTCAATTAAAAGAGTGTCTATTTCGGGAATAGATATACAGCCGTTATTATCTGTGACTGTAAGTGTTATGTAATATGATGATGGAAAAGAATAGATGTGTACAGCATCTCCATTACTATTTGGTCCAAAACTTGAGTAAGTATTTGGATTTGAGATTGTAGAGTTTATTGGATCTCCAAAACTCCAGTCCCACTTGATAATTTGTCCACCGGATGGATTAGTGGAAGAGCCACCTGGGATACCAAGATTTCCATTAAAATTAACTGTTGTATTTATACAACTAGGAGTATATTGTGTTGTGAAGTTTGCTGTTGGTTTATCATTTACGTTAATTGTATGTATTTTTTCTCTTGAGCATAAATTATTAGAAATACATGTCAATTTTATTTGCCACTGTCCAGGATTTGGAAATGAATAAACTAGATCTGGTAATGTCCAGTTTGTATTAATCCAAGTTTGCCCATTGTTGTTAGAAACTTCCCATATCCATTGAATAATACTTTCTGATTGACCAGCTAATGTATCTATAGTTGAAGTATGATAAAATGTATCTGAGACACCTACACATACTGAATGAGGAATAAAATCAGTGTTAGGTCTAGGATGCACTATCATAGGTGTTGGATAAATAAAATCATCTTGGTATAAAGAATCAACAATATTATAAGTGTTTAAGCGTACATTATAATATCCAGGATCTTGATATACCCAGCTATATTGAGCACCTATGGACTGAAGATATGGCCCATCAAAATAACCAGGAACACATAAATTATTTATTAAATCCCAATTAAAGCACCATTCAGATCTATTTAAAATAGATGGATCATAAGAATTATCAATAAATGTAAATGTATCTACTTCCTCACAACCTTCAGCTCTAGTACGAGTAAAAGTAGAAACAATATTGTTTGATTGAACATTAACGATACAACATTTAGTAATAGTATCACATTCGTTTATTGCTGAAACACAAACAGAGTCAGTGCCAGCATTTTGATAAGTTCTAAATACTTGTGGCCAAACATATTGATTTAAATTAGGTGCCCATATAGGAACTAAGTTTTCAGATGTAATGTTTGCTGATGGCGTTGATATCATTACTGATTGAGTGTTGTATCCATTTAATGAAGATAAAATATATCCATTTAAAATTATTTCTATTTGATTTCCAGCAACGGTAGTAGTTGTACAGCTTAAAGATTGTGGTGGATTGGTGGCAAAATCAATTTGAGGTGTTGGTTTAATTGTTATTGTATCTATATATGATATTATTCCACAAACACCTCCATCAACTGTAATTTTCACTTCATATTGAACTGGACTAATATTTTCATTTAAAGTAGGAAAAGAAGGATTTAATAATGGTGAAGACCATGAAAAGGGGTTAATACTATTTAGTTCATTTATTTCCCATAGATAACTTACTATATTTCCAGATACATTTATTTGAGTAATATATTCAGTATTTAAATTTACACTATCATTATAGCAAATACTGTCTGATAATACAAATATTGCAATTAGTGTATCTGGTTCTGTGATGGTAATATTTACATTATCACTACAGTTGTTATTGTCTTTTATATCAATATTATAAGTTCCTGCAGTTAGTGTATTAAATGTATTTGAAGTTTGCCATGTAGTTCCTCCATCGATAGAATATTGGTATGGAGCAGTAGCTCCCGATGCATTCACACTTAAGCTTCCATCATTTCCTCCAAAGCAACTTACATTTGTTACATTTCCTTGACTAACTACAAGTACTGTAGGTTGTGTTATTGTTTCACTAGCGCTATAGCTACAACCATTATTATCTTCTATTTGTATTGTGTATGTACCAGCTGCAAGTGCATTAAATGTATTA
>PBQB01000099.1 GCA_002724895.1 Flavobacteriales bacterium
TATGAGTGCCATCTTCATAACATAACTCAGAAAATTTATCATTAATTACTTCTACTACATCTCCAATATTTAAATGCTTTTTAAAACTACCACAAATACCGACATTAATTACTAAATCGTATTTTTCACAAGTAAGTTTCCTTGTTAGATTTAAAATAGTATTTGGTATACCAATACCCAATATAAAAGTTTCTATATCTCTATTTTTATGAAACTCTATCTCTTTTTTTGTGGAAGCAACTAATAAAACTTTCATATATGCAAAGTTATTAAAAGCTTTTTGAGAAAAGCTATTATATTTGTATTCATATTTGAAAGAAATGAATTCAGAAACGACATATAATAAAAAACTAGCAAAAAATATTGAAAATGTTTTAAAAGAAATTGGAGAAAATCCTCAAAGAGAAGGTCTTTTAAAAACACCTGAAAGAGTATCAAAATCTATGGATTTTTTAACCAAAGGTTATAATCAAAATCCTAAACAAATTATTAGGTCCGCCATTTTTAAAGAAAATTGTAGTCAAATGGTAATAGTAAAAGATATTGAAGTATATTCTTTATGCGAACATCATATGCTTCCGTTCTTTGGTAAAGCACACATTGCTTATATACCAAATGGTTATATAGTTGGATTAAGTAAAATACCAAGAATAGTAGATGTTTTTTCTAGAAGATTACAAGTACAAGAAAGATTGACAGATGAAATAAAAGATTGTCTACAAACTACGCTTAATCCCAAGGGAGTTGCAATAACAATAGAAGCACAACATCTTTGCATGCAGATGAGAGGTGTCCAAAAACAACATTCTATAACAACTACATCAGCATTTTCAGGTATTTTTTTGTCAGATGAAAAAACTAGAGCTGAATTTATAAACTTAATCAATAAATAATAATGAACATATATGTTTTCCCTGGTCAAGGAGCCCAATTTCCTGGAATGGGATTAGATCTATACAAAAATTCCAAAATATCTAAATCCCTATTTGAAAAAGGAAATGAAATTCTTGGATTTTCAATAACAGACATTATGTTTGGTAATGATGCAGAGGCTTTAAAACAAACTAAAGTTACTCAACCTGCAATTTTTATGCATTCAGTAATTTTAGCAAAGGCTCTACAAAAAAAATTCAAACCTGATTTTGTTGCAGGACATTCACTAGGAGAATTCTCAGCACTTGTAGCTGCAGATTATTTATCATATGAAGATGGATTAAGTTTAGTTTATAAACGTGCAATAGCAATGCAAAAAGCGTGCGAACAAGAACCATCCACCATGGCAGCAATTTTAGGATTAGATGATAAAATTGTTGAAGATATTTGTGATGAAGTTTCTGAAATAGTAGTCCCTGCTAATTATAATTGCCCAGGACAATTAGTAATATCTGGCTCTAAAAAAGGGATTGATTTGGCTTGTGAAAAATTGTTAAAAGCAGGAGCAAAAAGAGCTTTAAAGCTTACAGTTGGAGGAGCATTTCACTCACCATTAATGGAACCGGCAAAACAACAATTAGAAGAAGCCATTTTAACAACAAAATTTAATCAAGGGATTTGCCCTATTTTTCAAAATACTACTGCATTACCTACAAAAAATATTAATGAAATTAAAGTAAATCTAATTCAACAGCTTACTGCATCGGTTAAGTGGACTCAAACAATGCAAAACATGATTAAAAAAAATATAGATAGCGTCACAGAAGTAGGACCTGGAAAAGTGTTACAAGGTCTTTTTAAAAAAGTAGATCGTCAAATCAACACTTTTAGCGCGCACTTATAAAGATTTATTCAATAAATTATTCTCTTTAATTAACAAATGCCACAACTCTTGTGTATGACACTTATAATACAATTCTACATGATTGATGTTATGACAATCACTTCCAACAAATTTTACTAATTTCATTTGGATTAGTTTCTCTGTTTTTTTAAAAATACTTTTAGAGTAATAACTAATTAATGAAAGTAAATTAATCTGTAAATAAACTCCTCTATTTACTAAATCAACATAATCATCTATCATAAAATATGAATATCTTTCAGGATGTGCTAAAACAACTTTATATCCTTCTAGCTGTAACTTAAAAATTACATCATATAAATTTTTGGGAGATTCAATAAAAGATAACTCTACTAAAATATAATTATCTCCAAAAACTAAAAATTTTTCTTTTCCGATTTTCTGTTCAAACTCATAATCAATGTAATATTCAGCGGCAACAGATATTTCGATTGGTATTTTTTGTTTATTCAGTTCTAATTTAACTTTTTCTAGCCCAGCTAAAATTTTTTCAGATGAATTCTGATAAAAATCGCTCATGACATGAGGAGTTGTAATTAACTTTTTATATCCTAAACTTTGTAACTTTTTAATAAGTAAAATAGAAGTTTCAAGATCAGGAGACCCATCATCAATTGAGGGTATTAAATGTGAATGTATATCTGTACCGATGATTGAAAAATCAATAGGTAAATATTTTTTACTACTAAACCAATTTAACATTTACCATACTGTTTCAAATAATAATCTTTATAGTCTCCAGTTGTTATATTTCTAAGCCATTCTTGATTTTCTAAATACCAATCAATTGTTTTAACTAAACCTTCTTCAAACTGTAATGATGGCTCCCAACCTAACTCGCTTTTAATCTTATTTGCATCAATAGCATATCTCTTATCATGACCTGGTCTATCTTTAACATAACTAATTAACTTCACAGATGTTCCTTTTTTTCTTCCTAATGCGACATCCATTTTTTCACATAGTAAGTTAATTAAATCAATATTTTTCCATTCATTGAATCCTCCTATATTATAAGTTTCATAAATTTTACCTTCATGAAAAATTTTATCAATAGCTCTAACATGATCTACAACATATAACCAATCTCTTGTAAACTTTCCATCTCCATATACAGGAAGTGATTTATTATTTTTAATATTATTAATAAATAAGGGAAGTAACTTTTCAGGAAATTGATTAGGGCCATAGTTATTAGAACAATTAGAAACAATATACGGAATACCATATGTATTACCATATGCTCTAACAAAATGATCTGAACTTGCTTTTGAAGATGAATATGGAGATTGTGGATCGTACGGAGTAGTTTCATGAAAAAACCCAGTTTCTCCTAAACTACCATAAACTTCATCAGTTGAGACATGATAAAACATTTTATTTTTAAAATCTTCTTCCCATATTTTACGTGATGCATTTAATAAATTTACAGTTCCTATAATATTTGTCATAATAAATTGCATAGGATTTTCTATAGATCTATCAACATGACTTTCAGCAGCTAAATGAATTATTCCATCAAACTTATATTTAACAAACAAGTTTAAAATATACTTTTCATTAGTGATATCTCCTTTTTCAAAAATATAATTTGGTTTTCCTTCAATATCCTTTAAATTTTCTAAATTACCTGCGTATGTTAACTTATCTAAGTTTACTATAGTATAATGTGGATATTTGTTTACAAACAATCTAACTAAATGAGAGCCTATAAAGCCAGCTCCTCCTGTAATTAATATTTTTTTGTTCATATCTAACAATTTATAAATATTAAATGGTAAATATAATCAATTATTATTCAATGTATATCACTTATTAATTACACATAATGTATCTTAGCAGTAAAAATGAGGTATATATTTATCATATTAATTTTATTAATAGATATAGATGCTTTTTCTCAAAAAATTAAGCAGCATGGCTTCAGTATAAATTATAATTATCAGATTCCTGTTGGTGATTTATCAGAAAGATTTGGTACCAGCTCTTCAGTTGGTATATTATATTTTTTTCAACAAGAAAATAATATATTTTATTCATTAGAATATGAATATATCTTTGGCAAAAACATTAAAGAAGATAATATTTTAAGCAATATAGAAACTAGTTCAAATAGTATTATAAGTAGTGATGGCTACTATGCTAATATTAATTTGATGCAAAGAGGTTTTGCTTCTCATTTGCTCATGGGATACGCTATTCATTTTAATGACAATAATCTTAGTGGAATTTATTTATCATCTGGATTAGGCTATTTGCAACATAAAATTTTTATTGAAACTAAGAATCAAGATATTCCTCAACTTAATGAAAATTACAAAATAGGTTATGATAAACAAAGAAGCGGTGTAAGTGCGAAAATTATTACTGAGTACAAATATTACAGCAAAAAAGGAAGACTCCAATTTACAAGTGGTATATCATACATATTAGCAAGTACAAAAAATGATAGAATGTATTTTTTTAATGATAGAGAATTTAGCTCAGACAAAAAATATAAAGATAATATTCTATCATTTCATTTTGGAATGATTGTCCCTATTAACCGATCTAATAAAGAAAAATTCCATTACTACTAATGAACATTAAACTATATAATATAGGTATTCATTTTATTTATTTTTTTTTGAAAATATTATATCCACTAAATAAAAAAATTAAATTTTTAGTTTTAGAACAAAAAAATCTTTTAAAAAAGATCAAATCCTCAACTAAAAATAAAAAAAATATTGTGTGGTTTCACTGCTCATCACTTGGGGAATTTGAACAAGGGTTGCCAATTATTGAAGCCTATGAAAAAAAATATACCAAGCATAATATACTCGTAACATTTTTCTCTTCATCCGGAATTAATAATTATAAAAAGAGAAAAAATAATTATATAGTTCACTATCTTCCTTTTGACACTAAAAGAAATGCACAAAATTTTTTAAAAATAGTTAACCCTATTAAATGTATTTTTATTAAAAATGAATTTTGGTTTAATTATATGAACGAAATTAAAAAAAGAAAGATTCCATTTTATAGCGTTTCAACAATCTTTAGAAAAGATCAATTCATCATAAAAAACAAATGGTGCATTAAACAACTATCAAAAATAACACATTTCTTTGTTCAAAATCAAGAGTCTGCTTTAATACTAAATCAAATAGGAATTAAACAATATTCCGTTTTTGGAGATTCAAGATTTGATAGAGTAAATAATTTAGTACAAAATTGTTATGATATGCCGCTTTTAAATTTATTTTCTAGAAAAAAAAAGACTATAATCGTTGGTAGCTCATGGAAAGAAGATGAGGTTTTATTAGTTGATTTTATTAAAAAATATAAAGAGTATAATTACATAATAGCTCCTCACGAGTTAAATAATCTAACCGAACTATGTAATAAAACATCAGGAATTGTGTATTCAAAAGTAGATAAAGAAAATATTAAAGATTATAATGTAATTATTATTGATAAAATTGGATACTTGTCTAATATATATCAATATGGAGATATTGCATATATAGGCGGTGGATTTGGAAAAGGAATACACAATATTTTAGAACCAATTGCTTTTAATTTACCTGTTGTATTTGGTCCAAATTATTCAAAATCTAATGAAGCTAAAGAGCTTATAAAAATTAGATGTGCCTTTACTATCAACTCATTTTCAAGTTTAAAAGATGTCATTCTATCTATTAAAAAAAATGACAATAAAATAACACAAAAGTATATACAAGAAAAAAGCGGTGCAAGTCAAAAAATAATAGCTCATATATAGAAACCCACATTATATATCCAAACAAAATTCTATTCAAATGTAGATGTTTTAACTAAAAATAAGTTTTGATTGTATACATTAAAATATCACTTTGTTAGAGAAAAAAAATAAAAACGGGAAACAATCTTTCGAAAGTCTCCCGTTCTGTACCCGGGACGGGACTTGAACCCGTACGGACATAATGTCCATTGGATTTTAAGTCCAACGTGTCTACCAATTCCACCACCCGGGCAGAAATTGAGCGA
>PBQB01000100.1 GCA_002724895.1 Flavobacteriales bacterium
ATAATGGTAATTTGCCTTTAATGCACCGATTGATGTTCCTAGAATTTCAGATATTTCTTTGTATTTCATATTTTCGAAGTATTTCATGTTAAATGCAATTTTTTGTTTAATTGGTAATTCTAAAAGAGTTTCTTGTAGTTTCTTTTCAATTTTATTGCCATCAAAATATACATCTTCTTGTAAATGATATTTTAATCTGCTAGAAACATTCTCTAATGGTTCAAAGAAATGTTTTTTTTGCTTTTTTAAAAAAGTAATTGATTCATTAGTAGCAATTCTGTATATCCATGTATATATTTTTGATTTTCCATTAAATTTATTAAGATTCTTATATACAAGTAAAAATGTATTTTGTGTAATATCATTAGCATCTTCATGACATAAAACAATTTTTCTAATATGCCAATATATCCTTTCTTGATTATAGTTAATAATATGATTGAATGCTTCGTTTCTAGTTTTAGGTTCTTGAAACATTTTTAAAAGTTCATTGTCGCTAACTTCATTCATATTTATAGAATGTAAGTTTATTTTCTTGATATTACTTTTTTAACTGCATTAACGATTGCTTTATCGTTTAAACCATATTTTTCTAATAATTGCATTGGTGTTCCACTTTCACCAAAGGTATCATTTACTCCTACCATTTCTAATGGTGTAGGGATTTTTCTTGAAAGCAATTGAGCAACACTATCCCCAAGACCTCCATTTATCATATGCTCTTCTGCTGTTACGACACATTTAGTTTTTTTGATTGAATTAATTATTATTTCTTCATCTAAAGGTTTAATGGTATGAATATTTATTATGTCTGAAGAAATATTTAATTCTTTTAGCTTTTTAGATGCTTTAATAGATTCCCAAACTAAATGTCCAGTTGCAATTATAGTTACATGATTACCATCGTTGATTTTTATTCCCTTACCAATTTCAAAATTTTGTTCTAAACTTGTAAAATTTGGAACTTTAGGTCTACCAAATCTTAAGTATACAGGTCCAATATGTTCAGCTATAGCTATCGTTGCTAATTTGGTTTGATTATAATCACATGGATTAATGACAATCATATTAGGAAGCATCTTCATCATTCCGATATCTTCTAAAACTTGATGTGTTGCACCATCCTCTCCTAATGTGACACCTGCATGAGATGCACAGATTTTAACATTTTTATTTGAGTATGCAATTGATTGACGAATTTGGTCATAGACTCTAGAGGTTGAAAAATTAGCAAATGTTCCAGTAAATGGAATTTTACCTCCAATTGTCATTCCTGCCGCAATTCCCATCATATTTGCTTCAGCAATTCCAACTTGAAAAAATCTATCTGGATTTTCATTTTTAAAGTCATTCATTTTTAGTGATCCCGTTAGATCAGCACAAAGTGCTAAAATATTTTTATTTTTTCTTCCTAACTCTGTTAGTCCATCTCCAAATCCAGATCTAGTATCTTTAATTTCCATATTTTAATATAGTTTAATTGATTCTGTTTTATTTGATTTAATTGTAAATTCTTTTTCACGTATTTCGGTATGATCATACGAGCTGAGTGCTCTAAATACAACTTTGTATTTTCTATTAGGAAGTAACTCTAAATTATGTCTAGTTTTTTCTCCTTTAAATTCATATATTTTTTCAATTATATTTCCATTTATAAAATATAATCCACCATATCCTTTTGATGGTAAAAAAATATTTGCTTTTCCTGTTGATGGCAACGGAAGATTATATGTTAATCCAGCATCAATATATATAGTGTCATAATATTTTGGCAATGTAAGAATTTCAATTTCATACCTACCTTTTAAATACTTTACGGTAGAATTTATTTCTTGAATATTTATTATTTCTTTTTCTCCCGCTCTTCTTATCAAACAATTGTATTTTTTTTTATTGTTAAACATTTGAATATTAAGTTTTCCTTGATGAGCTTCAATTTCAATAATATTATGTTTCCCGGCATCAATAGAAATAAATTCTTTATATATTGGAGGTATAGTATTTATAATCATATCATATGAATTAATATTTTCTATCATCATTGTATCAGGGATATTCTCTTTATTTAAAGTGTGAACATAATGGTAATCTAATTCATCTGTAAATGTATTGTAAAATCTGATATCAACATTTGTTTCTGTAGGCTTATTGTCATGATCTAACAAATATACTTGAGTTGTTGTATTATCAATAATATTAGAGAAAATAATATTTAAAACATTTTTAAATTGATTCTCATATGTTGCGTCAAGCAGTTCCCCTACACAGTCAAAAGATTTCTTCCAATAATCGTCTGCACCAATACCTATAATAAAAGGTTTTAAGAAAATACCTTTTTTTTGTAATCTTTTGGATACCCTACAAGGATCAATATCACATTCTTCTTGTCCGTCTGTAATTAAAATTATAATATTTCTTGAATCTCCCTTAATGTTTTTGAAGTCATTCGCAGCTTGTTCAATTGAATATCCAATTGCAGTTGTGCCACGAGCTTTTATTAAGTTTAGTTTAGTTTTTATATTTTTAATAGCAGTTTTTAAGGGAGAAAAATCTACTTCCAATCTAGAGTCTTCACAAATTTGTGGTGGAAAATTATATTGATGTCCATATACTCTTAAGGCTAACTCCAGATTATTTATATTTTGAGAATCTAATGAATCTAAAATATTAATGAGTAATTTTTTTGCTCTTTCAATTTTTTGACCATTATCCCATCTAGATAACATAGATTGGGAAGCATCGAAAACAAATAGAACTCTATTAATTTTTTTATCATTTATTTGTGAAAATGTATTTTTTACAATTAAAAATGTAAGTAGAAATAAAAAAAATATTTTAATTTTATTAGTAATCACCTAAAGTTTCTGGATTTTGTTCTAACGCTATTTTTAATTGTTCGTCATTTGGAGCTACTCCATGCCATTTATGTGTTCCCATCATAAAGTCTACACCATTTCCCATTTCTGTATGTAAAATAATAGCTATTGGTTTTCCTTTTTTAGTCATTTTTTTTGCCTGATTTAATATCTCAATAACATTAGAAATTTTATTTCCTTTTCTCTCTTCTAAAACTTGCCAGCCAAACGAAATAAGTTTTTCTTTAAGATTTCCAAGTGGTAATACATCATCTATATCTCCGTCAATTTGTTTTTTGTTATAGTCAATAGTAGAAATAATATTATCTATTTTATTTCCACTTGCATACATTAATGCTTCCCAGATTTGACCTTCTTGAAGTTCGCCATCTCCATGTAAGCTATAAACTAAGGATTCATCATTATTTAATTTCTTTGTAATTGCTGAACCTATTGCAACCGAAAGACCTTGTCCTAAAGATCCTGTAGAAATACGTATTCCTTCCAAACCTTCATGAGTAGTAGGGTGACCTTGCAATCTACTATTTAGTTTTCTAAATGTTGAAAGTTCAGAAATTTTAAAATAACCACATCTTGCTAGAACAGAATAATAAACTGGAGATATATGACCATTAGAAAGGAAAAATATATCTTCATTAATTCCATCCATATCAAAATTTTTATTGTGATTTAGTATGTTGAAATATAAAGCAGTGAAAAACTCTGTACATCCTAAAGATCCACCTGGATGACCTGAATTATTTGCATGAACCATCCTTAAAATATCTCTTCTTACTTGTGTAGCTATTTGATTAAGCTCATTAATATTATTCATTTACATAATTTTTATACAAAAATAAAAATACTATTAGTGTTATGAATTTTAATTTTTAAAATAACTTGTGATTTATTAACGTATTATTGACAAATTAGTATATAAAAAATATTTTTTAAATTAATATTTAAAAATATATTTGCATAAAAAAAATGAGTTTAAAATGTGGTATAGTTGGGCTTCCTAATGTTGGTAAATCAACATTATTTAATTGTTTGTCAAATGCAAAAGCTCAATCTGCAAATTTCCCTTTTTGTACTATTGAACCTAATATAGGTATGATTACAGTTCCTGATGATCGGTTAAATCAATTAGCAAAATTAGTAAAACCCGAATCAGTAGTTCCTACAAATATTGAGATCGTTGATATTGCCGGCTTAGTAAAAGGAGCTAGCAACGGTGAAGGACTTGGAAATAAATTTTTAGCTAATATTAGAGAAACTAATGCAATTATTCATGTTTTAAGATGTTTTGATGATGAAAATATAACGCATGTTGAAGGTAGTGTTAATCCAATTAGAGACAAGGAGATTATTGATTTAGAATTACAACTAAAGGATTTAGAAACTTTAGAAAAGTTAAAATCTAAAAATATCAGATCTGCTGAAACAGGAAATAAATCGTCTAAAATTTTAATTTCAATTATAGATAGATGTATTTCATATCTAGAACAAGGTAAATCTTTAAGAAGTTTTGATTTTAGCAATGAAGATTATCTTCTAATTAGTAATTTTAATTTACTTACAATCAAACCTGTATTATACTTGTGTAATATTGATGAACAATCTATTAATCAAACAAATAAATACGTAAATGAAGTAAAAAAGATAGTTAATGATGAAGGAGCCCAAATTCTTACTATTGCTACTTCAATAGAGTCTGAAATTGCAGAGCTAGAGAATAATGATGATAGATTAATGTTTTTAAATGAGATAGGATTAAGTGAACCTGGAGTCAATAATTTAATTACAAGTACATATCAATTGTTGAATCTTCAAACATTTTTTACAGCAGGAAAGAAAGAAGTAAGAGCTTGGACAATAAAAAAAAATTCTTACGCCCCTCAAGCTGCTGGAGTCATTCACACTGATTTTGAAAAAGGTTTTATAAGAGCTGAAGTAATTGCCTTTGATGATTTTATATCTTTAGGTTCTGAATTAGCTTGTAAGGAAGCTGGAAAACTCTCTGTCGAAGGAAAAAATTATATGGTTAATGACGGAGATATTATGCATTTTAGATTCAATGTGTGATATCAGGTTCATATAGTTGAAAAAATTGTTAATAACAGTTTATTTTTACATATAATTTCATAATCTAGTGTTCTATCTTTGTAACAAATTATTTAAGAGAATTTTCTTTAGAATTTTATGGATAAAGTTAATTATAATGAAGATAGTATAAGGTCTCTAGACTGGAAGGAGCATATTCGTTTAAGACCTGGAATGTATATTGGTAAAATGGGTAATGGCTCTTCACCCGATGATGGTATTTACATCTTGTTAAAAGAAGTTATAGACAATTCAATAGATGAATTTGTCATGGGTAATGGAAAAACTATAGAAGTCAATATTAAAAATAAAAAAGTTACAGTTAGAGATTTTGGAAGAGGAATTCCACTTGGTAAAGTTATTGATTGTGTGTCAAAAATTAATACTGGTGCTAAGTATGATTCAAAAGTTTTTAAAAAATCTGTTGGACTTAATGGTGTTGGTACAAAGGCAGCAAATGCACTTTCTTCTTATTTTAAAATTTCTTCATTTAGAGATGGTAAAAGTAAAGTTGTAGAATTTGAAAATGGTAATATTTTTAATGATCAACCAATTCAAATATCTAAGTCAAGAAAAGGGACAAAAGTCACATTTATTCCTGATAAAAATTTATTTGGCGAGTATAGCTTTTCATTTGATTATATTGAAAATATGCTATGGAACTATTGTTACTTAAATCCTGGATTAACAATTTTGTTTAATGGTGTAAAATTTTTTTCTGATAGAGGTTTATTAGATTTATTAGAAAAAAACACTAATAATGACGTTTTATATCCAATTATACATTTAGTTGGAAATGATATTGAAGTTGCAATTACTCATTGTAAAAATCAATATAATGAACAGTATTATTCTTTTGTTAATGGACAGCATACAGTTCAAGGAGGTACTCATCAAGGTGCATTTAGACAAGCTTTAGTTAAAACAATACGAGAGTTCTTTGGTAAAAATTATGATGCAGTTGATATTAGACAAGCAATTAACGCTGCAATAAGTATTAAAGTTATTGAACCTGTATTTGAATCTCAAACAAAAACTAAACTTGGATCTACTGAAATTGAACCTAATGGAATGACTGTATTAACTTTTGTTCAAGATTTTTTAAAAAGAAATCTAGATAACTATTTACATAAGCATACAGATATTGCAGAAAGTATTCATAAAATCATTTTACAGTCTGAGCATGAAAGAAAAGCAATGGCTGGAGTAAAAAAGTTAGCTAGAGAAAGAGCCAAAAAGGCTAGTTTACACAACAAAAAGTTAAGAGATTGTAGAGTACACTACAATGATGTAAATAAAAAAAATAGATTTGATTCAACCATATTTATAACTGAAGGTGATTCCGCGTCTGGTTCGATAACTAAAACTAGAGATATAAACACTCAAGCTGTTTTTTCTTTAAGAGGAAAACCATTAAATTGCTTTGGACTTACTAAGAAAGTAGTCTATGAAAATGAAGAATTTAATTTATTACAATCTGCATTAAACATTGAACAAGGAATTGATGATTTGCGATATAATAAAATCGTTTTAGCTACTGACGCGGATGTTGATGGAATGCATATTAGATTATTGTTACTTACATTTTTCTTGCAATTTTTTCCAGAACTAGTAAAAGAGGGACATATTTATATTTTAGAAACACCTTTATTTAGAGTTAGAAATAAAAAAGAGACTGTTTATTGCTACAATGAAAATGAAAAAAATGATGCTATTCTAAAAGTTGGAAAATCATTTGAAATTACACGTTTTAAAGGGCTTGGAGAGATTTCACCAAATGAATTTAAACATTTTATTGGATCAAATATGAGACTTGATCCAGTAATACTTGGAAAGCAAACAAAGATTGAAGATGTTTTAAGGTATTACATGGGTAAGAATACAAAAGAAAGACAAGAATTCATTATTGATAATTTAAGAAATGAAGAAGTTATTTTACATGAAAAAAATTAATTTAAGATCATCAAATAAAGATATTTCTGTGCTTTTTACAATATTATTAATTTTGTTTAGTTTTTTGTTCCTAATTTTTCCCTTAATATTTATTAAAATATTTCCTCAATCTTTATTAGTTAATTATATTGTTTCCAATAATTATTTATTTTATTTCTCATTTATTTTACTTCTTTATTTTGTAGTTACTGGAATATATTATTACAAATTAAAAATAGATCCTTATATCATTCAAATGACATCTCATAGAACTATTACTGGTAATTTTTATAATAAAGAAAATCTAGATATTCCGCATTCAATGTTAAAGAAATATAGTTTTTTTTCTAGACCATTTAGTTTTAATAAAACTTTAATGCTAAAAATAGAAATCTCTAAAAATAAATATATTGCAAAGAGATTTAACATGAGTATTTTAACGAAAAAGGAACAAAATAGAATATCAAAAATTTTGGATCAAATTATTGAAAAAGAAAAAAAGAATGGATAAAGCTGATATTGAAGAAGAAAATTTTAAAGATAATATACTCTATTTATCTGGTATGTATGAAAACTGGTTTTTAGACTATGCTTCTTATGTAATTCTTGAAAGAGCAATACCAAACATTCTGGATGGTTTAAAACCTGTGCAAAGAAGAATTTTACATTCACTAAAAGAAATAGAAGATGGACGTTATCACAAGGTAGCCAATGTTATTGGTAATACTATGAAATATCATCCTCATGGAGATGCTTCAATAGGTGACGCCATGGTTCAAATAGGTCAAAAAGAATTACTTTTAGATATGCAGGGGAATTGGGGTAATATTTCTACCGGTGATAAAGCTGCAGCATCAAGATATATTGAAGTTAGACTAACTGATTTTGCTTTAAAAGTTGTTTTTAATAATAAAGTTACAGATTGGATTTCCGCTTATGATGGAAGAGGAAAAGAACCAAAAAATTTGCCTATAAAATTTCCCTTACTTTTGGCTCAAGGAGTCGAAGGAATTGCTGTTGGTTTATCAACGAAGATACTTCCTCATAATTTTAATGAACTTATTGATGCATCAATTAAAGTTTTAAAAGGGATTAAACCAAGAATTTATCCTGATTTTCAAAGTGGAGGTACTGCTGATTTTACAAATTATAATGATGGTAAAAGAGGAGGTAAAATTTTAGTTAGAGCTAGAATTGAAAAAATTGATAAAAGCACATTATTGATTAATGAATTACCTTATTCAACAACAACCTCATCTTTAATAAGTTCTATTATAAAAGCAAATGAAAAGGGTAAAATAAAGATAAAAAAAATAGAGGATAATACAGCAGAAAGTGTTGAAATTATAGTAAAAATCCCAACAGGACTATCACCTGATAAAACAATCGATGCTTTATATCGATTTACTGATTGTGAAATTTCTATTTCTCCTTTATGCTGTGTTATTGAAGATGAAAAACCTGTTTTTTTAGGCGTTTCTGAAGTATTGCAAAAGTCAACAAATAATACTTTAAGTATTTTAAAAAATGAGCTTGAAATTGAATTGTTTGAAGTTCAAGAAAAATGGCATTTTCTTTCTTTAGAGATGATTTTTATTCAAGAACGTATTTATAGAAAAATTGAAGAGTTAGATAATTGGGATGATATAATAAATACTATCAATGAAAATATAAAAATACATATATCAAAATTTAAAAGAGAAGTTACAATAAAAGATATTGAGAAGTTAACTGAAATAAAAATTAAAAGAATTACAAAATTCGATATAAATAGATCTCAACATGAGCTTTTAAAATTAGAAGAAAGAATTAATCTAATTAATAATCATTTAAGTAATATTACTGATTTTGCTATTAATTACTTTAAAGACCTTAAAAAATATTTTGGCTCAAATAATAAAAGAAAGACGGAAATTAAAATTTTTGAAAGTATTGATGCCTCAAAAGTTGTTGTTGCCAACCAAAAGTTATTCATTAATAGGGAAGAGGGTTTTATTGGAACTTCAATGAAAAAAGATGAGTTTATATGTGAATGTTCTGATATAGATGATATCATTATTTTTAGAAATAATGGTACTATGAAAGTAGTAAAAATAGATAAAAAGGTGTTTGTAGGTAAAAATATAATTTTATGCGCTGTCTTTAAGAAAAAAGATGATAGAACAGTATATAATATGATTTATAAGGATGGTGTAACATCAAATACTTTAGTAAAAAGATTTTTTGTAACTAGTGTTACTAGAAATAAAGAATATCAATTAACCAAATCAACCTTAAACACTAAGGTGCTGTATTTAACAAGAAATCCTAACGGTGAAGCCGAAAAAGTTTTAATTAACTTTAGAAGACTTCAAAGGCTTAAAAAATTAAAATTAGATTTAGATTTTGCTAACATTAGTATAAAAGGTAAGCTTTCTGTAGGAAATATTGTAACAAAAAATCCTGTTAAAAATATTGAATTAAAATCTTTAGGAGTTTCAACTTTATCTGCACGAAAAGTTTGGTATGATGATTCTGTAAATAGATTAAATGTTGAAGAAAGAGGTACATTTCTTGGTGATTTTCAAGCGGAAGATAAAATTTTAACAATTAATCAATCTGGAATATTAGAGTTAAGAACATTCGATGTTTCAAATAGATTCCCAGAAGATTTAATTATAATTGAAAAGCTAAATATTAAAAAACCCATTTCGGTAATATATTTTGATGGGCTTAAAAAGTTTTATTTTGTTAAAAGATTTTGTGTAGATAACAAGACTAGTAAGTTTAATATTGTTAATGATCATAAAGATACATTTTTAGAGTTAGTTTTTACAGATTGGAGGCCGTTAGTTGAGCTTGTATTTGTTAAAGAGAAAGGAAAAGAAAGAAAAAAAAGTATTATTAATATAGAAAATTTTATTTCTGTTAAAGGTCAAAAAGCATTAGGAAATAAATTGTCAAATTTAAAAATTAAAGAAATTAACGTCTTAGAACC
>PBQB01000101.1 GCA_002724895.1 Flavobacteriales bacterium
AAATTACTATCAATTTTTCCAACCTTAGTATTATTATTCCAGTTAATGTATCCTAAGTCATCAATATAAATTTGAACTGTTTTATCTTCAAAAATATATTTGAAATCAAAACTTAATGCAAGACCATTACCATTATTAGAAAAAAATGTAAAATTGTCAAAATCTGTAAACTGATACTGAAGATCATAATTTAGATCAATGTATGTTCCAAAGCTAGAAGTATAAATTGAACCATTATTAACTATGCAAGAATAATGCTGATTCCCATTTAAATAAGAAAGACCAATATTAAAATTAACATTTCTTGTATTGAATTTATATTCAAATTCAAATTGTTGAAATCGATTTGCTCTGAAGTTTGTATTATTAATTGATAACTTTTCATCCTGATAATTCAAATTACCAAAAAGTAATAATTTTAAAAAATCTCTATCAAATGATGAATTAATAATATTTCTATCCTTTAATTTTAAACTAAATTTATATTTCGAGTTTGAATAATAAAATTGATTACTAAATTCAATATTATAAATATTTTGATCCAATGAATTATTAATCCATTCATTTTTAATATCCGATGTAATTTCACCAGAAAATAAAAATTGATTTATATATTTATTTTTAATGCTGTTACTAACAGTTTCAAAATTACTTTTCCAATTTAGACTATTATTAAATGTTATATTATTTTCCGATAATAAAAGAAATGGAAAAAAAACAACTATTATTGTTATAATCCTAATCATTTAACTTTTGATTTATTATTGCAGATATTAAAAATTTAATAGAATAAAAATCATAAATTTTAATATGTTGATTTGCAGGAATTGTTGATAATGTAAAGACAGTAATTAGTTTTGATGCTTGCTGAATTTTACTTGCATCAATCTCTATTATTGTTTGCTGTGGATTAATATTATTATTTTGATTACTTAAAAGGCCTGGTAGTATAGTATTTTCATATTTAATTGTATCTAAAACATTATTTTCTGAATCTAACGAAATTAATTTAATATTGGCAGAAAATGGAAATCCATTATTGATATTTAAATATAGGGATGATATATCAAAATTATTATTTGAAGGAAAATTGATTTCACTTGTATCTATTAATGTTAATTCTTTAGTATTAATATTAAGTGGTACATCAAATTTGATATTAGTTTCAGGAGGGTAATCAGGGTATAAAAAATCAATTTGACCTAAATTTCCATTAGGATTAAGATATAAGCTTCCTGAAGCTATTAAATTATTAGGAAGAATTTCAATAATATCATTTGCATCAATAAAAATACTAGTTTTCTTAGAATTTATTGGAAGTGAATTAGTTGTTAATGTAGCTCTTTCTAAGTTATATAAATTATTAACAACATTGTTTCCATTATTATCTATTAAATTGCTATAGTTTACATTAGAATTTGAATTAGAAATTTCAAAATCTTTAATTTGAATAGCTAAGTCTGCACCAATATAATTATTAAATTCTATTTCTAAATTTGCTTTCTCTAAACTTAAAAAGTTAGAACTAATATTATTGAAAAAATTAAATTTCTTAATTTCAGGACCAAAACTAATTGTATCTTGTCCTAAATAGCCTATTGCATATTCAGGAGTTATATTAAAATCAACATATGAATAAAAACTGTCTTGATAATTAATTGTTTCAAGTAATCCTGTAGAGTCAATAAAGGTATATGCTTCTGTATAAATAGTATTTATAGTATCACCACCAAGTCTTCCTTCTTGACCTGTTAAATCTAATATATATCCTTCAAAGTCAAACTCAAATGCAGTTAAATTATTACTTGTAGCTTCAGGAATAAACATTTCACCGCTTGTAAATGAAACTCCATCTTTTTTTAGAGATGGAATATTATATATCATCTTTCCATTTGGCAAAGTACTAAGAACATAAATGGTTACTTTACCATTTTTTATACCTATTTCTTTAATTTCAACTCTATTAAAATCAAAAGTATGTTCTTTAAGTGTTTCGGTAAGTTGTTGCTCAGGAAAAATAGCGGTAGCTTGAGTTATTCCAATATCAGAGAGTATAACTTTTGTAATTATAGCATCATCATAATTAATAAATACAGGTCCATTACTTGCATCAATATCCATATTATGAATAATTGCTAATAAATTTTCATCAAGAGTTTTACCAGCAACAGAAACACTATCAGAAACTGTCGAACCAGTTGGTACTAAAGGAAAAGTGAAATTTGCAATCAAATTTTGATTTACAGAATTAATCAATGACAGTTGAACATTAGAAATATCAGTTGGATAATTATTTATAAATTCAATAATTAAGTTTCCCTTAAATAACGTCATTGTTTGAAAATATTCACTTGCATCTATATTTATAGTATCTTCATTTACTACACCAGAAAGAGCAGGGATACTATTTGTTGTTCCATTTGGAAATAGGACGGTTCCAAAAGGAATATCATTAATTGTTTCTCCAATTGTAGCTGTATCAGTAATAATTACATCTTTAAAAGTGGTAGAATCCAAAGTATGAGTTTTTTCATCTGCAATTGCATCTATTTTAATCATAGAATCAAGATTTATATCTAAAATTGATTCAGAATAAATTAAAGAAAGATAACCATCATCATTATTATCTATTAGTAAATTAGAATCAATACTAATATTATTTAAATCTATTTGTGAATTTAATATTGGAAAAATAATATCAACATCCCATTTAGGATTTTCAATTTCATGTCTACAACCCAGAAAAACTAATGTAAGTATTACAAAAAATATTTTCCTCATATTACAAATATAAATTTAATTAGAACTTAAATTCTCTTAATTGAAATTAAGTTATGAGTATAAATATTATTTTCTTGACAAAATATACCTTTTTTATCTAATAAATCAATCTTTACTCTACCTGATGCATGTATAATTTTGTCTTTTTCTATAATCATACCAACATGTATGATTTTACCTTTGTTATTATTAAAAAAAGCAAGATCTCCAGATTGTGAATTTTTTAATGAATCAATTAACACACCTTCTTTTTCCTGTTGATATGCATCACGAGGAAGAGTTTTTCCTTCAAGTCTAAATAAAATTTGCATAAATCCTGAACAATCAATTCCGAAAATTGATCTTCCTCCCCATAAATATGGTGTATTTAAAAATAATTTAGCTTTTTCTAGTATTGAATAATTATTTATGTTTAGTGATTTATCTAACTTATATGAATTGTCATTAACTGTTAGATAATTTTTTTTGAAAAATGGAAGAAATGATCCTATAACAATCTCAAATGGGATCTTATTCTTTATAAGTGTAATAAATTTCTCATTAACAACTTTAGAATTATGTGATTTCAAAAAAATATAATCTTTTTTGTTTATCTCAGTAAACTGATTAATTGAAATCCAACCTTTATAACCATCATGATTGAGTTGTATCTTAATCCATTTATGTTGAGATTCTATAACTTCATAAATTTCACCAAAAAGAATTTGATTAATCATTTCAGAACAATCTGAAGGCTGTTTTCTAATTGGAACAATTGCTAATTCACAAATGCCAAATTTCATTAAACTGATTGAATTATTATTGAAGAAGCGCCACCACCACCATTACAAATAGCAGCAGCACCAATTTTACCATTTTCTTGATGTAAAACACTAGTTAGGGTAACTACAATTCTAGAACCAGAGGATCCTAGAGGATGGCCCATTGATACAGCACCACCATATACATTAACTTTTTGTTTATCAATTTTCAATAAGTTTATATTAGCAAGTCCAACCACAGAAAAAGCTTCATTAAGTTCAAAATAATCAATATCATTAATGGTCAATTTAGCTTTTTTCAAGGCTAATGGAAGGGCTTTAGATGGGGCAGTTGTAAACCACTCTGGATTTTGAGAAGCATCAGCATAGCTTAATATCTTTGCAATTGGTTTCAAATTTAATTGTTTAGCTTTTTGTGAACACATTAAAACTAATGCTGAAGCACCATCATTTAATGTTGATGCATTTGCTGCAGTTATAGTACCTTCTTTTTTAAAAACAGGTCTTAAATTAGGAACTTTTTCATAATCAATATTTTTAATTTCTTCATCTTCGTCAATTATTGATATGTTTCCATTTCTTTGTTTAATTTCTACTGGAACAATTTCATTTTTAAAATTGCCTTTCAAATTAGCATTTGTACTTTTATTGTAAGACTCAATTGCAAATTTATCCTGTTCTTCACGTGAAAAACTCATTTCAGAAGCACATTTTTCGGCACAAACTCCCATATGTATATTATTATAAACATCGGTTAGACCATCTTTTATAAGACCATCAATTACTTTAACATCACCTAATTTTTGACCTGTTCTAACTTTATTTAAATAATGAGGTACATTAGACATATTTTCCATTCCACCAGCAATAACAATTTCATTATCACCAGCAATAATTGATTGAGCGCCAATCATAATAGATTTCATTCCTGATGAACAAACTTTATTAATTGTAGTACAAGGAACAGTATCTTTTAAACCAGCCATAATAGCTGATTGTTTTGCAGGGGCTTGTCCTAAATTAGCTTGTAAAACATTTCCCATAAAAACTTCATCAACGATGTCTTTACTAATTTTCGCTTTTTTTATAGCACCTTTTATAGCTATAGATCCTAATTCAGTAGCAGAAACTTGTGATAACTTTCCACAGAAACTCCCCATAGGAGTACGAACAGCTGATATAATAACAACTTCTTTCATTTTATAATAATTTCTAAATTAATTATGTTGCTAATTTATATATTTTATACTTATTTTCACTAATATGAATAAAATCAATATTAAAGAAAGTTTGATTAATAAATAATAATCATTATAATTTTGTAATTAAGTAAAGACATTAAGAAACTTAAACAAATTTGTATTGATAAATTAAATAGTCTAAATCATTCAAGAATGGAATGTTAGCTTTTTAATTTTGGATCTAAAGCATCTCTAGAAGCTTCAGCAATCATATTGTAGATTGTAATAGTCATAAAAATAGCCATTCCAGGATATATAATAAGCCACCAAGCTTCTAAATTCTGCCTTCCTAAATTAAGTAATGATCCCCAAGTAACTATATCATCAGGAACTCCAATTCCTAAAAAAGAAAGTCCACTTTCAATGAGAATTGCTGAAGCTATTCCAAATGCAATACTAACAAATACAGGAGCTAATGCATTTGGAAGTGCATGTTTTAAAATAGTTCTAGCAGATGAAAATCCTAATGATTCTGAAGCTTGAACAAACTCCAGAGATCTAATTCTTAAAAATTCAGCTCTAGTAAATCTAGCTATTCCAGTCCAGCTTGTTAATCCAATTATTATCATAACTATCCAAATACTTCGTTCAACAACAGCAGTAATTGTAATAATTAATAATAATCTAGGTATTGAATTTAATAACTCTATTCCCCTTGAAACAAAATTATCTACGGGTATATTTGTTTCTTTTTGTAAAGAACCAAATTTTATAAATTTACTACAAAATCTAAAAATTATTACTACAGTTGTAACAATAATTAAACTAATTAAAATTTGAATAACTCCAGAATAAACACTTTCTCCAAAACCTTCAGCAAGAATATATTTTCTTTGACCAAATCCATAAAATATTCCCATAAATATACCAAATAGTGTAAGCCAATATTTAATTCTAGGCATTTTTAACTTAGTATCACCAAAAAATCCAGCAAAAGCACCTAAAATTATTCCAATAATTGAAGCGATACCCATGGCAACAATTCCTACCATAAGAGATATTCTGGTACCATGAATTAAACCAGCTGCTAAGTCACGACCAATTCCATCAGTTCCTAATATATGTCTAAATTTTTTAGGAGCATCTATTATTTCTCCATTACTATCTTTAAATCTCTGCTTTCCTTTAGGAGAAACATAATCTCGATTATATCTATCCATTGTTCCAGGGGAATATGGAATAAGTGGCCAAATAACTTTTTCATATTTTAATATTCTCCAATCAGTAATATCGTATTGTAAAATTTCGTCCAGACTACCATTGGAATTAAAAATTGAATCTTTTCTTGTTTCATCTGCAAAGGCCGGATATAGTTTATTTCCTTTATATTCTGCATAAAGGGGTCTTTCATTTGCGATATATGGTGCAAAAACTGCTACAAAAATTAAAAAAAATAATAGATATAAACAAACTAATGCAATTTTATTCTTTTTAAACTGATTCCAAGCATATTTGCTAAATGAGAAATTTTGTTTTTGATCTTGCATAATAATTATTTATATGAAATTCTTGGATCTACTACAGCATAAAGAATATCAGAAACTAAATATCCAACCATAGTTAAAAATCCTGATAAAGTAAAAACAGTTATGATCATTGGATAATCATAATTAAGTATAGAATTATATATTTCTACACCCATACCTGGGATAGAAAATATAACTTCTATGATTATACTTCCACCAATTGCCATTGGAAAAATAGCAGCAAAAACTGTTATAACAGGAAGTAATGAGTTTCTTAGAGCATGCTTTAATATAACTTTTTTTTCTCCTAATCCCTTTGCTCTAGCAGTTCTAATATAATCTTGAGAAACAACATCAACCATTCCAACTCTCATAATTCTACTTAGAAAAGCAAAAGAACCATAAGTATATGTAATAATTGGTAAAATTAAAAATGGCATTCTATGTTCAATTTTCTTCCAAAAACTCCATTCAGGATCAAATAATGTAGGATCTTGAATTCCTGAAACTGGAAACCAAGCTAAATTATCAGGGTTTGCAAACTGTAACAATAATAGAGTTCCAACAAAGAAAGAAGGCATAGAATATAGTATAAATAATACTAAAGAAATTCCAGTATCAAATTTTGAATCTTTTCTGTATGCAGAATATATTCCAATAGGAATACTAATTAAATAAGCTAAAAAAATTGAAATTAAAGATAAAGCAAAGGAAATACCTACTTTTTGCCATATTTTATCTTGTATAGGTTGACTATCAATATATGAAATACCAAAATCTCCTCTTAATAATCCTTTTCTATCATTACCATTTCCAAATAACCATAAATGATATTGATTATTTTTCCCATACCAATGTAATGTAGGAATATATGTCTTCCATCTTGTTGAATTAATTCTTAAGTTGTTTTTATTAGTCTCTAGCTCATAAAGAGGATCTTTTAAAAAGCTTAAATAATTATTATTTGATACCAAAGTGTTCATTTTTTCAAACTTTAAATCAATAAGATTTTTATCTGATGTTTCAAGAAGACTACCAATTTCAGAACCTAGTTGATTTACTACTTCATTAATCTCATTTAAATCTAAAAAAGTATATTGATCTTTTAAAATTTTTGGATTAATACGTTCATGAATTCTTTGAAATGACAATAAATTTTTATAATAATTAGAAACAGCTTGCCAATTACCACTATGGTGAGTAAGTGCTGACAGATTACTTTTGTGATATTTATCCTGAACTTTATATAATGTGTCAGAAGTAGATAAATCGGAAATACTGACATAAAAAATTGGTAGATCTAAACCTAATTTTTTTCTTAATTCAGCTTTGATTTTTTTTGAAGCACCAGATTGCTCTTGTGCACCACCTTCACTTTCAGATGATTTAGCTAATCTTTCAACAGGATCACCAGGAGCATTTATACTAATAATAAATGATAAAAGTGATATTGCAATTAACATTGGTATAAAAGCAATTATTCTTTGAAAGGTATACTTAAGCATATTAATAATTATTGAGTTATATCACTTGAGACAAAGCTAGTATTTAATTGTAAATTATTTAACATTACACCAGGAAACTCAAAAAACATTTGTCTATTATTAAATCTCTTGTGTATAGCAAACTTTCTCTTAGTACACCAAAGAAAAACATATGGTTGATCTTCATAAATTCTAGCTTGTAATTTTAGAAGTGCATTTTTATGTGTTTCATAATCTAATGTATTATTTGCTTCTTCAATTAAAGCATCACTTTCAGCATCTCCAAAACCACAAAAATTAGAACCTTTGTTTACCCATGAGGAAGTGTGCCATAACTGCATTGGATTTGAATATGCTGCACTGCTTCCCCAACCAGCTAACATAGCATCAAATTTATGATCACCAGCGTTTTTATAAAATAATGAAAAATCCATTGGAGTAGGTTCTGCAACGATTCCTGCCTTATACATACTTTCTTTCATCATTAAAACAATTTCTTTAGAGATAGGAGAACTCATATAACTAAATTTGAATGAAAAAGGAGTTTTTACTCCATTAATAACTTTATCTCTAATATTATCTCCATCAGTATCTACCCATCCAGCTTCAGTTAAAAGTTGCTTAGCCTTATCAATATCCAATGGAATTAAAGCTAAAGTATCATTATACCATTTTTTAAGAGGAGATACGCTAGAAGGTTGTCTCAGAGCTTTCCCATGGAACATAACTTCGATTATCTCATCAACAGGAATTGTATATGCAATAGCTCTTCTAACTTTTTTATCTACAAAAAAAGGTTTGTGTTTAATTCCGTCAGGTTTAGTATTTAATCCAATATATGATATACCATATCTATCTAAAAAATCAGAATCATAATTTTTGTTAAAATAATCCCTTTCTCTTAACTTCATTAATTTTACTGTTCCAATATTTATAGTGACATCAATCTCTTGATTTTTTAATGCTAAATATGAAGAAGCGTCTTCTTTGATAATTTTAAATATAATTTTTTCTGGAAATGCATTATTATAAACTGATGATTCTTGTGACCCCCACCAGGATTCCTTTCTTTTAAGAGTAATATACTGACTTGGTTCCCATTCTGAAACTTCATAAGGACCAAGTCCTTTTAATCTTTCAGGTTTAAATCCATTATCAGCATGATTAAAATTATTAAACCAATCAGTTATTTTATCAGTTTCTTCAAAAGATCTCGAATTAATTTCTTCAAAAGATATATTATCAAAGAGACCTTCAGGATCCCAATAACTTCTTTGTTGAATATAAATGCCACCTAAAATAGTTTTAGCAGTCCAATTAACATCTTTAGCTTGCATTGAAAACTTTAGGGGATTATTTGGATCAATCTCAATTGACTTAATAACTGAAGTATATATAGGTCTTATTTGAGAATTATCAGTTAAATGACAAAGCATAATTTTTGTTGAAAATTCAACATCCTTTGCGGTTAATAGGGACCCATCATCCCATTTTATATTGTCTTTCAATTCAAAATAAAATGTTTTATTATCTTCAGAAGAAGTTGGTAATTCTTTTAATAAGTCAGGTATATAGTCAAGAGATTCAAAATCTAATTGAATTAAAGTTTTCTGGGTATAATTAAATACATAACTTCTCATTATTGAGTTGTTATTATAAGGGTGGAGACCATCTGGCTGAGATAAAATATGAGAAATTACTGTATTCTGAGAAATATCTCTTTTTTCAACGCATGAAAATAATAAAATGATTAAAATTGAAATTAAAAATTTGTTTGTCATATTTTGTTTTGATATGGCAAATATAATATTTGAATAAAAAATTATATAAATATTTTAAACAAAATTTAAAATCAATAAAATTTAAATAAAATTTGTTAGAATTTAAGATTAATTTACATTTGCAAACCAAATTAGTTCCTTTATTTGTTGATGGAGAGGTGCCGGAGTGGCCGAACGGGGCTCCCTGCTAAGGAGTTGTACGCTTACGCGTACCGGGGGTTCGAATCCCTTCCTCTCCGCAAAAGAAAATTTATTTTTATAATATCTATAAATATAGATATTACTATTATTGCAAAATAAATTTTTCGGGGTATAGCGTAGCCCGGTTATCGCGCCTGCTTTGGGAGCAGGAGGTCGCAGGTTCGAATCCTGCTACCCCGACAATTTTCCCCCTGTTTTTTACATTAGAACTACAACAAGAGTTCTTTTTATCTTACTGATAATCAATTAGTTAAAATGATTATGTATATCTGATTTATAGCTTAGATATATAGATTTTATATTTTCTGTATATATGACATATATTTTCTTTTTATAAATGGTATATAAACAATATATATTATTGAATATCAATAAGATAGATG
>PBQB01000102.1 GCA_002724895.1 Flavobacteriales bacterium
AAAGTTATAATCCAGGAAGTGATTTTATGTTTATCCAAACTAATGGTTACTGGGATAATTCTGATGTTAATGGTTCTGGTTCAAACACTCCTATAGGGGCAATTTTTGAAGCTCAGGGTCAAGATATTGCTAGTTATCTTTGGTCCACTGGTGATACAACTTCAACTATTTCTGTTTCACCTACACAGACTACAACTTATTATTTAACAAAAACAATAAATGGAGTTTCATGTGTCGATAGTATAACAGTTACAATTAAAGATACTTCCTTAGTGAACACAAATATTCAAGCATGCGATTCTTATACTTGGGATGGTGTGACATATACTTCATCTGGAACATATTCTAATTTATATACAAATATGTATGGTTGTGATTCTTTACATATTCTTAATTTAACAATTAATAATAGTACAAATGGTAATAGTTTTATAACTTCTTGTGATTCATATACCTGGGATGGATTAACATACACAGCTAGTGGTTTATACACTAATTTATATACTAACTCTTCTGGTTGTGATTCAGTACATACACTAAATTTAATAATCAACAGTAGTAGTTTAGGATCCTCTTCAGTTACAGCTTGTGATTTTTATACTTGGGATGGTATCACTTATACAGTAAGTGGTACTTATACTAATGTTTATACTAATGTATCTGGTTGTGATAGTTTACATACACTTAATCTGACTATTTATAATACTAGCTTCGATACATCAACTGTGAGTGCATGTGATTCTTATATTTGGGATGGAAACATATATCTTTTATCAGGATCTTATACTAATACTTACACTAATGTTGTAGGTTGTGATTCGGTTCATGTACTTAACTTAACAATAAACAATAGTAATTCAGGATCTAGTTCTATATCATCATGTGATTATTATGTTTGGAATGGGCTTTTTATAGATTCTTCTGGGATCTACACACAAACCTTTACAAATATTCAAGGATGTGATTCAATTCATAACTTAAATGTTAATATATCAAATTCTTCTTCATATGTTGATGTAATTGTTTCTTGTGATATGTATACTTGGATTGATGGATTAACTTACGTTAGTTCCAATAACACAGCTACTTTTGTATATACAGGTAATAATGGATGTGATAGTATTATTTATTTAGATTTAACAATTAATCAAACTAATTCAGCTTCCTCATCAGTAGTTGCATGTGATTCATATACTTGGGATGGTATAACATATAGTTCTAGTGGTATATATACTCGTATTTATAATAATGTTGTAGGTTGTGATTCTACACATATATTAAATTTAACTATTAATAATAGTAGTACAGGTCAAAGTTTTGTTACGACATGTGATTTATATAATTGGAATGGTCAGATTATAGACTCATCAGGAACCTATTCACAAATATTTACTAATATTTCTGGTTGTGATTCAATACATTATTTAACATTAGAGGTTAATACTAGTGATTCTGCTATTTCTTCAATTACATCATGTGATTTATATAATTGGAATGGTCAACAAATAACATCGTCAGGAGTTTATTCACAAATTTTAACAAATATGTATGGTTGTGATTCTGTTCATACTTTAATAGCAACAATTAATTATGCTGATTCGACCTATTCTAATATTGTTGTTTGTGACTCTTTTGATTGGAATGGTCAGATTATAGACTCGTCAGGAACCTATTCACAAATATTTACTAATATTTCTGGTTGTGATTCAATTCATTATTTAACTATTGATGTCAATAATAGTTATTTTGTTAATCAACAAATTAGTATTAATCAAGGAGATTCAGTATTGGTAGGTGGAAATTTTTATAGTGCTGCAGGATTATATATCGATTCTTTTCCAACAGTTGACGGATGTGATAGTATTATTAATACAATTATTTCAATAAATATTTATACTTATCAGTTTGATACGGTTTCAATATGTGAAGGAAGTGTGTATTTAATAGGAAATTCTACATACTCATCTTATGGAACATACATTGATACAATACAAGGCAATGGGGTTTTTATAGTTGTAGAAACAAATTTAGATGTATTAAGTACATATACCACTAGTAATAATTATGATATATGTGCAGGAGAAAGTATTTTAGTAGGTTCCAATTTTTACTCTAGTGCGGGTATTTATAGTGATACCTTACAATCTGTTAATGGATGTGACAGTATTGTTGAATCTAATATAACTGTAAATCCACTTATTAATGTTAATCAATATATTACTATTTGTGAAGGGGACAGTGTAAATGTTAATGGTAACATTTATTCAAGTTCTGGAATATATATAGATACAATTCCTTCTTCAGTTTCTTGTGATACAATATATAATACAGAAATAAATGTAAGTTATCCTCAAGCAACAATGCAATACGATAGTATATTACTGATTGCGTCTGGATCAGGTGGAATGCAACCTTATTATTATGAAATTGGAAATGAAGATGGTATGTTGGTTTATTCTATTAATAATTCTGGAAATACTATAACATATCCTCCTATTGTTACAGGAACATATTATTTTATAGTATCTGATGCTGCAGGTTGTCTTTCAGATACAGTTTTTGTAGATGTAACTATTGAAGACCTTCCTGCATTTGTAAATGATTTAATTATAAAAGATTTAGAAATTTTCCCAAATCCAAGTAATGCAATATTTAATCTGTCATTTTATTCAGATTATAACCACAAAATTAAGTTAAGAATAGTTAATATTATAGGAGAGGTTATTTTAAAACAAGTTATTAATGTACAGATTGGAGATTTTAGAAAAGAAATAAATCTTGATAACTATCCAAATAGTATTTACTTCTTAGAGCTTGAAACGGATAATGGACTGATTATTAAAAAATTAGTATTACAAGAATAATGTAATTTTTTTTTTGTTAATTCTACTTTACTTGCTTTTTTGTTATATTTGTAATCTAAATTCAAATTATATATTATGAAAAAATTTTATTCTTTATTAATTGCCGTTTCGTTTGTTTTCAATATTAATGCTCAAACAGTATCTGGCTTTAACAATATAGTTGATGTAAATGGAAATACTCATTCTCTAAGTACTTATCTTAACGATGGAAAATATGTTATCTTAAATTTTTATTTAGAAACTTGTGGTAACTGTATGGCTTCTGCACCAAAAATTCAATCAATTTATGATGATTATGGGCAGAATTTATGTGAGGTTATAGTCTTAAATTTAATTGTAGACAATAGTTCACCGTATCCTTCAGACCAAGATTGTATTGATTGGATGACAAATGCTGGATGTACAGGGCCTCCAAATTTTAATTATCAAGCATCTTCTGGTTCTTTGGGTTGGGGTCAATTTTATAGTGTTCACGGTGGTGGGTTTGGACAATATTATTTAGTTTCTCCTGATGATAATAGTGTGATACATTCTCAAACCGGAGTTTTAGATGAACAAGCATTAAGAGCGGTTTTAAATAATAATGTAACTGTTGGTGCTTCAAATACAGGTAATACATCTGCAACAGCATGTGATTCATATACTTGGAATGGTCAAACTTATACTTCTAGCGGTAATTATGATCAATCTTTTTCAAATTCTTCTGGTTGTGACAGTTTACATACTTTATCACTTACTATTAACTCGAGTAATTCAGGTTCTGGATCTTATACATCGCCAACTCCTGTTTCTTGGCAAGGTCAGACAATTTCTAGTTCTGGTTCTTATTCTGCAACATTAACAAATGTTTTAGGATGCGATAGTATAGCCACTTTAAATTTTACACTTTCAACATCATCTACATTAGAAAATGATATTTCTTTTGGTACAAAAAAGATATTTAAAATTGTTGATATGCTTGGAAGAAGCAATTTAGGTGATAAAAACAAGACATTATTTTATTTGTATCAAGATGGTACTGTAGAAAAAAAGATAATTATTGAGTAGTAGAATTTTAAAATATACAGTAATTTTTTTACTATTTATTTTTTGTTTTTCTTCTTGTTCAACTAAACAAAAATGTGGTGGAATAATGAAAACAGAAATGAATTAACTTTTAATAATTTCATAATTGAAATATTTAATCAGTTTTTCTTCTAAAATAAAAACCTTGTTTATAGTTTTAATTTGATCTTTTGTAAGCTTACTTATTTTTTCATTATTTAAGTTAACTATATGCATTTTATTACTAGATTTAAAATTGTGAGCTTTAAACTCTAACTTAGCATTTAAATTTTCAACTTCAGGAACAAATTTTATTATTTTTTTTATGACGCTTTCAGTTTTGTCACATAAATCTTCGTAAGTAAAAAATAAAATATTTTTTTGATTTTCTAAATTCATTTTTTGCAATTTTAAACATTTAATTACAAAATTTGCAGCAGTGAAAGGGTCTTTATTATTTCTTCTTATAATGCCCTCACATTGAGCATATGGGTTTCTCACAAGACAGATATATTGCAATGGGTTAAAATGATTATTAATTTCTTTACATCTTAAAATATTAGTTGTGCTTTTGTCAAGAAGAATATCTTTTGATAAGTCCCAGTATTTCATCCAAATTTGCTTCACATTTTTCCATGGTATTTTATTTTCTGGATCCCATCTGTTTTTTTTAAACATGAATTGTTTTACCTCTGGTAAAGTTTGACCCTCTCTTGTATTTAGATAATTATTTGAGCTAACATTTTTAGATGTTGAAATTATTTCATTTAACAAAGTTGAACCACAATAAGGAGGGCTAAGAATAAATAGAAATTTATGTTTTTTATTTCTAAAAAAATAATTAGGAATTTTCCTAAAATGCTTTAATATTGAATAATAAATATTTCTCTTGTACACATAAAAGTTTTCAAATTATACTATTTTCTATGTTATAGTGGAGCTGGTGGGTTTCGAACCCACGTCCAAACAAGCAATTAAATAATTTTCTACATATTTATCTTCTTTTATTTTTCGAGAAATGGTAGGAGAGAAGCAACCAATCCATATCCTTATCTTCATAAATTTCATTTATTTACAGAAGAGATAAATAAACTATCCTGAAGTTAATTATGCCTCATTTTTTAAAGGAATCAGGAGGATCCTTTAAAAGAGACAAAAGCGTAGCTAATTATATAAATTAGGCCGCTAAAGCGTAATTATTATCGCCAATTAAAAAGTGAATTTTATTTATTAACGAGTTAAAATACAATACTCGATATGCTTATTATAAAATAATACTTGCTGTCAAATCCATTCAGCCCCAATAAATCAATGAACAGATGCAAAATTACAAAAATCAATTGCTAACTGAAACTCATTCTTTATTTTTGTTAAATGAAATTAGGAATCCTTAGAGAAGAAAAGAAGCCTTTAGATAGTAGAGTGCCATTAACTCCTGATCAATGTGTTTTTTTAATGAATAAATTTCCTGAAATTAAAATTTTTGTAAGAAGTAGTGTTCATAGATGTTTTTCTGATAATGATTATAAAAAATTAGGCTTAGAGGTAGTTGAAAAATTAGATCACTGTGATGTGTTGCTTGGTATAAAAGAAGTCCCTGTTGAATCTTTGATTAGAAATAAAACTTATCTTTTCTTTTCTCACACAATAAAAGGACAAGAATACAATAGAAAATTATTAAAATCTCTAATTATAAATAATATTAGGATGATAGATTATGAGGTTTTAAAGAATAATAGAGGAAGTCGTATTATAGGTTTTGGTAGGTATGCAGGAGTAGTAGGTGCATATAATTGCTTTTTAACTCATGGTTTAAAAAATAAGCTTTATAATTTAAAACCTGCTTATAAATGTAGGGATCGAGTTGAGATGGAAAGTGAATTAAAAAAAATATGTTTAAAAAATGAACGAATCATTATTACTGGTAAAGGAAGAGTGTCAGGAGGAATTATTGAAATAATAAATAAATTAGGTATCAAAGAAGTGTCAAAAGATGAATTTATTACGGAAAAATTTGATGTTCCTGTTTTCACTAATTTAGATTTTATGGATTATTATATCAGAATAGATGGTTTAAAATCTACTAAAAAAGATTTTTTAAAAAATCCAAATCAATATAAATCAATTTTTATGAATTTTGCAGCCAATGCAGATATTTTATTAACTGGTCACTATTATGATAGTAATGCACCGTATATTTTTACAAGAGATGATGCCAAGAGTAAAAATTTTTCGTTGAAAATAATTTCTGATATTTCTTGTGATATTAATGGGCCAATTGCAACCACTATTAGATCCTCTACAATTTATAGGCCAATATATGGATATAATCCAATTACTGAAAAAGAAGATGACTTTATGAAGCATAAAGTTATAGCAGTCATGGCGGTAGATAATTTACCATGTGAATTGCCATTAGACGCATCTTTTGATTTTGGTAATGAATTAGTTAAAAATGTTATTCCGTTATTAATTCAAGACAATAATTTAATCATAAATAATGCTACAATATGTAAAAATGGAAAATTAAATGATAATTATTTATACCTAGAAAATTTAATTTAAAATTAAATATGTTTTAATTTTGAAATTGTATTAATAGGTTCGCTTGAATTAAAAACAAAACTTCCAGCTACTAATACGTCAGCACCACTTTTAATAAGTTTACTATAATTTTTATCATTTACACCACCATCAACTTCAATTAAAAAATTATTTTCTGTTTTTTGTCTTAATTTATCTAGCTCCTCTATTTTTTTATAAGTATTTTCAATAAATCTTTGTCCTCCAAATCCTGGATTTACTGACATTATACATACCATATCTAAATCATTAATGACTTCTTTTAAAAGATTTATTGGTGTATGTGGATTTATTGCAACACCTGCCTTCATTCCTTCCTCCTTTATAGCATGAATTGTTCTATGAAGATGATTACAAGCTTCTAAATGTATAGTTAATATATCAGCTCCACATTTTTTAAAATCTTTTATATACCTGTCTGGTTCTACAATCATTAAGTGAACATCCATTGGCTTTTGAGCAATTTTTTTGATACTTTTTATAACTGGCATTCCAAATGAAATATTGGGTACAAATACACCATCCATTACATCTATATGAAACCAGTCAGCTTTACTGTTATTTACTAATTCACAATCTTTATCTAACTTTCCAAAGTTTGCAGCTAATATTGATGGAGCAATTAAATGAGACATATATGGTTAAATTTTGTAATAAAAAAAGGGCTTTTAGCCCCTCTTTATTATCCTAGATAAGTTTTAAGTATTTTACTTCTAGATGTTTGTTTTAATCTTCTTACAGCTTTTTCCTTAATCTGTCTTACTCTTTCTCTAGTTAAATCAAATTTTTCACCAATTTCTTCAAGAGTCATAGCATGGCCTGCATTTAGACCAAAATATGAGGAGACAACATCTGCTTCTCTAGGTGTTAGAGTGTCAAGAGCTCTTCTAATTTCTTCTCGTAAAGACTCAAGCATTAAATCTGAATCTGGATTAGGACTTTCGTCAGAACCCATAACATCATATAAATTACTATCTTCTCCTTCAATTAGTGGAGCATCCATAGAAACATGTCTGCCTGTATTTTTAAGAGATTGTTTTACTTCTGTAAGTGAAAGATCTACAAGCTCAGCAATTTCTTCAGCAGTAGGAGGGCGTTCAAATTGTTGCTCTAGCTTGGCATATGCCTTATTTATTTTATTTATTGATCCAATTTTATTAAGTGGTAGTCTTACAATTCTAGATTGTTCTGCTAAAGCTTGTAAAATAGATTGTCTAATCCACCAAACTGCATATGATATAAACTTAAATCCTCTTGTTTCATCAAATCTTTTAGCTGCTTTAATCAATCCTAAATTTCCTTCATTAATTAAGTCAGGTAAAGTAAGACCTTGATTTTGATATTGTTTAGCAACGGAAACAACAAATCTAAGATTTGCTTTTGTAAGTTTGTCTAATGCTCTTTCATCGCCAGCTTTTATTTTTTGAGCTAACTCTACTTCTTCTTCTGCTGTAATTAAATCTACTCTTCCAATCTCTTGTAAATACTTATCAAGAGAAGCAGTTTCTCTGTTGGTAACTTGTTTGGTTATTTTTAGCTGTCTCATATCAATTTATTTAGGTCCGCCTTACTTATACGTTTGGCAAATTAAAAGGTTACATTTATTATGATTTATTTTTTAGTTTTTTCTAATAAAACTTTTCTTGACAATTTTAATTTACCGCTTTTCTCATCAATTGCAATTAGTTTTACCTGAACTTCATCACCTTCTTTCAGTATATCTTCAACTTTTTCTACTCTTTCCCATGCAAGTTCAGATATATGTAATAAGCCATCTGTATTGGAAGAAATTCCTACAAATGCACCATATGGCATGATTGATTTTACTTTACCGGTATATATTTTGTCAATTTCAGGAACAAATGCAATTGAACGTATTTTCTCTACAGCTAAATCTATTTTTTCTTGATTAGTTCCAAGAATTTCAACAATTCCTTGTTCGTCTACTTCTTCCACAGAAATATTTGTTTCGGTAGAAGCTTGTAATTCTTGAATAATTTTACCTCCTGGACCAATTATACCTCCAATAGTTGATTTTGGTACTTTAAGAACAATTATTTTTGGAGTTTGAGGTTTAAGATTTTCTCTTGGCTCGCTAATAACATCTGTTATTTTGTCTAAAATATGTAATCTTCCTTCTTTGGCTTGATGTAATGCTTTTGATAAAATATCATATGATAATCCTTGAATTTTTATATCCATTTGACAAGCAGTGATACCATCTTTTGTTCCAGTTACTTTAAAGTCCATATCTCCCAAGTGATCCTCATCACCAAGTATGTCAGAAAGAATAGCATATTTACCATCTTTATCTGAAATTAGCCCCATTGCTATACCTGAAACAGGCTTGCTTATTTTAATTCCAGCATCCATTAGTGCTAATGTTCCAGCACATACTGTAGCCATTGAAGATGATCCATTAGATTCTAAAATGTCTGAAACGATTCTAACAGTATATGGATTGTTTTCAGGAATAACTTTTTTTAATGCTCTTTGTGCTAAGTTTCCATGCCCAATTTCACGTCTACTAGTTCCTCTTAACATTCTTGCTTCTCCAGTAGAAAAAGGTGGGAAATTATAATGTAGGTAAAAGTCTTCGTGTCCTTGATATGTAACCCCATCTAAACGATTAACATCTGTAGCAGAACCTAGAGTTACTGTTGTTAATGATTGAGTTTCTCCTCGAGTAAATACAGCAGAGCCATGAGGAGTTGGTAAATAATCTATTTCACACCAAATAGGTCTAATTTCTGAAGTTGTTCTACCATCTAATCTCTTTCCTTCATTTAAAACTAAGGTTCTTATGGCTTCTTTTTCTACATCATGATAATATGTATTGATATGATTTTCATCATATTTTTCTATTTCCTCATCAGATAACTTGAGAATCCATTCTTGTTTTATATTATTAAATTTTTCTTTTCTTTCATCCTTAGATAATCCTTGAGAAGCTATATTATATACTAAATCATAAGTGTCTTTTTTAATTCTTGTTTTTAGCTCTTCATCATGATTTTCATGACAATAGGTTCTTTTAGGAGACGAAGTTGAAATTTTATTTGCAAGTTTTATTTGAGCTTCACATTGTTTTTTGATAGCATCATGAGCTATTTTGATTGCTTCTATCATTTCATCTTCTGAAACTTCATTCATTTCACCTTCTACCATAGCGACACTATCTGATGATGCTCCTACCATCAAATCAATATCTGCACTTTCTAATTGCTCTGATGAAGGATTAATTATAAAATTATTGTTAATTCTAGCTACTCTCACTTCAGAAATAGGTCCATTAAATGGTATGTCAGAAATAGCTAGTGCAGATGATGCTGCCAAAGCAGCTAAAGCATCTGGTTTAACATTTGGATCGTGTGAGTTTAGTGAAATCATTATTTGTACTTCAGCATGATAGTCACTAGGGAACATTGGTCTTAATATTCTATCAACCAGTCTCATAACTAGTATTTCTTGATCTGTTGGTCTAGCTTCCCTTTTTAAAAAACCTCCTGGAAATCTACCATCAGCCGCAAATTTTTCTCTATAATCAACAGTTAGTGGTAAAAAATCTACTCCTTCTTTTGCTTCTGGACTTGATACAACTGTTGCTAATAGGTGTGTTTTACCCATTCTAACTTCAACTGAACCATGAGCTTGTTTTGCTAATTTTCCTGTTGAAATTGATATTTCTCTTCCATCTTCTAACGTAATTATTTGTTTTTCTTCTTTTATCATCTTGTTTTCTTTGTTTGTAATTAAAAAAAGGCAATAAGATTATTGCCTTTTTACATTATCTTCGGAGTCCTAATTCTTTAATTAACTTCCTGTATTTAATAATGTCTTTAGATTTTAAATAGTCTAATAATTTTCTTCTTTTTCCAACCATTATTTGAACTGATCTTTGTGTTCCAAAATCTTTTTTATTAACTTTTAAATGTTCTGTTAAGTGTTTTATTTTTGTAGTAAAAAGTGCTACTTGACTAAATACAGAACCTGTATCTTTTTCATTATTTCCGTATTTTTGGAATAACTTAGTTTTTTCTGTTGATGAAATACTCATTATATGCTTTTTTTAATCCTTTGTGGGCTGCAAATTTAATAAAACAATTTAGATACTAATTGTTTTTAAGAAGAAATTATCCTTTGATTATTCTTAATATTTGGGCTAATTTTTCTTTTAGTTGCTTTCTTTCAATAATTGTATCAATAAAACCATGATCTTTTAGAAATTCTGCTGTTTGAAATCCGTTAGGTAAATCTTTTCCAATAGTTTCTTTAACAACTTTTGGGCCTGCAAAACCGATTAATGCCTTTGGTTCAGCAATATTTATATCTCCAAGCATTGAGAATGAAGCAGTAGCTCCTCCAAAAGTAGGGTCTGTACAGATAGATATATATGGGATTTTTTCTTTAGCAAGTAATGCTAATTTTGCAGATGTCTTAGCTAGTTGCATCAAAGAAATACCTGCTTCCATCATTCTAGCTCCACCAGATTTAGAAATAATAATCATGGGAGATTTATTTTTTCTAGCATAATCTATTGCTCTTGAAATTTTTTCTCCAACTACCGACCCCATAGAGCCACCAATAAAACTAAAATCCATGCACGCAATTACTACTTTATTTCCCTTTAAATTTCCATAGCCTGTTCTTACTGCATCTTTGAGACCAGTTTTTTTTTGCATAGATTTAACTCTATCACTATATTTTTTCTTATCCTTAAAAGATAAAGGATCAGATGAGCTCATATTTGAATCAAGTTCTAAGAATTTATTATTATCAAATAATAGTCTGAAATATTCTTTTGATCCAATTCTACTATGGTAATTACAATTTGGACAACAATATAAGTTTGCTTTATGCTCAGCAGAAGTTATAATATGCTTACATTTCGGACATTGATTCCATAATCCATCAGGAGTCTCTTTTTTTTCATGTGTAGAAGTAGTAATTCCTTCTTTAATTCTTTTAAACCAACTCATATTAAATATTTCGATTAATATTATTTAAGTCATGAAAAGATGTAGTTAGTCTTTTTTTAAAAGTTAGTTCACCTTCTCTTAACCATACTCTTGGATCATAATATTTTTTATTAGGTTTTTCATCTCCTTCAGGATTACCAATTTGACTTTTAAGATATTCTTTCTTTTCTGAAAAATAATCTCTTACACCTGTAGTAAACCCCCATTGTAGATCAGTATCTATATTCATTTTAATTGCTCCGTATGAAATAGCTTCTTTAATTTCTTCTTTTGATGATCCTGATCCTCCGTGGAAAACAAAATCTATAGGTTTTTCTTCAGTATTATATATTTTTTTTACATAGTCTTGAGAATTTCTAAGAATAATTGGAGTTAATTTTACATTTCCAGGTTTATATACACCATGAACATTACCAAAAGCGGCGGCAACAGTAAATCTATCACTTATTTTTATTAATTCACTATATGCATATGCAACTTCTTCAGGCTGAGTATATAGCTTACTACTATCAATATCTGTATTATCTACTCCATCTTCTTCACCTCCAGTGACCCCTAGTTCAATTTCTAATGTCATTCCAATTTTTGACATTCTTTGTAAATAATCTTTACATGTTTGAATATTTTTTTCAATTGGTTCATCTGATAAGTCAATCATATGTGAACTGTACAAGGAATGTTTGTTTATTTTGTAAAATTTTTCTCCTTCTTCTAATAAGCCATCGATCCAGGGTAAATTTTTTCTAGAGCAATGGTCAGTATGTAAAATTACACTAGCGTTATATGCTTTAGCCATTTGATGGACATGCATTGCGCCAGAAATACCACCATTTATTGATGCTAATTTATTTTTATTATTTAAGCCTTTACCTGCAAAAAAATCACAACCTCCTGTTGAGAATTGAATTATCACTGGTGAATTAACTTCAGAAGCGGTTTCTAAAACTGTGTTAACTGTACTAGTATTGGTAACATTTACAGCAGGAAGTGCATATTTGTTTTTTTTAGCATCTGAAAATACTTTTTGAACATCATCTCCTGTTAAAACGCCTGTTTTGAATTTTGTCATATTGTTTTTTTTAATTTGAAAGCAAAATTATAAGATTGTTCCAAAAATCTAAGCATTATTTTGTAATAATTTAATATTATTGAATTTTAGAATAAAAATGCTTACAAGTAAACAGATAAAATTTATAAAGTCATTATCATTAAAAAAAAATAGAATTCTTCATAAATGTTTTATTGTAGAAGGAGAGAAGATGATTTCTGATTTGCTTAAATCCTCATTTGAAATCCTTGATTTATATGCTTCAGATAAATGGAATAATTCTGAAGTAGATTACATAAAATTATCTTCTAAACAACTACAAAGAATAAGTCAGTTTAAAAATGCAAATAAAGTTATTGCAATTGTAAAAATTCCTGAAAAAATTATCTTAAAAGATACAGGTGTTACTCTGGTTCTTGATCAAATTCAGGATCCTGGTAATTTTGGTACAATTATTAGAATTTGCGATTGGTTTGGCGTTAAACAAATTATTTGTTCAAATGACACTGTTGATATGTATAATTCTAAAGTTGTTCAGTCTAGCATGGGTAGTATTTTTAGAGTTAATATTTTTTATAAAAATCTAGTAGAATATCTGAAAAACGTCAATAATCCGGTTTATGCAACTTTAAAAAATGGGAACAGCATAAAAAAAATTAAAAAAAATAAAAACTGTCATATAATTATTGGTAACGAAAGTAGGGGGATTTCAAATAACTTATTTTCGTATGTTGATGAAAAATTTTCTATAAATCAAACAAGTTCAGATGTAGATTCTTTAAATGTTGCAGTAGCTACTGGAATAATTCTTTATGATTTCTGTGCTTAGTTTCCTTGTGGTCTATATCTATCTTCCCATCTTAATCCTTCCCACCCACATTCATTACATGAGTATCTTTTAAGATCAAATATTCTAAAGGAAATATGAAACAATATTTTGTCAATTTGTTTTCTTTTTGTTCTGTTTAATGCATTAGAGCAATCAGGGCAAGCATTAGTGCAATTTTTAAATGTTTTTTTTCTTCCTATATTTAAAAATTTTATAATTATTAGAATTAAGCTGTAAATAACAAGTAGGATGAATATTTTTATAAAAGGATCGTTAAACATATATAATTTGATATATAACAATTTTAATAAAATTTATTAAACAATTGATAAATAGTCTGTTAAGTTATTAAAGATAAATTGTTAATTATTCAAATGTAAATGATAACATCCATCCATTAGTATTTAAATCATTAATTAATTTTGTATATCCAGAATCATCTTTTGAAATTATATTTAAAAAACCATAAGATAACTTTATTTCAGGAGAAAATTTAAAATACTCTAAATAAAAATCAATACCAAATCCAACTTCACCTAACAGATCATCTTTTTTAAGCTTGATAATTTCTTCTCCTTCATCATCAATTTTGTCTTGTGAGGCAATATCCATACTATATTTTATTCCTGCTAGCAAATACGTTCTAAAGTTATTGTATCTTTCTGATTTATATTTTATACTAATAGGAAAATCAATTAAAGTTGATTCAATAATTTTTTTTTCAAAAGTTGAAGTTTCATTATCATTAGTCAGTGTATATTCTAAATGACGTTCTCCAAAAATTAATGCAGGAATAAATCTTAAATCAGCATATTTTCCTATTCTAAAATTTGAAACAATTCCTAAATTAAAACCTTTTTGACTTTTTGTATACAATGTTAAAAGTGAATCGTTATCAATTGTATTACTGTTCTTTTTTAAATTGAAGTTTAATTCATTAATACCAAGAGTAAATCCAAAATGTATTTTTTTATGATCATATCTAGGCAGATTTTGTGGTTTTTTATATTGTTGAGCAACTACATTCAAACATAAAAATATATTTAAAATTAGAAAAATATTTTTTTTTAGAATATTCACGATGAAATAACGTCTGTTAATTTATTTTATTGCTACAAATAATGATACTATTCCGAATGATAATGGAATATATTTCACTTTTTTAAAACCTATCTTTTTTAATAGATAAATAAACTCTTTATTTTTTGGAAAAGTTGCTACGGATTTTGGTAAATAAGAGTATGCCGCACCATCTCTTGAAACCAAAGCACCAATTTTTGGTAAAATAAAATTAAAGTAAAGTTTGTATAATGTTTTAAATATTTTTTTTGTTGGAAAAGATGGTTCTAGTATTACTATTTCCCCTTCTTTATTTAAAACTCTGTATATTTCATTAAGACCCTTTTCTAAATTTTCAAAATTTCTAACTCCAAATCCTACAGTGACTGCATCAAATTCATTATCTTTGAAAGGCATATCTTCAGAATCACCTTCATTAAATCTTATTCTTTTTGACAAATTCTTTTTCTTGATTTTTTGATTAGCAATATCTAACATTCCATTGGATATATCTATTCCTATTATTTTAGCTTTAGTATATTTAGATGCACAAATTGCAAAATCACCAGTTCCAGTAGCTACATCAAGAATTTTTTTTGGGTTATTACTTAGTTTCTTTACTGCTTGTTTTCTCCATATATTATCCAATCCTGCAGAAAGTGTAAAGTTAAGAATGTCATAATTTGTAGCAATATTATTAAACATAGTAATAATTTGTTGTTTTTTTCCTTCTTTTGAATTATATGGTTTTGTTTTAGTCATTTTTGGAAAAAATTATAAATTCTTTTTTAAGTTTTATTTTATTAATTGGTACAACACCGACTTCTTCGCAAACAATTCCAGCTGCTATATTAGATAAGATAGTTAAATCATCATAATTAACTTTGTTAGCTAAACAAAGTGCGCTTACAGCAATAACAGTATCGCCAGCTCCAGAGACATCTTTAATTTTTCTTTTTATTGCAGGAAAATGTTTATGTGATTCTTCAGAAAAAATTAGCATCCCATTTTCAGATAATGTTAATAGAACTGCTTTAGCCGATAATATTTTTCTTAGTTCGCTAGTGGTTTTTACAATGTTTTCTAAATTAGTAGTTAATTTGGTTCCCATTCCTTTACTTATTTCATAAAGATTTGGCTTAAAAATTGTACAATTTTTATATTCTTTAAAATTATTTATTTTAGGATCAACTATTGTAGGGATATTTTTTTTATTAGCCAATTTAATAATAGTTTTAATTATCTTTGGAGTTAAAACTCCTTTGTTATAGTCTTGAAGAACAATAACATTATGATCTGAAAGGAAATCAGAAACTATATCAATAATTTTTTTTTCATTCTTAATTGGATAGGATATTTCTTGATCAATTCTTATTTGATGTTTTTTATCAGCAATTACTCTTGTTTTTTTTGTAGTTAATCTTCCTTTTTCTACTATTATTCCCTTTAAAGATAAGTTGTTTTTTTGCATAAGTTTTTTAAAGGTTATATTTTGTGTACAATCTCCAATGACTGAACAAAGAGTAACTTTCCCTCCTAATGATTGTATATTAAGAGCTACATTTGCTGCCCCACCTAACCTATCTTCAATTTTTTTTATTTCAACAATTGGAACTGGAGCCTCAGGAGATTTTCTATTAATTTCTCCCCACATATATGTATCAATCATTGCATCTCCAATTACTAATACTCTTGTACAAGTGAACTTCTCAATTAAAGAGTTAATATTCATTACGACAGTAATTCTAAATATTTTTTTATTCGTTTCATAGCTTCAATTATTTTTTCTTCAGAAGTAGCATATGAAATTCTTATGCATTCTGAGTTCCCAAATGCATCTCCAGCGACGCATGCAACATGAGCTTGGTTAAGAAGATATAAGCATAATTCAGTTGTATTATCAATAGTTTTATTATTAAACTTTTTCCCAAAATAGTAAGAAACATCTGGAAAAACATAAAAAGCACCTTCAGGCTTATTACATTTAATTCCTTGAATTTTTTCAAGTAAATCAACTATTATATCTCTTCTTTTTAAAAAAGTTTCATTCATCTTTTGAGTAACAACTTTTGGATTTTCTAATAAAGCTTTTTCTGTAGCTTTTTGAGCTATAGCACATGTTGCAGAAGTAACTTGACCTTGAATTTTATTACATGCATCTGCAATCCATTTTGGTGCTCCAATATATCCTACTCTCCATCCAGTCATTGCAAATCCTTTTGAA
>PBQB01000103.1 GCA_002724895.1 Flavobacteriales bacterium
CACCTATAAATATTTCTTCAGATAAAACATTAGGAAAAGCACCTATTTGAACCCTATAAATCAAAGTGTTTTGATTTTGTAAAACTTTATTGGAATCTAATTGTTGTTGAGCAACATAATTAGAATCGATATTAGGTTTTCTTTGAATACTATCTTTAGCAAGCTTTAGCACAGGTGGTTTATAAGAATCTATAGTACCATTATTATCAACAACAATTGAAGTCCCGTTATAGCCACTTTTATTTAATGCCTTCTCATATTCACGAGCTTCAACTAAAGAATTAAAGCTACCTGACAAATATAGAATAGTTCCATCTTGTTCTGAATAACTTTCCAAATTATCAATACTTAAAAATGATCTTTGAACGCTAATCGGCATATCTTTTTTATATTCACCTAACTTAACTTTATAAGTTATAGGTTGTACTGTTTTATTATTCTCATTCGATTCATAAAATGCTTTATTAAATGCATTTGCTTTGGCGATTAAATACTCATCAACATTTAAATAATTTTCTCTTTTAATTTCATGATCATTATAAAATTCCGCATACTCTCTTGAAGCAACATCAAATTCTAAATACATACTTTTGTATTTTTCAACACTTAACTCTACACCATTTTCATCTACGATAACACCTTCAATTGTATTTTGTTGTTTATCTAGATAATTTGGAATTCCATCATTATCACTATCAAGGGGACATCCATTTTTATCAACCTCTACACCCTTTGGAGTTTTATGACATTGATCCTGAATATCTGGAACTAAATCATTATCTTCATCTTCTAAATCTAAAGATTCAAAATCAATATCAGCATAATAAGTGTCATTGGTTTCATTATCTTTTTTGTCATTTTTAGACTTAAAAAGTGAATAAGAAAGCCCAAAAGTTAATGATTTATAATTATCCGAATTGTTATCAATCTTATCAAAATCAGCCATAGAAATTCCGATATTATATGCTATATCTAATTCTATTTTTTCACTAACCAACATGTTTATTCCAATACCAAAAGGTAATGCAAAGGAATTTTCTCTTTCATTTTCATTTGTTTTAAATGAAAGGCTTTCTATTCCAAAACTCACATTGGGCTTTATTCTTTTATTTTCAAAATATTTTTTGATAGTATAACCACCATATAGACCTATACCATTTACTTGAGAGTTAAATTGATTACTAGATAAATCTGTCTTCAAAAATAAAAAAGATAAATCAATACCATTTACTATATCAAATTGAACACCAGAAAAAACCCCAACATTTCCTTGTAATAAACCGCTATTATCTTTTGCAAGAGAATAAAATCCACTACCTAAAACAAACTTAGGACTCAACGTATTATTTGATCCTAGATCGTTATTATGATTCTGAGAAAACGAAATATTTGTACAATAGCATAAAAAAAGAAAGAAACTAGTCTTTAAGTACCGATTCATTATATTTTATTTAAATTTTTCGTAAAAATAGAAAAAAAAACAGAAAGCAACTAGATACACTAGAAATTAGGTTGTAAAGTATACTTATTGTAGAATTCAACAATAATTTTAACTGCTTCAGAAGGAGTATCAACAATACTGAATAAAAGCAAGTCATTTTTACTGATATTCTTTTCTTTTTTCAACATTATATTAATTATCCAATCTATCAATCCACTCCAATAATTCTTACCAACTAAAATAATTGGAAACTTGCCAATCTTTTGAGTTTGTATTAGTGTTATTGCTTCAAAAAGCTCATCCAATGTTCCTACTCCTCCAGGCAATACAATAAAGCCTTGTGCATATTTTACAAACATCATCTTTCTAATAAAGAAATAATCAAAATCAATTAGTTTGTCAGAGTCTATATATTTATTTGGCATTTGTTCAAAAGGGAGCTCAATATTTAATCCCACTGATTTACCGCCTCCTTTTTGAGCTCCTTTGTTTGCCGCTTCCATAATTCCAGGTCCACCTCCAGTAATAATACCGTAACCTTTATTAGTTAACATAAATGCTATTTCTTCTGCCATTTTATAATATTTATTATTCTTTTTTGTTCTAGCTGAACCAAAAACAGAAACACAAGGACCAATTTTTGATAGAGATTCAAATCCATCAACAAACTCAGACATTATTTTAAAAATTTGCCATGAATCTGAGGTTTTAATTGCATTCCAGCTTTTAGATTTAAAAGCATTTAAAACTTTTTTATCATTCATATTAATTCATTTACTAAATATTTGCCTGTATGGCTATCTTTACATTTTACGAGATCTTCTGGTGTTCCGTTACAAACAAGCTCTCCTCCACTTTGACCGCCTTCTGGTCCAAGATCAATTATGTAATCAGAAACTTTTATAACATCTAAATTATGCTCAATAACTAATACTGTATTTCCCTTACTAATTAAACTATTTAACACTTTTAACAAAATTTTAATATCTTCAAAATGTAAACCGGTGGTAGGTTCATCCAAAATATATAAAGTTTTTCCAGTTGATTTTTTTGACAGTTCTGCTGATAATTTTATTCTTTGAGCTTCACCTCCAGAAAGTGTAGTTGCAGATTGGCCCAATGTTAAATATCCTAAACCAACATTTTTTAATGTTTTTATTTTTCTAAAAATATTTGGGATGTTTTTAAAAAAGTCTACTGCTTGATCAATTGTCAAATTTAAAATTTCTGAAATATTTAATCCTTTATACTTTATCTCTAAAGTTTCGGAATTATATCTTTTGCCATTACAATCCTTACAAGTAACACTTACATTAGGTAAAAAATTCATCTCAATAGTTTGAACTCCAGCACCTTTACACACTTCACATCTTCCTCCAACTACATTGAAAGAAAACCTTCCAGAACCATAACCTCTTACTTTAGACTCAGATAATTCAGCAAATAGCTTTCTTATATCTGTAAAGAAACTAGTGTATGTAGCAGGATTTGACCTTGGGGTCCTACCAATTGGTGATTGATCAACAGCAATTACTTTATCTAAATATTCAATCCCTTCAACTTTTGAAAATTCCAATGGCTCTTTTTCACCTCTGTAAAAATGCTTGTTTAATAAAGGATATATTGTTTCATTTACTAAGGTAGATTTTCCACTACCAGAAACTCCAGTAATACAACACATAACACCTAAAGGAATCCTAACATCAATATTTTTTAAATTATTGCCTTTAGCACCATATAATGATAAAAAATTACCATTTCCTTTACGTCTTAAATTTGGAATTTCAATTCTTACTCTGTTACATAAATAATCTGAAGTGATATATTTGTTATCAATAATATTTTCATATTTTCCAGCAAAAACAATTTCACCACCATTAACACCTGCTTCTGGACCTAGATCAACAATGAAGTCTGAATTTTTAATCATATCTTTATCATGTTCTACAACAATAACTGTATTGTCCAAATCACGCAATTTTTTTAATGAATCTATAAGTTTTAAATTATCTCTTTGATGCAACCCAATACTGGGCTCATCCAAAATATACAATACATTAGTAAGTTGTGTTCCTATTTGAGTAGCTAACCTAATCCTTTGAGCTTCACCCCCACTTAATGACTTAGTACTCCTGTTTAATGAAAGATAAGATAAACCAACATCTAAAATAAACTCTACTCTTTTTATAATTTCTTTAAAGATCTGTTTTGAAATCAATCTCTGCTTATCATTTAATTTTACTTCAATGGAACTTAACCAATCATACAATGACCTTATATCCATCATACATAAATCACTTATTGTTTTCCCAACAACACGATAATTTGATGATTGTTTATTTAATCTTGACCCATTACAATCTTTGCATTTATAATTTGTCATATATTTTGATGCCCATTTTTGAATTGACATTGAATCTTGTTTAGAAATTTCTTCAATAAAATTTACAATACCTTCAAATGATATCTTATGAGTTTTACTAATTCCAGCAACATTTAATTTTTCTACAAATGAATCTGAATCTCCGTATAATATTGCATCAATCCCTTCTTTTGAAATTAATTTAATAGGAGTATTTAAGTTAAAATCATACTTTTTTCCTAAAAGTGTAATTTGATCAAGAATCCACTTTGGTTTACTCACAGAAATAGGAGATATAGCTCCTTTATTAATACTAATTAAATCATTGGGGATAATTTTTCTTATATCTACTTTTTTAAAATATCCTAATCCATTACAAGAATTGCAAGCTCCTTTAGGAGAATTAAATGAAAAAGAATTAGGTTCAGGGGGATCGTATGCAACTCCACTTTCTAAACACATTAGCTCTCTTGAAAAAAATCGAGGACTATTACTTGTTTCTTCAATAATCATCATTACCCCATTACCTTCATCCATTGCATGCTTAAATGAATTAGATAATCTACTATCATTTTCTTTAACGACTTTTAGCCTGTCAACCACAACTTCAATATCGTGTGTTTGATATCTATCTAATTTGAGTGTGGGAGTTATATCATGAATCTTTCCATTTATTCTAACTTTCAAATATTTCTTTTTTGCTAACTGATAAAATAGTTCTGCATAATGACCCTTTCTTGATCTAATAATCGGAGATAAAATAATTATCTTCTTTCCATCTAGTTCTGATTTTACTAAATTTAAAATTTGTTGATCAGAAAAACGGACCATTTTTTTACCAGTTATATAAGAATATGCCTCCCCTATCCTTGAATATAACAATCTTAAATAATCATAAATTTCAGTTATTGTACCGACAGTAGATCGTGGATTTTTAGATGTTGTCTTTTGTTCAATTGCAACAACAGGACTTAATCCAGTAATACTTTCAACATTTGGCTTATTCATTGTACCAATAAACTGTCTTGCATAAGCATTAAATGTATCTAAATACCTTCTTTGTCCTTCAGCATATATTGTATCAAAAGCTAAAGAAGATTTTCCGCTTCCACTTTTGCCTGTGAATACAATTAATTTATTTCTTGGTATTTCAAGACTAATATTTTTAAGATTATGAACAGATGCTCCTTTGACTCTTAAATACTGTATATCAAGTTTTTTTTTCATTAAAAAATTGTATCTTTTTCAATGTTCGGGAATATTAATTCATTTGATTTATTAAATGGGATTTTAATATGATACATTTTTCTAGATTCATCTGGCAAGCTACCTTTTCTTAGCCAGGGATTATACAACTTTAGCATCTTGTAATTTATTTCATGAATTTTAGCAAAAAAATATAAATCAGTTATTGTAGTGTCTATATCGATAATTTTATAATTTTCAAATTCATATAAATCATTACTTCTAAAATTAAATCCATATTCATCAGGATTCTGTAAAATTTCTTTTATGGCAATAATTCTAAACACATATCTGCTTGTTTCAGAATTTAGGTGTAAATTATAATAATTATTTGAATCTTGTAATTTAATAATCTTTTTAGTTCTACTTCTACCCATGTTGTAAGAGGCAGCAGCCATTGTCCATGAACCAAACTGTTGATATGATTCTAGTAAATATTTACATGCTGCTTCTGTAGACTTTTCTAAATTATATCTTTCATCAACATAAGAATTAACCTCTAAGCCATATTCCTTTGCAGTAGTTTTTAAAAACTGCCAAAAACCAGCTGCCCCTGAAGGAGATACAACATTTTCTAATCCACTTTCAATTAGTGCTAAATATTTAAAATCATCTGGAACATTATTATCTTTTAATATTTTTTCAATTGTTGGGAAATATTTATTAGCTCTTTTGATATATAATAAGGTATTTGATTGCCAATAAATATTTTTTAACATTTCTTTATCCAATCTTTCCCAAATTTCTGACGAGAATATAGGCACTTTTTCTCCAGCGAAATCTAACTTTTTAGGCTTTACTATTGAATAAATATTATAATTATCTTGAAATTGTGATTTAAATAATTCATCATTATTTTTCATTTTAGATGAAAAAATGAAAAACTGAGCTAGAAAAATAAAAATACATATGAAAAAAAAATAAAATAATTTTCTATTCATCTTTAAAATTTGCTTTTAAAGCTCAAAAATTTAATTGCATTTTGGTCTTTTTGAGAGACAATAGGTTTTTTTATTTGCCAATCAATATTTAATGTTTTATCTGACCATAGTAAAGCTTGTTCACTTTTTTTATTATAAATCGATGTACATTTATATGAAAATATAGTATCATTTTCTAATGTGATAAATCCGTGCGCAAAACCAGGTGGAATCCAAAATATGAGTTTATTTGTTTCACTTAACTCAATTTTATAATGAGAACCATATGTAGAAGAATCACTTCTAATGTCTACTACAACATCAAGCACTTTACCCTTTACAACCCTAACTAACTTTCCTTGAGCATATGGGGGATTTTGAAAATGTAACCCTCTTAAAACACCATATTTAGATAAAGATTGATTATCCTGATTAAATTCATAATTTAATCCTAATTTCTTGAATATTTTTTTGTTCCAACTTTCAAAAAAATAACCTCGATCATCTTCATAAATTTCTGGTGCAAAAACCAACAACCCATCTAAAGGTGTATTAATTATTTTCATTTAAATATATAAAAGATTCAAAGATAAAAAATCAGCTACTATTTTGACGTAAAAAAATAAACAATAATTGTACTTTTGTAAAAAAAAATAAAATGAAAAAAAACTTCACAATAATTATATTTACTGCTCTTGTATTAAATTCATGTCAAAATGAAAAATACACTGCTCCAGAAACTGAAATAGAAAAAGTTAGTTATAGTCTAGGTATAAATATAGCTACTTCTGTAAAATCACAAGGAATTGAAGAAATAGATATTAATTCTATTTCTAAAGCTATTACAGATGTTTTTGAAGAAAATGATTTTGATATATCTGAAGAAGAAGGTCTTAAATTATTGCAAGAATACTTCAGTAAAATTACAGAAGAGAAACAAGCAATTGCTAGTGAAGAAGAAGCTAAATATTTATCTGAAAACAAAGAAAAAGAAGGCGTGATTACAACAGAAAGCGGACTACAATATAGAATAATCAAAAGTGGTAAAGGAAAGAAAGCTAAAGAAACAGATCAAGTTACAGTACATTATCATGGGAAATTAATTGATGGCAGTGTGTTTGATAGTTCAATAGATAGAGGTGAACCTGCTACATTTCCTGTTAATGGAGTAATTCCTGGATGGGTAGAAGCTCTACAGCTTATGAGTGAAGGAGATAAATGGGAACTTACAATACCATCAAAATTAGCTTATGGAGATAGGGGTGCAGGAGGAATAATTGGTCCGGGAGCAACTTTAATTTTTGAGGTAGAATTAATTAAAATAAATTAATTTTAATATAATTTTCTATATAAAATAGTTGTAATATACCTAATCAACTTTTCTAGTCCAAATGGTAGACTTTCCTAAAAAAGAGAAACCTACATAACCTCTTAATTCTAAAGTATTTGAATCTTTAAGAGTCATCATTCCAGTGTAAGTTTTACCATTTTTTGGATTATACAATCTTCCATTGTCCCACACATTACCTTCAATATAGGCAAATCCTGTCATAAGAACTAAACCTAATCTATCTCTATCTCTTAAATTTTCATCTGGATTTAATAAATCTTTTTTTGGCTGACCATTTTCATCATTTGGTTCTAGCATCCATGTAGTTTTTCCAGAAAGTGTTCCATTATCTTCAAAAATAGTTATTACTGCATCTTTTTCTGCATTATACCACTCACCAATAATATCATTATTTGTTTGAGAAAAACTAAAAAGGAAAAAGAAATTGAAAATTACAATTAAAATTTTTTTCATGTTTTTTTTTGATAAAGATATAAAAAAAATAGGAACTATTTTTTTCTAAAATAAACCTGAATTGGAACACCATTAAAATTAAACTTTTCTCTTAACTTATTTTCTATATATCTTTTATATGGATCTTTAATATATTGAGGCAGATTAGCAAAAAAAGCAAATTTTGGTGTTTTACTAGTTAATTGGGTACAATATTTAATTTTAATATATTTTCCTTTATATGCAGGAGGAGGATATTTTGCAATTAAAGGAAGCATAATTTGGTTTAATTTTGAAGTTGAAATTCTTTGTAATCTATTTTTATAAACATTTATTGCTTCAGAAAGTGCTTTAATTAATCTTTGTTTTTTATGTACAGAAACAAACAGAATGGGAACATCTATAAATGGAGAAATCTTCTCTCTAATTTTTTCTTTAATTTTATCTGTGATATTTTCTGACTTTTGTATTAAATCCCATTTATTAACTAAAATAACTACTCCCTTTTTATTGTTGTCTGCAATATGAAAAATTCTCTGATCCTGCAATTCAAAACCTCTAGTTGCATCCACAATATGTATACACACATCACTGTTTTCAATAGCTCTTATAGATCTCATCACTGAATAAAACTCTAAATTTTCACTAACATTTCTTTTTTTTCTTAAACCAGCTGTATCTACAAGAAAAAAATCAAAGCCGAACTTACTAAACCTTACATCAAGTGAATCTCTAGTAGTACCTGGAATATTTGTAACAATATTTTGTTCCTTACCTAATAATTCATTGATAAATGAAGACTTTCCAACATTTGGTCTTCCAATTATTGAAAATCGAGGAATTTGATCATCTTCTTTAATCTCCTCATTATTAAAATGTTTTACAATTTCATCAAGTAAATCACCAGTTCCACTTCCACTAATAGATGAAAATGGAATGTAATTACCAATCCCCAAATTATAAAATTCAATTGCGTTATCTAGTAATTTTTTGTTATCTACTTTATTAACACCTAAAACAACTTTTTTATTTGATTTTCTTAAAAGTTCTACTAAATTTAAATCTAAATCTGTAATTCCTTCCTTTGCATCAACAAGAAATAAAATAACAGTAGCTTCGTCAATTGCTAACTCTACCTGTCTTCTTATCTCTAACTCAAATATATCATCTGATCCGTGCACATAACCTCCTGTATCAATAACAGAAAATAAAAATCCATTCCATTCTGATTTTCCATAATGTCTATCCCTTGTTACTCCACTAATTTCATTTGTAATAGCATCTCTAGATTGAGTAAGTCTATTAAATAATGTAGACTTACCTACATTTGGTCGTCCTACTATTGCAACAATATTACTCATCAATATCCAAATTTTTTTAGTTCTTTTTTACTATTTCTCCAATCTTTTTTAATTTTCACAGGAGTTTCTAAAAATACATGTTTACCTAACATCTTTTCAATATCCTTTCTTGACTCGACACCAATTCGCTTAATTCCTAAACCTTTATGGCCAATAATAATCCTTTTTTGACTTTCTCTCATCACAAAAATATTGGCTACTATCTTTACTATATTTGCTGCAACAAAACTATCAACTTTAACTTGAACAGAGTAAGGTATTTCTTGTTTATAATGTTTTAAAATTTTTTCTCTTATTATTTCTTCAACAAAAAATCTCTCAGATCTATCCGTAATTTGATTTTTATCATAGTAAGCAGGAGATATTGGAAGAAAATCTATAATACACTCAATTAAACTATCTAGATTAAAATTATTTAACGCAGAAATCGGCAATATTACATCAGGAGAAAATTCACTTTTAAGTCGATTAATTTCATTTTCAATATCACTTTGATTGGATAAATCAATTTTATTTAATAAAATAAACAAAGGCAACTGAGTTTCCCTTAATATAGATATTAGTTTTTTGTCCTTTAATTTTTTACTTCCAAGTTCTAGCATATATAAAATAATATCTGCTTCTTTAAAGGAAGAATAGACATAATGCATCATATTTTCTTGTAATTTATATGACGGTGTTATAACTCCAGGTGTATCAGAGAAAACAATTTGATATTTTGAATCATTTAAAATACCTAAAATACGATGACGAGTAGTTTGAGCCTTACTTGTAATTATGGAAACTTTTTGCCCTAATAATGAATTCATTAAAGTAGACTTGCCAACATTTGGACTTCCTATAATATTTACAAAACCAGATTTATGTTCCATTTTGCAAAGAAACCAAAAAAAAAAGAGCAACCAAAAAAGTTGCTCTTAATGAATATCTATCATATTGATTATTTACTCATATTAAACCCTAGCATTAACGATACTCTAGTCCCACTATTATATGAATAATCTTCAGAAATACCATTGTTATAAACTGTTCCTTTCTTTTGTTTACCAGGCATAAAGACAATATTAACAGGAATATTTAGATTTCCTGATTTAAGATTATAACCTGCTCCAAAAACCATACCTACACCAGAAAGAGATAGATTTGGACCCACACCTACTTCAAAACCATTATCAGTCCTTACACCTACAACAGATGAAATAGATGGTAAAAATCTTCCCTGCTCCATTCCTCCAACTAAAGCAATCCATTCTACAATTCCTGTAATATTACCCCCTCCATCTGCAAATCTACTCTCCCATTGCCATCCGTACTGAGTAATAAAAGCTGAACCTGTTGAACCGTATTTTTGACTGTTGTCATCAAAATCAAAACCGTCATGAATAAAATCAGCTGCGGAACCTGCACTTAAAAATGTTACACCAAATCTTGGTCCTGAAAGTTTTTCTATTTGAGCATTTGATTTTAATGACCAAAATGCAATTACTAAAATTAATATTATATTTTTCATTTTTTTATATTTTTAAATTATTTGTGCCAAAATTAAGACACGTATTTTTATTTATTATGAAATACATAATGCCTTGCATAATAAATTTAAATACTAGATTAAAAATTTATTTTATATTATCTAATTTAATAATAGCTTCTTCCCACTCTTGCTCTAACTTTTCTTTTTTTCGTTGATTTTTTTCATACAAATCAAAAAACCCCTCTTTTTGTATTAATTCTTTATACTGATCAGGATCTGATAATTGGATATCATAATGCTTATTTAAGTCATCTATATCTTCAATTTCTTTTTCTAGTTTATTAATTCTATTTTTAAGATATTTTATTTTTTTATTTTTCTCCTTCTCATCAAAATAAGATAACTGTTTCTTATCTTTTATACTTTTATTATGATTTTTATCTTTTTTTACATTTTCTAATTGTTTAAAGTTATCAAGTTTTTTTTCTTGCAAGAAGAAATCGATATCTCCAATATATTCTTTAATTTTTTTATGTTTAAATTCATAAACCTTATTTGTTAGCCCTTTTAAAAATTCTCTGTCGTGAGAAACAACTATTAGACTTCCATTATAATTTAATAATGCTTTTTTTAATAACTCCTTCGAAGTGATATCCAGGTGATTTGTTGGCTCATCCATTACTAGTAAGTTGTAAGGTTCCAACAACAACTTACATAATGATACTCTTGCCCTTTCACCTCCTGATAAAACTTTAATTTTTTTGGTTACCTCATCATTTTTAAATAAAAATGAACCTAATATAGAACGAAGATTTGTTTTTTCCTTAAAGTTTGCAGACTCTTCTATTGTTTCTAAAACTGAAAGGTTTTTATCAAGAAAATCAGACTGATTTTGTGCATAATATCCAATTTTTACTTGATGACCTAATTCTATCTTTCCATCAAATCTAATTTTATCTACAATCATTTTTACCAATGTAGATTTGCCTTCACCATTTTTTCCAACAAAAGCAATTTTATCACCTCTTCCAACTTCTAAGTTAATATCATTAAGTACTTGTAAGTCATTATAATTTTTTGATGCATTAGTAACTTTTAAACTAATTTTTCCAGAATGAGGGGCTGAAGGAAAACGAAATTGTATTTGAGCAATATCAACTTGTTCAATTTCAATAATTTCAATTTTTTCTAATTTTCTAATTAAGGTTTGAGCAAATGCTGCTTTATTTTTTTTAGCTCTAAACTTGTTTATTAATAGTTTTGTGTCTTCAATATATTTTTCCTGATTTTTTTTAGCTTGAATCTGCTTTTCAATTCTATCTTTTCGTAAAGTTAAATATTTTGTATAAGAAACTTTATAATCATTAATTTTAGAAAATGCAATTTCGATAGTTCTATTTGTTGAAGCATCTAAAAAAAACTTATCATGAGAAACTAGTAAAACAGCACCATTATAATTTTTTAACCACTTTTCTAACCATATAATAGATTCTATATCTAAATGATTTGTAGGCTCATCTAACAATAATA
>PBQB01000104.1 GCA_002724895.1 Flavobacteriales bacterium
CTTGGAGAGATGTTAAAACTTGGAATAATTATGCTTATGTAACTACTGAAGCTGATACAGGTTTATTAATTGTTGATTTAAATGATATGTCTGGACAAACTCATTGGTACGTAACAAACTTTACAAATCCAGTTAACGGTTCATCTACCGAATTTACATCTGCACACAATTTATATATTGATGAAAATGGTATTGCATATATTTTTGGAGCAGGTTCAAATTCAGGTTCCAACCCTAGTGATGGAGTTATTTTTTTAGATGTTGAATCAAATCCAACAAATCCATATTATTTAGGCGAGTGGGATGATCATTATATTCATGATGGTATGACTAGAGGAGATACTTTATATGCTGGATGTATAAACATAGGTGAGTTATATATTATTGACGTTAGCGATAAAAATAATCCAATTGTTTTAGGCCACAGACCTACTCCATCAAATTTTTCACATAATATTTGGGTTTCTGATGATGGAAATTATGTTTTTACAACTGACGAAAAATCCAATGCATTTATAGGATCTTATGATATAACTAACTTGTCAAATATTATTGAGATAGATAGAATTCAATCAAATCCTGGTTCCAATTCAGTACCACACAATACACATGTAGACGGTAATTTTTTAATCACCTCATGGTATAGGGATGGTACTGTTGTTCATGATATAACATATCCAGATAATATTATTCAGGTAGCATACTTTGATTCTTATATTGGTGGTGGTAATAATGGACCTAATAACGGATTTGACGGGTGTTGGGGTACATACCCTTATTTACCTTCAGGTAATATTATTTCTTCTGATATAAACAGCAGTTCTAGTCAGTCAGGTAGATTACTAGTTTTTAGAAGAGATTTTCAACAAGCATGTTTTTTAAAAGGTAATGTTACTGATTTAAATTCAAGTCTTCCTTTAAGTGGTGTAAAAGTTGAAATTATAAGTCCTATTTTAAATTTTGAAACAACTAATATTTTAGGTGATTATTCTACTGGAGTTCCTACTGCTGGAACTTTTGACATTATATTTTCTAAGGCATGTTATCTTTCTGACACTATAACTTTAAGTATGTTAAATGGTATAGTTACTACATTAGATATTGCTTTAGAACCTTCTTTTATTTCATCTTCTTTCAATGGAGGAGCTATTGATAATTCAATTGGAAATGGAGGTTTTTTTAATGGTGATCAACATTTGATTTTTAATTCTTATCAAGAGTGTATTATTAAGTCAGCAAATATTTATTCAGAAGGATCAAATACAATTACTTTTGAGCTAAGAAATAATAATGGAAATGTAATTGATGATACAACATTAAGCATTCTTTCTGGTTTACAAAATATTATTCTTAATTTCGAAGTTCCAGTTGGTAATAATATGCAATTAGGTGTCAGTCAAGGGTCATTATACAATAGTGGATTATATAGAAACTCTACTGGTGCTATTTTTCCATATGATATAGGTCCATTAATTACAATTACTGGAACAAGCGCACAGTCTGGTAGTTCTTATTATTATTTTTATTATGATATTGAAGTAGATGTATCATGTGGTAATACAACTTTTACAAGCGAAGTTTTAAATAGAGATAGAAAATTATTAAAAACAATTGATATTTTAGGAAGGGAGAATAATACAAAAGCAAATAATTTGTTAATTTTTATTTATGATGATGGAACAGTTGAAAGAAAAATAATTACAAAATAGATAAAAAATGAAAAAGTTAGAATTATCTAATAATCATCTATTATTAGAAGCTAAAATGGTTCCCTTTTCAGGTTTTTTGATGCCAATTCAATATTCTGGAGTTAAAGCTGAACATTTAACCGTTAGAAATGAAGTGGGAATATTTGATGTTTCTCATATGGGTGAAATAATTGTTGAAGGAAAAAATTCTTTAGACTACTTACAATATTTGACTTCTAATGATGTAAGTAGATTAAGCATAGGAGATGTTCAGTATTCCTATTTTCCTAATAATTTAGGAGGAATAGTTGATGATTTTTTATTATACAAATTAGCTGATAAAAAATATATGTTAGTAGTGAATGCGTCTAATATCGAAAAGGATTTTAATTGGATGAAAAAACATAATTCATATAAATGTATTGTAGAAAACTATTCAAATAAATATGGATTATTAGCACTTCAAGGTCCTGATTCACTATCTCTACTTCAAAATTTAACAGATATAGATTTATCATCATTGATGTATTATAAGTTTAAAAATGGAAATATTTTAGATGTAAAAAATGTAATTATTTCTAGAACAGGTTATACTGGTGAGTTAGGATACGAGCTTTACATTGAAAACATATACTTAAAGAAGGTCTGGGAAATTTTATTTAATCAATCAGTATCTCTAAAACCCATAGGTTTAGCTGCCAGAGATACATTAAGGTTAGAGAAAGGATACTGTTTATATGGAAATGATATTAATGAGAATACATGTCCTCTTGAAGCTGGTCTTGGATGGGTGACAAATTTTAACAAAAAATTTATTAATTCTGAAAATATTAAAAATAAACTAAATTCATTAAAATCTAAATTAGTTGGTCTAGAAATAATCGACAGAGGGATTGCTAGAAAAGGTTATGTAATAATTGATGCTAATGGAACTAAAATAGGTGATATTACTTCTGGAACAATGTCTCCTTCATTAAATAAATCTATTGCTTTAGGATATATTAATAATAATTTAAGCCAAATTGGTAATGTTGTATATATTCTTATTAGAAACAAGAAAATAAAAGCAAAAATAGTTTCTCTTCCTTTTTATGAAAAATAAAAAAAATGTTAAAGTTTGTTTATCTCCTAATCAATTTTCATTGTATTCTGATGAGAAATCAATAGTAGTAATTATTGATATTTTAAGAGCAACTACTGTAATTTCCACTGCATTTAAATTTGGTGTTAAGGATATCTTACCTGTAAAGTCTGTAGAAGAAGTTAAGTTGTTTAAAAATAAAAAAAATTGCATCGTTGCTGCTGAAAGGAATACATTACCAATTAAGGGAATTAAATTTGGAAATTCTCCTTTTCAATACATTCATAATAATGAAATTATTGATAAAACTCTTGTTTTAACTACAACTAATGGAACAAAGGCAATAAGCTTAGCGAGGGAACATGATATAGTTACAATGTCTCTAATAAATATTGATGCTGTATATGATTTTTTATTAAATTATAATAGTCAAAATGTAATTATACTTTGTTCTGGTTGGAAGAATTTTATAAATCTTGAAGATACAATATGTGCAGGCAATTTATGTCATAAATTACTTTCAACTAATCAATTTATTTCGAATTGTGATTCTTCAAGAATAGCAATGGAAATTTTTTTAAAAAGTAAAAATAATTTGTTTGAATTCTTACGTGATTCTTCTTATAGAAAGCGAAATTATTCTCCAGAATTAGTAAAGGATTCCAAATTTTGTCTTAATCCTAATTTTTATTCAGATATAGTCCCTTTTTATGAAAATGGAAGACTTGTTAAAAAGGTTTTTGATTTTTAACTTTTTATTTTAAAATAAATAAATAAAACCTAAATTAAATGATTTATTTTTAAATGTGTATGAGTGAGAATCAGATAATATATCTATTGGTGTAGAAATTTTTCCAATTTCTGTTAATCCAGTATAATTTCTTAAATCAATCATTAAACTTTCTGTTAGATTGTAAGAAATGCCAAAATTTACACCAATGTCTAGATTTTGTTCTTTGAATTCCCCCTTGTCTTGAAGAAGTATATTTTCTGGACTTTCACTATAAGTATAGTCAGAGTTAATCAAAAATCCAATAGTTGGACCAAAATTAAGCTTGAATTTTGTTGTAATAGGGAATGATAAGATTGGGTTAAGACTTGCGTAGGATAAAACCATATCATTCGTTGTTTTATACATGTCTCTACTATTAAGTAAATAGTCATGTTTATAATCATAATTAAATGAAAGACTCTTTTGAGTATACAATATTTCTGTGTTTAATTTCCATTTTTGATTAAATGGTATTTGTATACAAATACCTCCCGAAAAGCCAATATTAGGATTAACACTAATATTTTTAACATATTCTTCTGGAATAGAATTTATATTTGCTATTTCTATTCCAAATTTAATACCATACTTATTAGGTAAAAGACTTTGAGATTTTATATTAAATACTGAAAAAATAAATAATATAAAAATTAGAGTGTTTTTTTTCATTTTACAAATTTAAGAATTTAACATCACCGGCATAACTAACATTAGAGTATTTTCATTTTCATTTTGACCATCTAGAGGAAGAATTATTCCAGCTCTATTTGGAGTGCTCATTTCAAACGATATTTTATCAGATCCTATATTGTTTAGCATCTCTATTAAGAATCTTGAATTAAAACCTATTTCTATATCATCACCTTCATACTGACATATGAGTCTTTCTTCAGCTTTATTTGAAAAATCTAAGTCTTCAGAAGTTATTTGTAGATTGCTTCCAGCAATTTTAAATTTTATTTGATGTGTAGTTTTATTTGCAAATATAGACACTCTTTTTATTGAATTTAGTAATTCAGAAGTTTCAATAGTTAATTTGTTAGGGTTTTCAGTAGGAATTACAGCATCATAATTAGGATACTTCCCATCAATTAATCGGCAAATAACTGTAGTATTACTAAATGAAAATAGTGCATTTGTTTCATTTAGTTCAATTATTATGTTTTCTTCATCCTCAATATTATTTTTTAAGATATTTAGAGGTTTTTTAGGTAATATAAATGCTGTTGTTATCTCTGAACTAACATCATTTCTAGTATGCTTAACAAGCTTATGTGCATCTGTTGCTACGAAAATTGTATTATCTGGAGAAATATTGCAATACATTCCTGACATTACTGGTCTAATTTCATCATTACCACTTGCAAAAAGTGTTTTATTAATTGCATTTGCTAATATATTTCCTTTAATATTTGTTGAATTACTATTATTTAGTTCAGGAATTTTTGGAAATTCATCTGCATTATTACCTGCAAGTTTATAATTTCCAAGCTCAGAACTAATCTCTATTGCATAATTTTCAGCATTTACTACGAATGTTAATGGTTGATTTGAAAAAGTTTTTAATGTGTCAATTAAAATTCTAGCGGGTATTGCTATTTCGCCACTTGAATTGGACTCAACATTTAAACTAGAAATCATAGTTGTTTCTAAATCAGAAGCTATTATTTTTATTTGATTTTGCTTAATATCAAATAAAAAGTTATCAAGAATAGGAAGGGTGTTGTTTGCACTAATTACACCGTTTAATTTTTGTAATTGCTTTAATAATGCATTACTGTTTATAATGAATTTCATATTTTAAAATTTACTTTTCAAATATAATTGATATCATTCTTTATTTATCAAATTATTTATTAAAATCATCAATATTAATTAACACTTTGTTAAAAACATATTTTTGAATTATCATTAATTCATTATTAGTATTTTTTGATAAAAGAACATCAATATTTGATTCTTGATTATTTGTTTTTTTGATTTTATCTTTACTATATAAAAACAAAGTGTCTTTATTTACTGTTAGTCCAAATATTGGTTTTTTATTTGTCAAAATACTATCTGAGTTAAATTTACTATTATAATTTATATTTTTAATTAAGTTGACATAATTGTTGATTGCCAAAGTATCAAATTCAATACTTTGCTTTCTATAATTTAGTAATTGTATAGGATTCATTACAATACTGAAAGAGTTTTTAGGATTTGTATAATCTATCAATGAAATGTTA
>PBQB01000105.1 GCA_002724895.1 Flavobacteriales bacterium
CTCCTCCAAAGGAAGTTACTGCTCCAGTAAAGGAAAGTGGAGGAGCTCCTTTAGAGAGATAGCATTTATATAAAATAAAATTATTACATATACACCCTGCACAAGCGGGGTGTTATTATTTAAAAAACTGTTTAACATGCCAAATATATCAAGTAAAGGAAATAATATGCCTGAATCTCCAATTCGGAAATTAGTTCCGTTTGCTGAAATTGCAAAAAATAAGGGAAAAAAAATTTATCATTTAAATATAGGTCAGCCAGATATTGCTTCACCTAAAGTAGCAATAAAAGCTATAAATGATTATAATGACAATGTAGTTGAGTATTCACATTCTTCAGGATTATTAAGTTATAGGATTGGTTTGTCAAAATACTATAATAAGTTAGGTATAGATATTACCCAAGATAACATAATGATAACTACAGGAGGTTCTGAAGCTTTACTTTTTGCACTTAATGCATGTTTGGATTCAGGAGATGAGATTATTATTCCTGAGCCATTTTATGCTAATTATAATGGTTTTGCTATTTCTGCAGGTGTTAAAGTTAAACCAATATCAACAAGTATTGAAAACAGTTTTTCTTTACCTCCAATTGAAAAGTTTGAAGATTTAGTAAATGAGAAAACTAAAGCTATTTTAATTTGTAATCCAGGAAATCCAACAGGATATTTGTATACTAAAGAAGAATTAGAAATTTTAAAAAAAATAGTTGTTAAACATGATTTATTTTTAATTGCAGACGAAGTATATAGAGAATTTACATACGATGGAAAAAATCATTATTCAATTTTAAATTTAGATGGAATCGATAATCATACTATAGTTATTGATTCAACTTCTAAAAGATATAGTATGTGTGGAATACGTATTGGCTGTATTGTTTCTAAAAATCTTAAGGTTCTTTCAACAGTTTTAAAATTTGCACAAGCTAGACTATCTCCTCCTACTTTTGGTCAAGTTGCTGGAGAGGCAGCTCTTTCTACTCCTAATGAGTATTTTATAGAAGTTATTAAAGAGTATGAACAAAGAAGAAACCTATTAGTAGAAAGATTAAATTCAATTGAAGGTGTTTTTTGTCCTAAACCTTCAGGTGCATTTTATGTTATTGCTCGCTTACCTGTAGAAAATGCAGAACATTTTGCTCAGTGGTTACTAGAAGATTTTGATTTTCAAAATCAAACAATTATGGTGGCTCCAGCTAATGGGTTTTATTTCACCAAAAGTAGAGGTCTTAATCAAGTTAGAATAGCATATGTATTAAATAAAGAGTCTTTAAACAAGTCTATTGATTGCTTAGAGGAAGCCTTAAGACTATACTCTAATATCTTTTAATACAAGAGATATTTTTTTCTTATTTTTTTAAATTGGTTTAATCCAACTTTCCATGTTTCTTTTATCTCATTTGAATTTTTTCCTGAGATGATTTGCTTTCTTAATTTTTCAGTACCAGCAAGTTTGTCAAAGAAGCTGTTGAAAAAATTCTCTTTGTTACTTGTTTGATTATATGCTTTTATAAGCCAATCTAAATTTATTTTACTTAAAAATGAATGGTTTTCTAAATTTACACCATAACAAGTTTTATTTTCATGTTTTGGATATTTACTGCCAGGACCACTTTTTGGAATAAAAGAATAACTGTAGTGTATTAATTGAGGAGATCCAAAATGTTGAAAAGGTTTCTCGGTCCCTCTCCCAATACTAACATTTGTACCTTCAAATAAACACAAGCTTGGATAAAGGTTTATAGATTTACTATTTGGTAAATTTGGTGAAGGCTTAACTGATAATTTATAAGCAATTTTTCTATTGTAGTTTAACATTTTAATTATTGTTAAATCACATTTTTCTTTAATCCACTTTTCTCCAACTATCATTGTAGCATATTCTCCAATAGTCATTCCATGAACAATCGGTACTTTATGCATACCAACAAATGATTTATAACTGTCCTCAAGAATAGGACCATCAATATAATGACCGTTAGGATTAGGTCTGTCTAAAATAATTACTTTTTTTTTCTCTTCTGAAGCTGCTTCAAGCACATAGTGCATAGTTGAAATATATGTGTAAAAACGAGCTCCAACATCTTGAATATCAAAGATTATGATATCGATATTTTTTAATTGACTTTTTTTTGGTTTTTTATTTTTGCCATATAGAGATATAATACCAATTCCTGTTTTTTTATCAATTTCATTATTAATTTTTTCCCCAGCATCTCTTTTACCTCTAAAGCCATGTTCTGGTGAAAAAACTTTTACAATATTTATATTATGCTTTAACAAGCTGTCTACTAAATGAGTTTGTTTAATTAAAGATGTATGATTTCCTACAATAGCAACATTTTTATTCTTTAATAAAGGTAAGTATAACTGTGTTCTATCTGCACCAACAATTAAATTTTCAGCACAAATACTAAAATTATACAGTAGAATAAATATAAAAATAATTTGTTTTATTTTAGCCATTATATGAGTTTTGAATATTTTATTGCAAACAAAATATTTTCTACAAAGAAAAAGAATAATAGTTATACTAGACATATATTATTAATAGCAATTTTTTCGATTGCACTATCAATATCTATAATGTTACTTTCTGTGATGATTTTAAATGGCTTTAAAATTGATATTACAAATAAAATATCTGGATTTAGTGGACATATAAATATAACTAGTTTTTCAGATAACAATTCTTTTGAAAGTGAGCCTATTTTTGTAAGTGATGAATTATATAATTCAATTTTAAAAAATAAAGAAGTTAGTCAAATTAATGTTTATGCAAACAAATCAGGACTAGTAAAAACTAATGATGAGATTTTAGGAGTAATTGTCAAGGGTATATCATCTGATTTTGATTGGGATTTTTTTAAAAAACATTTATTAAAGGGTAAAGTTTTAAGTATTAATGATAGTATCAAAAACAATTCTGTTTTAATTTCTCATGAAATCTCAAATAAACTTCAGTTAAACGTAGGAGATAAATTAATAATTTATTTTATTGATAAGCAGGTTAAAGTTAGAAAAATGACAATTTGTGGCATTTATGATACAGGATTAAAAGATTTTGATGAAATGTATATAGTCGCAGATATAAAACATATTAAATCCCTTAACGCATGGCAAAGTAGTCATGTTGGTGGTTTAGAAATAAGTATTGATAATTTTTCAAAATTAGATGTAATCGCAAATAAGATATATAATCAAATTGATTATAATTATAACGCTACTAGTATTAAAGAAAAATATCCTCAATTATTTGATTGGTTAAATTTACAAGATGTAAATGTAAAGGTAATTTTATTCATAATTTTTATTGTTGCATTAATAAATATGATAACTATTTTATTAATATTAGTAATTGATAAAACTAGATTAATAGGAATACTAAAAGCACTTGGAACACAAAATTTTAGTATTAGAAAAGTTTTTTTGTACTTAACATTAAACTTAATCCTTAAAGGATTGTTAATCGGAAATTTATTTGTTTTTTTAATTGCATTTCTTCAAAAAAAATATTCATTTATAAGTTTAAATCCTGAAATATATTATATGAGCTCAGTTCCAATAGATTTTAATTTTACACATATTTTGCTCTTAAATTTCTTGACATTTATAATTTCTATCTTAGTTGTATACATACCATCTTTTGTTATTACCAAAATCAATACAATAAAAGCAATTAGCTTTGAGTAAAATTGATAATTTTGACTTTTAATTTTTAAAATGGAATATTATAATCATATTTTAGATACTATTGGTAATACACCTTTAATTAAAGTTGGTAAAATCATAGATTCAAACGCTTTGATATTAGTAAAGGTTGAAAGTTTTAATCCTGGTCATTCCACAAAAGACCGAATGGCTTTGAAAATGATAGAAGACGCTGAAGAAAGAGGTGTTATAAAGCCAGGGGCAACAATAATTGAAGGAACTTCAGGAAATACAGGTATGGGTCTAGCTCTTGTATGTATTGAAAGAGGCTACAAGCTTATATGTACAATTTCAGATAAGCAGTCTAAAGAAAAGATAGATATATTAAAAGCTATGGGAGCTAAAGTAGTTATATGTCCAACTAATGTTCCTCCTGATCATCCTGATTCTTATTACTCTGTTGCTAAAAGATTGAATAAAGAGATTTCAAATTCATTTTATCCTAATCAATATGATAATTTATCTAATCGTTTAGCCCACTATGAATCAACAGGACCAGAAATTTGGAAACAAACAGATGGAAAAGTAACTCATTTTGTTGTTGGTGTTGGAACTGGAGGAACTATTTCAGGTGTTGGAAAATATTTAAAAGAAATGAATAAAGAGATTAAAATCTGGGGTGTTGATGCTTACGGATCAGTCTACAAAAAATATCATGAAACTGGAATTTTTGATGATAAAGAGATTTATCCATATGTAACGGAGGGTATTGGAGAAGACATTATTGCAAAGAATGTAGATTTTGATTTAATAGACCATTTTGAGAAAGTGACTGATAAACAAGGAGCAATTTTTTCTAGGCGACTAGCAAAAGAAGAAGGAATATTTGCAGGTTATTCATGTGGTAGTGCTTTGGCAGCTGTAAATCAGCTAAAACATAAGCTTAGCAAAAACGATGTCGTAGTAGTTCTTTTACATGATCATGGAAGTAGATATGTTGGGAAAGTATTTAATGACGATTGGATGAAAGATAAAAATTTCTTATAGCTTTCTATGCGTATTTTTCTTTTTTTCTTAATTTGTAATTCTGGAATACTTTTTGCTCAGAATGAGATAATATTACTAGATCATATGATTAATACTATATCTCAAGTCTCATCATTAGAATATGAATTACATTCAAAAGAATTAATCGATGACAAGTTAATTTATTCAATATCAAAGGTTAAATTGAGAAAAAGTCCATTTAGTATATACTGTTATATGTTACATCCAAGAAAGGGTATTGAGATTTTATTAAATGGTAAACATAATGATGCTTTAGTTAAACCAAATTCTTTTCCATATTTTAATTTAAAACTTAGTCCTTATGGAAAATTGATGCGTAATAAACAACATCATACTATCATTGATTCAGGATTTGACAATATAAAAAATATTTTATTGTCTGCTATAGATAGTATAAAGTTAAACCCAAAAGCTTATATTTCCAATTTAGGAATAAAACAGAAAAATAATATTTATTTCAATGTGTTAAAAATTACAAACCCAAATTTTAAGTATTATAAGTATGTAGTTAAAGATAATGAAACAATTGATGATATTGCAAAAAGAAATCATCTGTGTGTTTATCTAATTAATCAAAAAAATAAAATTAGTTTTTTTGATAAAATAAATAAAGGTGATATTATTTATCTTCCATCCTCATATGCAGAATCTTTTGAAATTTGGATTGATTTAGATACAAATCTTCCACTTATTCAAAAAGTTTTTATAAATGATAATTTATTTGAGTATTATGAGTTTAAAAACATTATTGTTAATAAAATTTTTGATGAAAATGAATTTTTAGAAAGCAATAAGTTTTATGGATTCTAATTGTTTGTATTTTAAAGTTATTAACTTATTAATAATTCTATATGATTTTCTTTTTATGATTTTTTAGTTTTTCTAAATTTGGTTTCAAAATAGTGAATAAATGTTTTTGATCTTTGATACTGAGACTACAGGTTTACCAAAAAAATGGAATGCTCCATTAACTGATTTTGATAATTGGCCAAGAATGGTGCAAATTGCATGGCAAATTCATGACATAAATGGAGAATTAATAAAAGTTGAAAATTATATAGTAAAGCCTGAAAATTATAATATACCTTTCAATGCAACAAAGATTCATGGAATTTCAACTGAATTAGCGAATGAAAAAGGAGTTTCATTATTAGAAGTCTTAAGTAAGTTTGTTGATGATGTAAATAATTCAAGTTTTATTATTGGTCATAATATAAGTTTTGATAATAATATTGTTGGTTGTGAGTTGTTAAGAAAAAATTTAGAAAATATTTTAGTAAACTGTGCTTGCATTGATACTAAAGAAGAATCAACAAATTATTGTAAAATACCAGGTTCAAGAAAGGGTAAATATAAATGGCCAACTTTAACAGAATTATATTATAAACTTTTTAATGATAAATTTGATGAAGCCCATAATGCAGCAGCAGATGTAGAGGCTACTGCTAGATGTTTTTTAGAGTTAATTAGGAAAGAAGTTATTCCTTTTTCAAAAGTTGGTTTTAATCAATCAGATTTTACACATTTTAAAAAATTAAATAATAAACCTTTTGAGCTAATTGGTTTAAATGTAAAACCATATTTAGATGATGAAACAACTAGCCCTGACCTTAGCCCAAAAAATGATTCGATTGCTAAGATTTCTATAGATTCTCCCTTTTCTCATTTACGAAATCATTCTCAACATTCTATTTTACAATCTACATTAAGTATTAACTCATTAGTTGATAATGCAGTTAATGAAAAAATGCCCGCTGTTGGATTAACAGACCACACTAATATGTATGGTGTGTTTAATTTTATTGAAAAGATAATATCTCATCCAATTAATAAAAATAAAGAGTATAGTGATTTTAAACTCAAGCCTATCATTGGATGTGAATTAAATTTATGTGCAAATCATTTAGATAAAAGCAAACAAGATAATGGTTCTCAAATACCTTTTCTATGTAAAAATAAAATAGGTTTTTATAATCTTTCTAAGCTTTCCTCAAAAGGATTCTTAGATGGTTTTTATTATGTGCCAAGAATAGATAAAGAACTATTATTAAATTATAAAGATGGTTTAATCGCTTTAACAGGAGGTCTTTATGGATTAATTCCACAACTAATTTTAAATGTTGGTGAATCACAAGCTGAAGAGGAATTTAAGTGGTGGGTTGAAAATTTTGGTGATGATTTTTATGTTGAAATAAATAGGCATAATTTGGAAGAAGAAGCCTATATAAATAAGGTGTTATTAGATTTTGCTGATAAGTATAATGTGCAAATTATTGCTTCAAATAATGTTTATTATTTAACTAAAGAAGATGCAAAAGCTCATGATATTTTACTTTGTGTTAAAGATGGAGAAAAATTATCTACACCGATTGGAAAAGGAAGGAATTTTAGATATGGATTTCCAAATGAAGAGTTTTATTTTAAATCTCAAAATCAGATGAAAGAAATTTATTCTGATATTCCACAAGCAATTTATAATATTAATAAACTTATTTCAAAAATTGAGATTTTTGATTTAAAAAGAGAAGTTTTACTTCCCAATTTTGAAATCCCTAGAAATTTTATTGATGATTTGGAAAATAATGATAAAAAATCACCTGAAAATTTATATTTACGCCATTTAACATACATTGGTGCAAAAGAAAGATATAATGAAATAACTGATGAAATTAAAGATCGAATTGAATTTGAATTACAAGTTATAAAAGATTCTGGTTATCCAGGATATTTTTTAATAGTTCAAGATTTTATTGCTCAAGCTAGAAAAATGAATGTTTCTGTAGGTCCTGGTAGAGGATCTGCAGCAGGTTCTGTTGTAGCTTATTGTATAAAGATAACTAATGTAGATCCAATAAAATATGATTTACTTTTTGAGCGTTTTTTAAATCCTGAAAGAATTTCACTTCCAGATATAGATATTGATTTTGATGATGAAGGAAGAAATCGAGTAATAGATTGGGTTGTTGATAAGTATGGAAAAGACAAAGTAGCACAAATTATTACTTATGGGACAATGGCAGCAAAGTCTTCAATTAGAGATACAGCAAGAGTTTTGGATTTACCACTAATTGAAGCTGACAAGACTGCAAAGCTTATCCCAAATATGACTTCACTTGAAAAAATTTTTAATAAAGAAGAAAAAGAGTTAAAAAAAGATTTTAGAAATGATGATTTAAATAATGTCAATAAACTCTTAGCATTATCTAAACAAAAAAATTTGACAGGAGAAACAATTATGTATGCTAGAAAGCTTGAAGGAAGTATTAGAAATGTTGGAACTCATGCTTGTGGAATTATCATTACTCCTAAGCCATTAATTGATTTAATACCCATGTCTCATTCCAAAGATTCGGAATTAATGGTAACTCAGTTTGACAATAATGTTGTTGAAAAAACTGGATTATTAAAAATGGACTTTTTAGGTTTACGTAACCTAACTATAATAAAGGATTGTATAAAAATTATTAATAAGTTACATTTAAAAGAAATAGATATTGAAAATATTCCTTTAGACGATATAAAAACTTTTGAAATTTTTCAAAATGCTGAAACAACTGGAATTTTTCAATTTTCTTCTGATGGAATGAAATCTCATCTTAAAAATTTAAAGCCAGATAATTTTAATGATTTAATAGCTATGAATGCTTTATACAGACCTGGCCCAATGGAATATATTCCAAACTATATTAAGCGGAAGCATGGAAATGAAGTTATAGAATATGATTTGCCTGAAATGGAGGAGTATCTTTCTTCAACATATGGAATTACAGTTTATCAAGAACAAGTGATGTTGCTATCTCAAAAACTAGCAGGTTTTTCAAAAGGGGATGCCGATATGTTAAGAAAAGGAATGGGTAAAAAAATAAAATCTGTCCTTGATAATTTAAAACCAAAATTTATAAAAGGATGTGAAGAAAGAGGTTTTGCAACTAATATTATCGAAAAAATTTGGAAAGATTGGGAAGCTTTTGCTTCATATGCTTTTAATAAGTCACATTCAACATGTTATGCACTTATTGCTTATCAAACTGCTTATTTAAAGGCTCATTTTCCAGCTGAGCTAATGGCCTCTATCTTGACAAATCATATGCGTGATATAAAAGATGTTACTCATTTTATGGAAGAGTGTAAAAGAATGAACATCTCAGTTTTAGGACCTGATGTAAATGAAAGTTATTATAAATTTTCAGTAAACAAAAATGGTGAAATACGTTTCGGACTTGGTGCTGTTAAAGGTGTTGGGGAAGCAGCAGTTAATGCTATTGTTGATGAGAGAAAGGAAAATAGTACATTTACTTCTTTTGAAGATTTTATCAAAAGAGTTGATTTAAGAGCTGTAAATAAAAGAACATTGGAAAGTATCGTTTGTGCTGGTGGGTTTGATTCTTTTAAAATTAAAAGATCTCAGTATTTTGGTATAGATAATAACTCATTAAGTTATATTGAAAAGATGATTAGATTTGGAAATAAGATTAAAGATACTATTAATTCTAATCAATATGATATTTTTGGTGATAGTGTCGAAGATAATATTTTGTCTCCAGATCCTCCAGAAGTTGAGCCTTGGAATACAATGAATCTTTTGTCTAAAGAGAGGGAAGTAGTTGGTATATATATATCTGGTCATCCTCTTGATGATTATAGTTTTGAAATTAAAAATTTATGTAATACAGATCTGTCTTTTTTATCAGATATAAATTCAATAAAAGGTAAAGAGTTACGTTTCGCTTCAGTTGTTACAAACTTTGAACATAAAATTACCAAAAATAATAAACCATATGGAGTATTACATTTAGAGGATTATGTTAATTCTCATGCTTTTTATTTATTTGGTGATGATTATTTAAATTTTAAAAAATATTTTGTAATTGGATGGCAAATACAAGTTATTGGTAGAGTAAGTAAAAAGTTTTATAATGAAGAGTTAGAATTTAAATTTTCATCAATTAATTTATTATCTGAGTTAATTAATAAAGAAGTTAGGGATGTTTTTATTAAAATTGATATTAGCAATTTAAATGATGAAATAGTAAATAATTTAGTGGAAATTGTATCAAAAAATAAAGGAAAACATTCCTTATTTTTAAATGTTATTGATACTCCAAACATGTATAATATAAATCTATTATCTAGAAAACTAAAAGTTAATTTAGAAAAACGTTTTATTTCTGATATTATGAAATTAAATCATGTTAAATTAGAGATAAGATCTTAAAATAATTTATAATTTTGTAAAAAAAATTAAATATGGCAGTAGAATTCACAGATAAAAATTTTAAAGAATTAGTTTTAAATTCAGATAAGCCGGTACTAGTAGACTTTTGGGCGACATGGTGCGGTCCATGCAGAGCAATCGGTCCAGTTATAGAGGAATTACATAATGAATTAGAAGGTAAGGCTTTAATTGGAAAAGTAAATGTTGATGAGAATTCAGAAGTTCCAGCTTCTTATTCAGTAAGAAATATACCAACACTTCTTTTCTTCAAAAATGGAGAAGTAGTTGATAAGGTAGTTGGTAATCAACCTAAATCTAAATTATTAGAAATTTTAGAATCACATATGTGATTTTATAGTAGTCATTTTTAATTTCTTTTTTTGAACAATTTAGAGCATACTAGTTTACCTATAAGAATAGATCTTTTTGCAAAGCAAGTTGTGGAGGGTTTTATTACAGGTTTGCACAAAAGCCCTTATCACGGATTTTCAGTAGAATTTGCTGAACATCGTTTATATAACAGGGGAGAAAGTACTAGACATGTCGATTGGAAATTATTTGCTAGAACAGATAAGCTTTTTCAAAAGATATATGAGGAAGAAACAAACCTGAGATGTCAAACTATTTTAGATATTTCTTCTTCAATGTACTATCCGAATTATTCTAATGCAACACTAGAAAAACCAAACAAATTACTTTTTTCTATCTATGCATCTGCTGTTTTAATGAATTTATTGAAACGACAAAGAGATGCTATAGGGCTTAGTACATATTCTGATAAACTCAATTTACATACAAATAGTAGGACAACCTTAAGACACCATAAATTTCTTTATAATGAGCTTGAGAAGCTATTAAATATAAACCCAATTCTTAATAAAAAAGCAACTAAATCTACTAATGCAATTCATCAAATTTCAGAAATCTTAAATAAAAGATCACTAGTATTAATTTTTTCTGATTTAATTAGTGATACAGAATCACTTGAAGAACAATTTGAAGCATTTAAACATTTAAAATACAATAAACATGAAATTATTTTATTTTATTTAACAGAATCAAACACTGAAGTAAATTTAGAATTTAAAAATAATTCATATAATTTTATTGATGTAGAAAGTGGAGAATCAATCAAGTTAAATCCCAGTTATTTTAAAGAGCAATACAAGAATAAATCTAATCAATTTATAAATGATTTAAGACTTAAGTGTCTACAGTACAAGATAGACCTTGTAGAAGTAGACATAAATAAAGGCTTTGATCAAATTATTTATTCTTACCTTCTTAAAAGACAAAAAATATTTTGATTTTTTAAAAAACACTATATCTTTGCAGAACTTTTTTAAAAGATTGAGGTCTGGTAGTTCAGCTGGTTAGAATACATGCCTGTCACGCATGGGGTCGCGGGTTCGAGTCCCGTCCAGACCGCAACTAAAAAGTTTAAACCCTTGTAATTCAATAGATTGCAAGGGTTTTTTAATTATGTTTAACAGTTTTTGATTATTTTACTTTCAATAAATGTTAAAAACTTTTTGACTTGGTTTTCTAAAATTTTAGTCAATTTTTACAATAATAGTTTGGAAAGTTATGCTTAATTAATTTTCCTTCTTATTTCCAATATCAAAAATAATAGTTATTGGCTCACTTTCTTCTATCTCCTCATATGGCTTTTTCTTACCAATAACATAGGGAAGTAGTTTAGATAAAGCGTTAATATACTCTGTAGGAGACTCTATCTTATCTAGCATCTCCATTATCTTGTTTCCGTCAATTGCTTGGCTTATATGCTCTCTAATGAGCTTTGTAGTAGTACTTACTGAACCTTTAGGTCTACCTATAGGGTTTCCGCTTGTTCCTTTCTTAAATGGCATAGTCTTTCCTTTATTATATAATAGAAAAGAATCTGTTTTATTGGATTAATCTTTTACACATCTCACTTGAGTTTTCTGATCTGTAGTCCAGTTACACCCAACATCAAGAGACCACTGAGGCTGTCCATTTGAATCAATTAACTTAATGAGGTTTGCCCCATTA
>PBQB01000106.1 GCA_002724895.1 Flavobacteriales bacterium
CTGAAACCAGTTCTCATAGGTATATTTAATTAATTTCAACATATATTTACTTAACTATTTTATTTTTCCTTCCTACCACTACAGTGGATAAACCAATTTTATTAAACAAAATTAAATCTATTATTTTGGCAAAAAATACAATTTTGTTATAAAAACCCATTTGGGAAGATGGAATTATTTTATTCTTAGCTATCTTACCAGAAACAAACCATCCAATAATAGCCAAGGCATTAAAATAGAATGATTTTACTATAGTAAATTTATTTTTTTTAAAAATCTTAGTTAATTCTGTTTTTTGATATCTTCTAAAATGAAAGAGTTCTTTGTCAAAGTGATTGTATAGTATTTGATATGCTGGAACTAATATTATTAAATTCCCATTCTCTTTTAAAAGTTTTTTACAATTAATAATTGCTAAATTATCATCTTCAATATGTTCTATAACATTTAATGCAAAAACAGTATCAAATTTATTAATAAATTTTTTATTTACTTCATCAAAATCCTTATCAACTAAATTAATCTTATCTATTCCTAAAAGATTTTCATTATTTTGAAATTTTTGTTCTAAATAAGTACAATAGTTATTTCTAATATCAGATAAAAAAATACTATATTTATTTTGGATAAAAAAATTAGATATATTTCCTAATCCACTTCCTATTTCTAGAATATGTCCTTTACAAAATGGCTTAATAGTTTGAAACATCCATTTATTAAAATTATTTGCAGATGCAATGACATTTAAGGTTTCTTCACCTGATTTATCTATTTCTTTATAAGAAAAATCATCTTTACTCATAAAACTGTAATTTTTATGATGTTTCTATTTTGATTTAAACAGCCCATACTTTATTATACAGTATATTGCTCTTACACCATCCTTCCAACCTATTTTCTTTCCTTCTTCAAATGTTCTTCCATAATAAGAAATACCAACTTCATAAATTCTTATTTTGGGAATTCTAGATATTTTTGCCGTAATCTCAGGTTCAAATCCAAACCTATTTTCTTTTAGTTTTATTTCCTGCACCATATTTGTTTTAAATAATTTATAGCAAGTTTCCATATCGGTTAGATTTAAATTTGTAAACATATTTGAAAGAAATGTTAGAAATTTATTACCAATTGTATGCCAAAAGAATAGAATCCTGTGTGGTTTACTACCCATAAATCTTGAACCATATACTACATCTGCAAATCCATCAATTACTGGCTGTAACAACAAGTTATATTCAGTTGGGTCATATTCAAGATCAGCATCCTGAATTATTAATAATTCTCCACTTGCTTTACTAATACCTGTTTTTAAAGCAGCACCCTTTCCTTTATTTTCTTTATGAAAAAAATATTTTATATTCTGTTTAGGATTATCTTCAATATATTTTTTAATCTTATCTTCAGTTTTATCTGTAGAAGCATCATCTACAATTATGACTTCTTTTTTTATATTATTGGTTAATGTTACACTAAGAATTTTATTTAGAATTAAATGAATAGTATCTGCTTCATTAAACGCTGGAATAATAATTGATAATTTATTTATCTTCATTTATAATTGTTTTGATATAATCTTGTAGGTTGTATTTAGCTTTCCAGCCTAATTCTGAGAAAGTTTTTTGATAATTAGCAAGAGTAACTATTCCCTCACCTTTTCTTAAAGGAACATAAATAATATTATTATAATTAAACATTCTTGCTAATTCATTGATAGAATAATTCACACCTCTTCCTAAATGAAATAACTGACCACTATTATGATTTGCAACTTTAATTAAACCGTCAACAATATCATTTACATGAGTAAAGTCTCTTCGTTGCTCACCATCTCCAACAATAGTAAGAGGTTCTTTATTTCTAAATTGTCTTATAAACTTTCTAATTACAGTGGCATAATCTCCAGTTTTAGGTTCTCTTGGACCATATACATTATAGAATCTGCATATGGATGCATTAATATTATAGCACTCCTTCCAAGTTTTTAAAACCTCTTCTCCTCCCCATTTTGAGAATGTATATGGAGTTTGGTACTCACCATTATTAATAGAACTAGAACTTGAATATATTAGTTTAGCATTATGCTCTCTTGCTATTTCACAAATAATAGCTGTTCCATTAACATTAATATCTATATATGATAATGGGTCATTAAAACTAGGCTGTATTCTTGCAAGACCTGCTAAATGATATATAATATCAAAGCATTTTTTAAATTTTAATTGTTTAATATTTCGAATATCATCAATAATATATGTTACTAATTTATTTTTATATGAAATTGAACTTGAAGTAGAGGATAGATTATCAATAACAGTTACAGAATAGTTAGATTTTACTAATGCGTCTACTAATGTGGACCCTACAAAACCTAGTCCGCCTGTAACTAATATTTCCATTTGACAAATATAATTTATTTCAACTATTAAAATCTTGTCAGTTATTTATAATTACCGAATTTGTTAACTGTATAGTTAGGTTCTTCACCACAAGTAGTTAATTGCCCAAAACCAATCATAGATAGGTAAGCAAAGTAATATAAGTAGTAGTTTTTTCATTTATTCTATAATTAGTTTTTTCTCTACAGTTCCATCATCATAGATGTAAAAGAGAGGTTCTTTTTTCTTTCCTTTTGTTTCTCTTCCTAAGAGGTCTGTTACTTTAAGAAGTTCTTTGTTTGTAGTGTGTTCTTCAATTCCAACAGAAGTAACAACATTAAAAGTAATTACATCATTATCATCAGGTACAATACCAGCCGTACAAGGAGGAGGTCCACCTCCCGAAGACAAAGTTAAATCAAAAGTGTACGTTCCTACAGCTAGAGGGTTTAATTTGAATGTATCAGTAGTATTACAAATTGCCGTCAGCATACCAAAACAATGTTGTGTTGATGCTACGATATTATTTCCTAAAACACTATGTGATTTCATATCTAAAGGACATCCAGAGGAAGTAAATAAAAGTTCAGCATAAACATACACTGTATCAGTATTATTTGGATTTACAGGTGAAATAGTCAATGAAGAAATAGAACCAAAAATTTGCCCAAACCCAATAAAGGGTAAGCAAATAAATATAAGTAGTAGTTTTTTCATACTCTTAGTTTATTAATTTTCCATCTTTATAGGTTCCCTTCTCAATTCTTCCATCTTTATGAATCCATATTCCCCAACCGTTATAATCTCCATTTTCAAAATTTCCAACATAAGTTCCTAATAAATTACCCTTTTTATCATAAAGTGTTTCTGACCCCCATCCATTTACTAATCCCATTTCCATTTCTCCTTCAAAAGATTTTATCAATTTTCCTTCGTGAACATCTGTTTTTTGGACTATACCATGAGGACTCCCATGTTTCCATGAACCATTTGTATAAGACCCATCTGGCCAAAAATATAGCCCTACTCCATTTTCACAATCACCTTTTATACATTGTCCAAATCCAATAAAGGGCAAGCAAATAAATATAAGTAGTAGTTTTTTCATAATGGTGTTTTATTGTTAATCTATTGTTTTAAAACATTAAATTTAATAGCTACATTCTTCCCCAACATTTAAATCAGTTAATTTATAATGGAGATTACCAGCTTTTTCAGCTTCACAAGAATTTACATAAACCAAGTTATTACAAGCACAAACTGGATTAGCTTCTTCGGTACAAATAATGTTTGGATTAGGTGATACATAACAATTACCTAAAATATAATCACCATCACTACAACCTAGACTAAAAAATATTAATAAATAAATGATCCTTTTCATTGTTAATCTATTGTTTTATTAAGTTAAATCTAATCTTATAACTATTATTATCATCTCCAACAAATGTTCCTTCTAAAACTAAATTATTATTTGAAAATGAGATAATATTTAAACTAGTAACAAGATTATTATCTTGACCAAGATTTGTCAGAGAAAACTCATTAGTATAACCATTATAGTAAAGATTAATAATATTAATTCCTGAATAAAAAGAATAAATAGAGGTATCTTTAATTATAACATTATTGTTTCCAATGTATTCTTGAATAAGCCATTCATTATTATTAAAAAACATCCAACTAACAGTAGATAATCCGCTTTCACCCCACACAGGGTCGTTATTATTAGGAATGGCTCTAATAGTATCAAATATTTCATATGATTGTAACTGCCATACTGTTTGTTCTAATACTAGTGTAGAATTATTATTGTTGTTATTATTATTGTTGTTATCTGAATTACTATTTTCTTCTTCTTTCTCACATGATGAGAATATAATTGTTACTGCTAATAATGTATAAAGTAGTTTTTTCATAATCTTAGCTTATTGTTAATCTATTGTTTTTAATTGATTGCCAATCATCATCTCCACTATCTATAATTTAATAATTTTCCCTAATTTTGAATCTGAAAAATCATTTATATCAAGTCCATATTTTTGCCTGGCAATATCCAATTTCTTTACAGGGTCATCAATTGGTTCAGTAGTAAGTATAAAAGTTCCATAATGAATTCCTACACTTCTTTTTGATAAAACATCTAAATGAATTTGAACTGCTTCATCAGGATTAATATGAAAATCCTTCATAAACCACCTTGGTTCATAAGCACCTATAGGTATTGCTGCGAAATCAAATGGCCCATAGTCTCTCCCAATTGATTTAAACTGTACATCATTGTATCCAGTATCTCCACCAAACCAAAACTTAAAATCTTCCACTTCAATTGACCAAGATGCCCAAAGAGTGTCAAAACTTTTAAACGCAGTTCGTTTTGACCAGTGTTGCGAAGGCAAGCAATCTACTTTTATACCACCATAGTCATATGATTCAAACCAGTCCATTTCAATTACATTTTTAACACCGTTATCATTAAACCACCTTTTTAATCCTAAAGGTACAAACCAAAAAGTTGAATCACCAATCAACTTCACTGTATTATAATCAAGATGATCATAATGATTATGGCTAATTACTATAAGGTCAATCTTAGGTAATGAATTTATAGAAATAGAAGGTTCAGTATAGCGCTTTGGACCGAAGAATTGTGAAGGTGAGCATCTATCGGAAAAAATTGGATCTGTAAGAATATTTTTACCATTTATGTGTAGAAAAGCTGTTGAATGTCCTATCCACAAATAAAAATTTTCTCCCTTTTTAATCAAGTCTTCGATTTCACTTGATGAAATTTCTTCTACCTCAATTTTTTTAGGTTTATCAGGTCTTTTTTCACGCATCATTTTAATCAAATCATAAAAACTTTTATCTTGTGGCCCATCTGGAAGAAAAGGATTTGTAAAACCATGAGGTGTATGGTGTTCCTTGCTTTTATCAAAATATTCATTAGAATGATTTTGAGAAAATAAAAAAACAGTAAAGAGTAAACAAAGTAATATAAGTAGTAGTTTTTTCATTTATTCTATAATTAGTTTATTGGAATTCTACTATATCAGCAGAAACAGTACATTTTATTTCTCTAAAAAAACCAAATGCCATAATACTATGTTTAAAATTAACAGAAAGGTTCGTGTATACTTGATTCTTATTTATAGGATATTTTTCTTTCATATTATTGAATGCTTCGGTTACTAATGCTTGCTTACCATATCCACCAAATACTAAAACATACACTACTTCACTATTACCAGTTACTGATTGCTTTAAATATTCGAAGTTATTAGATGACAAAGCAACCGAATTTGTAATATATCCTGAATGCAATGACATACAACTTGACATTGTAAATAAGAAACTAATAAAAAGAAATCTTTTAATTGTTATACTCTTAGTTAAGATAAGTAGTAGTTTTTTCATTTATTCTATAATTAGTTAAATGGTTAAAAAGCCCGAACAGCCCTAGTCCTAACGTAGTTGCCGTTCTTACCGACGGTGGGCCAGAGCGAATTGTAGAAATCCATACTCCACGCAATGTAGTAACCGCGCTCAGAAGAACTCCAATAGAAGTCATCAGCAAAACCGCCAAGCCCTTGTAGGTGTAGTTTTAAAAACATTTCTTCTAATTCATACTTTGAAGGCAAGAACCAATCACTGTACCCACCAAGAGTTAGATTAGCACAAATATCTGCAGCTGTTCCTGGTGTTGTACAACCTGCTACAAGACCAATTGTGTTTTGATTACCTGTTCCAATAGCTTGTCCATTATAGCCACTGGTTGGTGTTCCTGAAATAGGAGTTCCATAACATCCCCATTCTGCACTAGAAGATTGGTCTGTAGGAGCTGCGACTAAGCCACCACCATTTCCATCCAGCCAAAAGATAATTCCTCCCTGATGAGTATCTCCGATTGCTAGATTAGTATTTCCGATTCCTAGATTAGTATTTCCGATTGCTATAGGATAAGTACAAGAACCATCATCAGTTGTTGCTGAAGCATTATAATTAGTTGCTGTTGAATCTGTACAACCATAAACATAAGGTATACATGTTCCATCATCCGTATTTGCCAAAGGATTATAGTTTACAGAGCCTATTGAATCAGTACAACCATTTACAACTGCAATACAAGAACCATCATCTTGACAAGCACTAGCATTATAATTTAAAGCAGTTGCATCCATACATCCACCTACATAGCAACAAGAACCATCATCAATATTAGCAGTAGCATCATAATTAAGAGCATTGGCATCCATACATCCATATACAGGGTCATTCGTACAAGTATCAGGACATTGGGCATTAGGATTAAAATTTAAGAAAGTTGAATCCATACAACCTCTTATTGGTTCAGGCTCACAGGCTTCAAACCATACATAGGCATCTGTAGTAGGTGTAGTATCTACCTGAAACTTTAGTAATGAATCACTGTATTCTATAATAGTACTTCTTTCTACATACTCCACTGCTCCAATAATATATCTGTTTTCTAGAACATCACCATCTAATGACCAAACACCTTCAACAGCGAAAGTGTCACATAGAAGAAATTTAGTTGAATAAGTATAATCATCATTTAAACGAAACCAACCTCCACCAACATTTAATAGCTGCCAAGTTACTCCAACTATTGTTTCTTCAATAGGTAATTGTTCAGGAGTAAGGTTTCCTTTTCCTGAGCTACAAGAAACTAAATATATAATAGGTGTTAGTAATAAAAGGTAAAGTAGTTTTTTCATCTTAGTTTATTGTTAATCTATTGTTTTATAGTCTGTAAACTTAAGAATTTTTAATCAGATTGTAATTTGTCTTCTCATCACAGATAAACTTAGAGACATACATACTTGCACTCTTTTCATAAGGCAAGTGCTTAAC
>PBQB01000107.1 GCA_002724895.1 Flavobacteriales bacterium
ATTTTTTTTCTTATAAATGAAGCAGAAATATCAATCTGTGGCATATCATGCAAAACCATAATATTTTTCTGATTTCTTTTCACAATTATTCCATTTCTTGGATAAACATAAATAGTGTAATTTTCTAAAATTTGTTTAAAATTTTTCCACATATGTATATTTTCAAAGTTATCTGCTCCCATTATCAAACAAAACTCGTTCTTTGGGTTTTTTTCTTTTAAGGTTAGAAGTGTATCAATTGTATAAGACGGATTTGGCATATTAAATTCTATATCTGTAACCTCTAAGTTTTTGACGCCTTTTATTTCAGACTTTATAATTTGTAAACGAGTCGATTGATCAAGCAAGTCTTTTTTTTCTTTTAAAGGGTTTTGAGGTGATACAACAAAAGTCACCCTGTCTAAATCTGTGAATTCTGCAATGTATGAAGCTATAATCTTATGACCCAAGTGTAGCGGATTAAATGATCCAAAATATAATCCGACTTTCATGATTTATTAATAAAATCAAAAACTAACTTCAATGTGTCTTTACATGCAACATCAAAATTATCATTTATAACTACTTGATCAAAAAATTTACTTTGACTCAACTCTTGTCTTGCTTTTTCAATTCTAATATTTATATTTTCTTCAGAATCTGAACCTCTATTTAGTAGTCTTAGCTTTAAAGCATCAACCGAAGGTGGCATGATAAAAATTGAGAGACATTTTTCTGAATATTGCTTTTTGATATTCATAGCACCCTCAACGTCAACATCAAACATTACATGCTTTCCATCATTCCAAATTCTTTTAATTTCTGATTTTAATGTTCCATAAAACTTATCTTCATAAACCTCTTCCCACTCTAAAAAATTTCCATTTTTTATATTCTTCTTGAAGTCTTTTAAAGATAAGAAATAATAGTCCTTTCCATGAGTCTCATTCTTTCTCTTATTTCTTGTACATGCTGAAACAGAAAAAGACAACGTTTCTATTTGATTCAATAAAAAATGAGCTATTGAAGTTTTGCCTGCACCAGATGGCGCTGATATGACAATTAGCTTATGCACTTACAAAACATTTAACAATTGTTCTTTTATTTTTTCTAATTCGTCTTTCATTTTTACAACTAATTTTTGCATTTCTAAATCTGATGCTTTAGAGCCAATAGTGTTAATTTCTCTTCCTAATTCTTGAGATATAAATCCTAACTTTTTTCCATTAGGTGAATCTTCTTTAATTACACTTAAAAAATAATCTAAGTGTGCCTCTAATCTAACAATTTCTTCATTTATGTCTTGTTTTTCCAAATAGTAAATCAGCTCTTGTTCTAAACGATTTATATCAATTGAAACGCCCTCAAGCTGCATAATATTATTTTTTAATTTGTTTTTTACTCTATCTATTCTTTTTTTAGAAATAGGAGTTAAAATTTTATGTAGCTTTTTAATATTATTAATTGCACCTACAATGTCACTCTGTAGTTTAGCTCCTTCCTGTTCTCGAAAATTCTTAACAGATTCAATTGCTATTATTAAGCCTTGTCTAATTTCTTTCCAATTATCTTTGCTTGTTTCATCTTCTACCTTTTGTACAATATCAGGCATGTTTAAAATTGCTGGCAATATGTCTTTTTCTCTCTTTAATAATCTAGTCAACCATGTTTGATTTTTATTTCTTTCTTTATTAAAGTCAGAGGCTTGTTTATAATACAAATTTAACATCTCTGTATTTATTTTATAATTTGAAATATTTTGTTTTTTTTGTTGCCAAATAAAAACATCTATCTTTCCTCTTTTTAAATTTTTTGCAATTATCTGCCTTATCTCAGACTCTCTTTGTCTATAAATAGATGGTGTTTTTAGATTGACATCAATATGCTTAGAATTAAGGGTTTTAATTTCAATACAATATAATTCTGAATTAATAACAAACTCACTTCTACCATATCCTGTCATTGAATTAATCATTTTTTTTTTTACAAAGTTAGAAAAGTTAATTTATCTTTTTTGTAATGGAGAAATACTAACTAGATAAACGCCTATAAAGATTAATATTGCAGAAAAAAATTTCTCATAACTAAGAACGTCACTCTTCATTAAAACCGCAAAGATAGTCGCTAGAATAGGTTGTAAATAAATATATGTACTTACAGTGGATGCGCTGAGATATTTTAATGCCGTTGTATTACATAGATATGCTAAAACTGTTGTACAAAAAACAACAAAAACTATTTCAAAAAGGATAAAAGAGGGTATTTTTTTCCATATAACATTTGAAAGCTCATAATATCCAAATGGTGTTACAAATACTAATCCAAACATAAAAACAAAAAACATAATTGTAATTGGATGATATTTTTTCATTAATGGTCTTACTAAAACCAAATACAAAGCATAACTACTAGCATTAATTAAAACAAGTAAGTTCCCAAATCTTGTTCCTAAATTTATAGACATGTCTCCTGTTTGTAAAATTAAAATCAATGCCCCTATCATTGCTAAAAGAATACCAATTATTTTTTTAAAAGTTATAATCTCACGAAGTATGAAATATGATAACACAACTACAATGATTGGATTTACAGTCATTATAATTGCCGCGTTTATTGGAGTTGATAAATTTAATCCATGAAAGAAAAAAAGTTGATTAATTGCAACACCAAACATGCTACAAACAGCTATCTTTAAAAGATCTTTGATTGCAACTTTTTCTTTTATAAAAAACGCATAGATTAACAAAAATATAATCGATGCTCCTAAAACCCTTAACAAAATAAAACCAGATGGACCTATATAGTCAGGCATTACATCTTTTGCAAAAGTATAATTTAGAGCATAAATTAAATTGGCTATAAAAAGACAAAAGTGTGCAAAATAATTTTTATGAAACACAAATATTTTTTTGTAAAAATAACGCATCTTTTAATACTTTTGCATCAAATAATTTAATTTATACGATATGAAATTTGGAACAAAAACAATTCATGCTGGATTTGCAGAAGATAAAACTGCAGGAGCAATAATGCCTCCAATATACCAAACCTCTACTTGTATTCAAAAGTCTCCTGGAAATCATAAAGGTTATGAATATTCAAGAACAGGAAATCCTACAAGAACAGTCTTAGAAAAAAATGTTGCCTCTCTAGAAAACGGAAAGCATGGTTTTTGTTTTGGAAGTGGATTAGCGGCTATTGATGCAATAATAAAATTACTTTCTCCTGGTGATGAGGTAATTTCTACAAATGACTTGTATGGTGGATCGTATCGTATCTTTACAAAGATATTTGAAAAATATGGTATTATTTTTCATTTTGTTGACATGCAAAATTCAAATTGTGTTGAGAAATTAATCAACAAAAACACGAAAATGATTTGGGCAGAAACACCAACCAATCCAATGCTTAACATTGTTGATGTAGAAGAGCTATCTAAAATTTCAAAAAAAAATAGATTACTTTTAGTTGTAGACAATACATTTGCCACCCCATATCTCCAAACTCCAATAGATTTAGGGGCTGATATTGTAATGCATTCCTTAACAAAATATATGGCAGGACATTCAGATTTAATTATGGGGGTGGTAATATGTAATGATAATACTATTGCTGAAAAAATAGCTTTTATTCAAAATTCCTGTGGCGCAGTGCCTGGACCTATGGATTGCTTTCTTGCATTAAGAGGAATTAAAACTCTTCATATAAGAATGGAAAGACATTCTGAAAATGGTGAAGTAATAGCTAGATATTTAAAAAATCATCATAAAGTTGGACAAGTTTACTGGCCTGGATTTAAAAACCATAAAAATCATCATATTGCAAAAAAACAAATGAATGCTTTTGGAGGAATGGTTTCTTTTACACTAAAAAGTAATAAATTGAACGATGCAATTAATTTTGTTTCTAACACACATTATTTCAAACTAGCTGAAAGCTTAGGAGGAGTAGAGTCATTATGTGGACATCCTGCATCAATGACTCATTTAGCAATTCCAAAAGCAGAAAGAGAGAAGACAGGAGTTGTAGATTCTCTTATTAGACTAAGTGTAGGAATTGAAGATGTTGAAGATTTGATAAATGATTTAGAGACCGCTTTTTCAATTTAGAAAAAAAAAATTAAATTTAAGTATACGAAAATTAACTTTAATTTCTGTATTTCAATAAAAATGATAAAATAAGTGTTCAGATTGCTAATTTTAGCACAAAAAAAACAATAAGTGCCTCATTTTCAACCAATTAAAAACGGCCGTAATTTTTAACATTTAAATGTGTAAAAACTAAGTGAAAAATTTAGTTTTACTCTAATCTTACGCAAGATAAACAATTGAAAATCAGTTTATTAAAAAAAAAAATACCTGAATTTTTTTTATCAATATTAATTTATCGTACAAAAAAGATTTTTTTAATATGAGTAAACAACTCAATAGTTTATGTCATATGTTTGCGAACAGTATTAACCAAATTATTTTATATTATGGACAATGTATTTAAGTACTTCAACGGATTCTTTAAAGGATTAACAGGTTTAATTATGTCTCTGTTAGGACTAGGAATTGCTGTTGAAATCGCTTTTGGAGGAGGCCAACTTTTTGGAATAACTGTTATAGATAATGTTATGGCAGTAATTAATGGTCTTGGCGGTGCAGGATTTGTAGGTTTACTTGCAACTTGTGTATTATGGAATTTACTAACTGCTAAGTAAAATCCAAACTAGATGTATTTATAATAAAATAGCCCTACAAAAAATGTAGGGCTATTTTATATTCTAGAATTATCATATAAGAATTAGAAAAATGAAAAATTTTTTATCTAACTTAATAACTTTAATTCAAAATACAACAAAATTATCTCTTAGCTTTTTGTGCCTTGGAGTAGTTGTTCAAATCCTAATCGATGATAAAATACTAGGTTGGGACCCTGTTGGAAACATACAAGCTGCCGGAAGTGCATTTGTAGGTGTGATTGCATTAATCGTTCTTTACTTGCTATTCAGTAAAAAAAACAATAATTAGTTACATACAACTATAATAGTTAGTGAGCTTGCAACCAATTTTCTCCTTCACCCATATCAACAACTAGTGGAACTTCTAATTTTGTTGCATTTTCCATACATCTTTTAACTATTTCCCTTAACATTTCTGTTTCTTCACTATACATGTCAAAAATTAGTTCATCATGAACTTGTAATAACATTTTTGACTTCATTCTATTTAATTGCAATTCAGCTTGAATACTTATCATTGCTTTTTTAATTATATCTGCTGCTAAACCTTGTATAGGTGCATTTATTGCATTTCTTTCTGAAACAGACCTGATGACTGCATTTTTTGAATTAATATTTGGCAAATATCTTCTTCTACCCATTAATGTTTCAACATATTGATCTTTTCTTGCTTTTTCGATTGATTCATCAATGTAACTTTTAACTTTAGAAAACTCTTCAAAGTATTGATCTATAATTTGTTTAGCTTCTTTTCTTGAAATACCAATATTTTGAGATAATCCAAAGGCTGAAATACCATATATTATGCCAAAATTCACAGCTTTAGCTTTTGAACGCATTGTCTTATCAACACATGCTAGGTCAACACTCCATACTTTTGATGCAGTTGCTGAATGTATATCAATTCCATTTTTAAAAGCATTTATCATTGCAAGATCTTTACTAAGTGAGGCCATAATCCGCAATTCTATTTGAGAGTAATCCGCAGACAAAATGGTATAGTCAGAATTTCTGGCTACAAAAGAAGCTCGCACTTTCATTCCTTTTGTTGTACGAATAGGTATATTTTGAATATTTGGTTTTGTTGAAGAAAGCCTACCTGTTGCAACTACTGTTTGATTAAAAGTTGTATGGATTTTTTTAGTTTCTGAACTAACCAATTGTGGCAAGGCCACAACGTATGTTGATAATAATTTTGTTATTGACCTATAGTCTAATATTTCATCAATGATTGGGTGTTTTGACTTGAGCTTAAGCAATATTTCTTCTGATGTTGAAAATTGTCCTGATTTAGTTTTTTTTGGTTTTTTTGATAATTGTAATTGGTTAAATAAAATATCTCCAAGTTGTTTAGGAGAAGATATGTTAAATTTAACAGTTGCTAAATTGTATATTCTTTTTTCTATTTCATCAATCTCATTTTCAAGTTCTAAACGATATTTATTTAAATTCTTCACATCCAATTTTATCCCTTCTGACTCCATCTCTGACAACACCTTTACAAGCGGCATTTCAATATCATAAAATAATCTACCAAGATTTGCCTTATTTAACTCTTTTTCTAAAATACTTGAAAGATCTAAAATTATTTTTGCTCTTTGAATAGCATAACTTGCAACTATATTTATTGATTGATCAGTTAGCTTTTCTTTATGAAAAACATCATTCTCGTTTTGAAAATTGATATTTAAATAGTTTTCTGCTAACACCTCTAAATCATGTCTTTTTTCAGGATATAATAAATAATGTGCTATTTGTGTATCAAACAAATCTCCACAAATATTGATGTTGATTTTGGAAAAATATTTTAATATCCTCTTAATATCATATCCAAATTTTACTATTTCGTTGCTTTCAAAAACTTCCTTAAACATTTTAAGATTATCCAATATATTTAAAATGAAATAATTTTTTTTATTTACTGTAATAGCAAAACCATAAAGTTTATCATTCTGTTTTATATTTTTATAATGAGGCAAGTAAATTGAATATTGTTTAGCTTCAAAAATTTCATTAATGCACTTTAAAATGTTATTTTTTTCTTTAACTATTGTATAATTATCCTCTTTTAAAATATTAATTTCTTTCTTTTCACTAAATAAGCTCATTTGAAAATCTGTTTCTTTTAATAACTCTTCTTTATTCAAGTTATTAATTTTCATGGCCTCATTTTTTTTGATAATTTTATTTAAAATTGTTCTAAATTCTAACTCTTTAAATAATTTAGTAACCTTATCGACATCCATTTCTTTAATCTTCATATCTTCTGTTTTAAATGACAATGGAACATCTGTAATTATTGTAACTAATTTTTTCGAAAGCAGTCCAATTTCTTTTGACTCTTCTATCTTAACTTTAATTTTTCCCTTTACTTTATCTAGATTTTCGTATAAGCCTTCAACAGAACCAAAATCATTTATAAACTTTTGCGCTGTTTTTTCTCCAACTCCTTTTATCCCAGGAATATTATCTGCCGCATCACCAGTCATAGCTAAAAAATCAATTACCTGCTCTATTTTTTCTATTTTAAATTTATCTAAAACTTCTCTTTTTCCTAAAATAGATGCTCTTTGCCATTTAGATGCTGGCTTATAGATAAAAATATTTTCAGAAACTAATTGAGCAAAATCTTTATCTGGGGTCATCATGAATACTTGAAAACCTTCTTTTTCTGCTTTCTTAGCTATTGTACCAATAACATCATCTGCTTCAAAGCCATTTTTAAATATTTTGGGCACATTAAACGCCTCTAGTAATCTGTCTATATAAGGAAGGGCTTCTCTTATTCCCTCTGGCATAGCCTCTCTTTGCGCCTTATATTCTGGGTAAATAATATGTCTCTCTGTAGCTTCTTTTGTATCAAAAACAACAGCTAAATGAGTCGGATTTTCTTTCTTAATAATTTCTAATAAGGAATTAGTAAATCCAAAAACTGCAGAAGTATTTAGTCCATTAGAACTAATCCTTGGATTATTAATAAATGCAAAATATGCTCTGTAAATAAGTGCATAGGCATCTAAAAGAAATAATTTTTTATTTTTCATATTTTAGTAAAGGTAATACTTTAAGTCGTTTAATAACAAAATAGTTGTTTTAATTTTATTAAATACATGAAACGAAAAAAAACAAAAAATCTTTTCAAAATATTATTTGTTCCAATGATGTTTTTGCTAATTATGTGGACAACCCATCTTTTTCAATTTGTTTTTAACATTTCATTTATAAAGCTTGGTGTTTTACCAAAAACTTATATTGGTTTAAAAGGTATTTTTTTATCTCCTTTTATTCATAAAGACTGGTCACATTTAATAAATAATAGTTATCCAATACTTGTTTTAGGAACACTTTTATTTTATTCTTATAAAAAAATTGCTTACCGAATTTTCTTTTTACTATTTATTTTTTCTGGTGTTTTGTTGTGGATGATTGGGCGCCAATCGTTTCATATTGGAGCAAGTGGCATAATATATTCTCTTGCATCATTTCTTTTTTTTAGCGGTATAATTAGAAAAAACCCACCTCTCACTGCAATTTCTCTAGTAGTATTATTTTTGTATGGGTCAATGATATGGGGATTATTTCCAATAAATAAATTTAGTTCTTGGGAAGGTCATCTCTCTGGTTTTATCACTGGACTTGTTATCTCTATTCTATTTAGGGAAGATGGCCCTAAAAGAAAAAAATACCAGTGGGAAATAGATGAAGAAAATGAATTATTATCAAACGATGTTTAAAGCGTCAATCTTTATTTTTTATAACTCCAAAATTTGATATAAACCATACTCTCTCATGAAAATAATATAAAAACATTTTTGTTATAATTTCTATAGAAAACATAGATAATGCTACTGTGGATGCTCCTTCTGTAGTTGAAAACATAAAATAGAAAACTATAAAAACTAGAAGTATAGTATCTAAAGCCCCTATAAGCCTCCAGCTTATTGTTTTAATAATATGTCTAATCTGTTGTTCTTGTTTTGCCCAAGAAATATTATACCATACTCTTTCATGAAAATAATATAAAACTGTTTTTGAAATCAATTCTAATGTGGCTATGTATGTTGCTGCATATGTCGCTTTATCAGCTACTTCTTTAGAAAATTTTACAGTAAAAAAACTGACCTCACCAATGTAAGTTAATAGAACCCAGCTGATTAACCAAGTATCAAGTGTGCCGATTAATCGCCAAGTTATTGCTTTGGCAACATGTCTTTTTCTTTGAACATGAGGCTTTTTATTCATACAGCAAAAATAAAAATCTTTTTTTTTGTTAATTCTTAATTTTCCATTTTTTAAGAATCTTGTATTTTAGCATTCTCTATGAAAAACATTAGAAATTTTTGTATTATCGCTCATATTGATCATGGTAAATCAACTTTAGCTGACAGGTTATTAGAATTTACTGGAGCAATTAGCGAACGAGAATTAGAAGATCAAGTTCTAGATGATATGGAATTGGAAAAAGAACGTGGTATTACTATAAAAAGTCATGCGATTCAAATGCAATATAAATATTATGAAACAGATTATATTTTAAACTTAATTGATACCCCTGGACATGTTGATTTCTCTTATGAAGTTTCCAGATCTTTATCTGCTTGCGAGGGAGCAATATTGCTCGTAGACGCTTCTCAAGGCGTTGAA
>PBQB01000108.1 GCA_002724895.1 Flavobacteriales bacterium
AAACAAATTAAAAAAAATCCTCTAGAAATAGCTGAAAAAATATGTAAAGATCTTAAAAAAAGAGGTTTTAAGTTTATTGGACCAAAAATCATTTATGCTTTTATGCAATCTTCTGGCATGGTCAATGACCATATAGTTACATGCTTCAAATATAATGAATCTAACAAAACTAAGAAAGGTATCGAAAATCGTGATTATCTTTAATGTTTTTTAAAGTTTCAAAAATTAATAAAATTACATTTTCAATGTCACTTTTATGCGCAGTTTCCACAGTGGTGTGCATATATTTTAAGGGTAATGAAATTAGTGCAGAAGCAACGCCTCCATTTGCATATGCAAATGCATCAGTATCAGTTCCAGTAGCTCTGGATGCTGCTAATCTTTGAAAAGGAATTTTATTTCGATTAGCTGTACCAATTATTAAATCTAATAAATTATTTTGTACCGCAGGGCCATAAGTTAAAACTGGACCATCTCCGCATTTTGTATCACCTTGCTGTATTTTATCAATCATTGGAGTGTTAGTATCATGACACACATCTGTAACTATAGCAACATCAGGTTTTATACTTTGAACAATCATTTGAGCTCCTCTTAATCCTACTTCTTCTTGAACAGAGTTAGTGATATAAAGACCAAAAGGTAACTTAACTTTATTTTCTTTCAATAATCTAGCAACTTCAGCAATTATAAATCCCCCTATTCTATTGTCCAATGCTCTTCCTACATAATAGTTATTATTTAAAATAAGAAATTCATCTTCGTAAGTCACTACACATCCTACATGTATCCCTAGGTCTTCTACTTCTTTTTTATTTTTACAACCACAATCTAAGAAAATATTATCTAACTTAGGTGTTTTTTCTTTCCCAGATTTTCTAGTATGTATAGCAGGCCAACCAAAAATCCCTTTTACCATTCCCTTTGCTGTATGGATATTAACTCTTTTTGAAGGAGCAATTTGATGATCTGACCCCCCATTTCTTCTCAAATAAATATAACCTTCGCTACTAATATAATGTACAAACCATGAGATTTCATCTGCATGAGCTTCAATAACTACTTTAAATTTTTTTTCTGGATTAATAACACCAACAACAGTACCATATGTGTCTACGAAATGAGAATCAATATAAGGCTTTATATATTTTAACCATATTTTTTGCCCCTTACTTTCAAAACCAGTTGGGGAGGGATTATTTATATATTTCACTAAGAAATCCTGTGAATTTTTTGTAATTATTTTTTTATTTTTCATAATCTAATTATATTTTTCTTGAAATTTATCTAATCCTCTGCTAAGCCAATCTTTAAACAATTCAACTTTTCCATAATCTTGATAATTTGCTGGCTCTATTAACTGATTTTCATCAAGATCTAAAAAAACGTAATATGGCTGTGAATTAGTACCATATTTATTGGCTTGTAAAACCATCCATCGGTCTCCAGTAGTTCTTACCTTTTTAGGCTTTCCAGCTAATATTGTTTCATATTGTTCATCTTTAGGCAATTTAATTTTTTCATCTACATATAAAGATATTAAGACTACATCATTCATAAGAATTTTTTTTATTTCAGAATCTGACCAAACATATTCTTCCATTTTTCTACAATTTATACATGCTTGACCAGTGAAATCAACAAAAATTGGTTTAGATGTTTTTTTAGCATATTCTACTCCTTTTTCATAATCATGAAATGCCATTATACCTTGAGGTCCCATATGCTGGTCACCATCAAAATGATCTTTGTTATCTATTGATGTAGACCCATTTAAACTACTAATACCTAAAGGAGATTCACTATAATACATTGGAGGAGGGAAACCACTAATTATTTTTAATGGCGCACCCCATAAACCAGGAATCATATATATTGTAAAAACTCCTGTAACTAAAGCAACAGAAAATCTTGTTACTGATAAATACTCTAACTTTGAATCATGAGCAAATTTTAAAAATCCTAATAAATACATTGTCCACAATGCAAAAATGACAATCCATATAGCAAGAAATAATTCTCTTTCTAAAAAATGTGTTTGTAAAACTAAGTCTGCATTAGATAAAAACTTAAAAGCAAGTGCAATTTCTAAAAAACCTAAAGATACTTTTACTGAGTTAAGCCAACCTCCAGATTGTGGTAAAGAATTTAACCATCCTGGAAATGCCGCAAATAAAGCAAATGGTAAAGCAATGGCTAATGAAAACCCAAGCATTCCAATTATTGGCCCCATATAGCCTTTTCCTGTTGATGCTTCCACAAGCAATGTTCCAACAATTGGCCCTGTACATGAAAAAGATACTAAAGCTAAAGTAAAAGCCATGAAAAAAATACCAATTAAACCTCCTTTTCCTTCGGCCTCTACACTTTTATTTGTCCAGGAAGAAGGTAACTGAATATCAAAAGCTCCAAGAAATGAAGCTCCAAATATTATCAAAAGCAAAAAGAAAGCGATATTAAAATAAACATTTGTAGCCATATTATTCAAAGTTTCTGCACCAAAAATTGCAGAAACACCAACACCTAATGCTACATATATAATAATAATAGATATTCCATAAATAATTGCATTACTAATACCTTTTGCCTTAGTCTTTGATTGTTTTGTAAAGAAAGAAACAGTCATGGGTATCATTGGAAAAACACACGGAGTAAGCAAAGCCGCAAAGCCACTTAAAAAAGCAATGAAAAATAAAGCCCAAAAACTATTACTTAAATCTTTTTTAGCTAAATCATTATCTAACTCATCACTTTTTAACAATTTATCGTTTGTTTTATTATGATTTTCATCATTTATTTTAAAGCTAAAAATCTCTTGGGGAGGAAATACACATTGAGAATTATCACATGTCATAAAACTAATCTCACCATTCAATTCAAATGAATTTTCAGAATTAATTTTGATCTTTTGAATGAATTTTACCTCGTCTTCAAAATAAGGTAAAATCATCTCAAAATTTGGATCAAACTTTTCAATCGGATTTGGCTCTATTACAGAAGCAATTAACTCATATCTTTCATCTGGAACAAAGGTAAAAGTAGTTGGAAAAGCATCAGCCTCTTCTGGTAAGGATTGTGAATACAAGTACCATCCTTTATCAATTTTTGCAGTAAAATGTAATTCAACCTCATTCTCATTTAATACTCTTTTAGAATAATCCCATGAAACTGGATCGAGAATCTGACCAAATGAAAAATTACTTATTAGTAATAGAAAAAATAATAACTTATTCATTTTTTATATTTATTTTAAAAGTTCTGCAATGTACAATTTTTTTGTCGTTGAAACTACCTTATACCTATCATCAATTCTTGAACCAACAATCCAAATAATGTCATTTGCAGAACATAAAAGCCATTGTTGTTCTTTTCTTATTTTTGAGTACTTCTCATCTATGAAAAAATCACTTAGTTTTTTAAAATTGTTCATGCCTAACGGAATAAATTTATCTCCGTTTTTCCATTTACGTAACTTTAAAGGAAAAATTAATTTTTCATAGTCAAAATGAGCAATATATGTGTTTTGACTAATTGTATCTATATTTTTTGTAGTTAATCGCAAATGAATTGGGTAACTAATCTGCGAATTATTTTTACTTATAAAAAAATCTTTTTTTTCTTTCTTAAAATTAATTTGACTTATTACTAATTCATCTTTTTCTATGATCAATCTATGAGTAATCGAAAAAAATTCTTGCCCATGAGAGTCTAAAGCTCTATAGATATCATCAATTTGATTAAACTTATAAGGCTTTAACAATTCAAATAAATATGTTCTGACTGGATTATTTTTTATCAATTTATCTTTTGAAACATATATATATTGGTCTTTTTTGTAGATTAATCTAGCTAAAACTTTATCAATACTATTTTTAAAGACTTGTTCAACCTCTAACATTCTATTAATATTATTAGAAATTGTAAATCTAATTCTTGGATTAATTTCTTCTAACAAAGGAATTAATTGATGTCTAATTTTATTTCTCTTATATAATAAAGATTTGTTACTACTATCATTTCTAAATGTAAAATTTTTAGAATTTAAATATTCTTCAATTTCTTTTCTTGTTAAAGTCAAAAGTGGTCTAACTATATTATCTCGTTTAGATGATATCCCTCTTAATCCATTAATACCAGTTCCTCTGATAAAATTAAGTAAAGATGTTTCTATAGAATCATCTAAGTGATGTGCAGTTGCAATATAATGAGCATTATTTTTATCTTTTAAATAATTAAACCACTCATATCTAATATCTCTAGCTGCCATTTGGATGGAAATATTCCTACTTAAAGCATATTCCTGTGTGTTGATTTTTTTTAAGTGTAATTTTAATTTATGTTTACTTGCTAGCTCTTTAATAAAAACCTCATCATCTTCTGATTCAGAACCTCTTAAATTAAAATTACAATGTGCTAATTCAAAATCTATTCCTAATTCTAAAAAAATATACATCAAACACACACTATCTGCGCCACCACTTATTGCAAGAATAATCTTTTGATCAAGAGAAAATAAATTTTCTGATTTTATATACTTTTCAACTCTATTTTTAATCTTATTTATCATCAATTATGTCTAGAATTGGTTGAATTTTAACTAAACACTCCTCATACTCTTTTTCAGCAACAGAATTTATTGTAATTGCTCCTCCTACACCAATTGACAAATATTTTGTTTTTGCATTATATACAATAGACCTTATTATTACATTAAAATCAAAATCTGATTCTGGAGTAACATAACCAATTGAACCAGAGTAAAAACCTCGTTTAAAATTTTCATATTTTTCTATCAATTCCATTGATTTTAATTTAGGAGCCCCTGTCATTGAACCCATTGGAAATGTTGATTTTAGTAATTTGGTAAAACAACATTTTGCATCTACCTTTGAAGTAATTGTACTAATCATTTGGTGCACCTTTTCAAACGTATATATTTTGGATAATTCTTTCACTCGGACAGTTGATTTTAAAGCATCTATTGACAAATCATTTCTTACTAAATCTGTTATCATTACATTTTCTGAAATATCCTTGTAGCTGTTTTTAAATTCATCAAGCAGTTTATTATCTTCATCTTCATTAAGACCTCTTCTCAAGGTACCTTTAATTGGTTGGGATAATACATCTTGACCAGATTTTTTAAGAAAGCGTTCAGGACTAGCAGACAAAATATAATAATCCTTCATATGTATAAAAGCAGAAAAAGGATTTTTAATATAATTATTAACTTTTAAAAATAAATCTTCACAATTTAAATCTACATTCTTAGAAAAAAAATCTAGACAATAATTCATTTCATAAATATCTCCTCTTTGAATGTTTTTTTTAATAGCATTTATTTTTTTTAAATATTGACTTTTATTTTCTCTTTTTTTAACATTAATTTTTGTATTTATAATATCATTTTTTTGTTTTAAAGAAACTAGTAATTTAAAAAAACTATCAACATTTTTTTTAGATTCGTGTGACAAAATTTCTATCTGTTTTTCTTTTAATAATAAAACATATTTAGGTACAAAAAAAAATAAATCTGGTGCAAAAACTCCATCATTATTATTTGAACTTAATTGTTCAAGCTCATTTTTTAAATCATATGATAAAGATCCAAAAAGCCAATCTTTTTTATTATTATGAAAAACACTTAATTTTTCAAAAGAATTTGAATTACTAAGTAAAGTGTCTATCATATCAAACGCAGCAATACAATCATAGCTAATATACTTTTCAGGCATATTAGGTTTTTGGAGATTATAATTTGATAATAAAACACTACTAAAAGAATAATTCTTAGATTTTAAAATTATCTGATTAATAATTTTTTTTTCACATTTGATATTATATTTATAGGATTTTCTCACAACACAAAAATAATAAAAGGAAATTCATTTAATTTTATATTTTTGAAGTATGAGAATAATTTGTTCATTAATATTTTTTTTCCCTTCAATATTTTTTGCTCAAACTGATTCTGTTTCCTCAAATAAAGGAGATTTATTAAGCGTCAATGAAATTGGGATTAACAAGCTAGTTCTTAAATATGAAAAAATACTTAAAAAACGTAATGGAATAAACGGATGGAGAGTACAATTAAAATTTAAAGCTAAAGAAGCTGAAATTGTAAAATTAAAATCTAAATTTATTAAAAATTATCCTGATATACCTATATATCTAATGTACGATGAGCCATACTACAAAATTAGAGTAGGTAATTGCAGAAATAGATTAGATGCAATAAGAATAAAAAATAAAATTAGCAAACATTTTCCTGGTTCATACCCAGTTCCTGAATTAATTAACTTTTCGGAATTTACAAACTAATTTTTTAATGTTTTTTTAATTTCTACTTCTTCAAACCCTTCAATTATATCACCAACTTTAATATCATTATAATTTTCAATAGAAATTCCACATTCAAAACCTTTCTTGACTTCATTTACATCTTCTTTAAATCTCTTTAATGATGATAAAGCACCAGTGTATATTACTACACCATCTCTAATTAATCTAACATTAGAGTTTCTAGTTATAATTCCATCCAGAACCATTGCTCCAGCAATAGTGCCAATTTTTGAAATTTTAAACACTTCTCTAACTTCGATATTACACACTATTTTTTCTTCAATATCAGGAGATAACATTCCTTCCATAGC